>CAIYYI010000168.1 GCA_903930345.1 uncultured Verrucomicrobiota bacterium
CCAATTGGAGGCTGCGCAGGGCGGGAACCCGGCAGTTCACCGAGCCATCGGCCTCCACCGGCACGGTGCCCAAAACGCGATTGAGCGTGTACGAACCGCCATAGCTGACGGGGTCCATGGAACCGGTGTAATTCACCGGCTTGGGCAGATTTTCCAGGATCAGCAGTTTTTTGATGGCCCCCCGGCGAACGCCCTCCAGGTTGCGGCCATGGTAAAGGTCCATCACAATGAGCTGGCCGGAATCCTCGGCCCAATTGACTTTGGACGGGATGACCGGCTCGCGGGGGCGGGGGCGAATCGGGCGCGGCTCATGGAGCCAGGTGCCGTCTTTGGCAAGTTCACCGGAGAGGCGGTAAAGCTCACGGGTCTCACCCTGGCCATTCATCAGCAACAACCGGTTTTCCTGGGCCACCAGAAAGGCGTCTGGGGCGAACGGGTACGGATCGCGGCAGTTGTTGGTGGGATTGAGGATGGCCTGGGCCTGCGGCGCATCGGGACCGATGTCCGCGTTGATGATGGCGATGCGCCCCTCGTGTTCCTGGCGGCCATGATTGGGCGAGTTGACCATCAGCACCCGGGCGGTTCCGGGGATGGGTTTGGCATCGAGATAAACATCCCCGGGACGGGTGTTGCCATAAAAGGTCATCTGGCCCGTGCCATCCGGATTCATCACCCAAAGATGATGGAAATGTTCACGGGAGCGGTCCACGTATTCCCAGCGGGTGTACAGGATGCGGCCATCGGGTAACACCCAAGGGGTGTTATCCTGCTCGATGTTGGAGGAGAGGGGGCGAAGGTTTTTCCCATCCGCATCACAGCGGTAAAGGGTGGCCACCTGGACATACCAGCAGGGGACAAAACGGTTGCAGCGGCTGGAGCAGAAAACCACCCCGCCATCGGGGAGGTAGCTGGGCTCAAGATCATCGCAGGCCCCCTCTGTGAGCTGCCTCAACCCGCCGCCCTCACCGTTGATTTCATAGAGGTGATAATGGGGCGAACCACCCTTGCGCCAGGAGAAGAGAATCCGGCGACCGTCGTAATGAACTTGGGGATCGCGGACACCCCCTTGGGGATCATCCAGCAGCACCGTAAGTTTGCCGGTCTCCAAATCCAATTTGCAGAGCCGCCCGCCGGCGCCGTACACCGCCTTGCCAGCATCGGTGATGGAATGGCCGAAATTCTCGTACCAATGGGGGCCCCTGGGCTGGCGCACGGCAAAGACAACCTCCTCGGCTTGCACGCCCAGCAAAAGGAACACGGCGAGCAGGAACAAACCGAGACGACAAGACACCGGCCGCCAAATCCCTTCCAGCGGGAAAATGCGGGCACAAGCTGGCGTCAATCCGGGCCGGGTCATTTCCCAAAGTTGAAACGTGGACCTGCCAGTGTCAAGCCCGCTGAACACCTCCGTGGACCGGAAACCTTATTGAATGTGAAACTCCTGGATCCAATTTCCCGCCACGTTTTTGCCCACCCAGAATGACTCCCCTATCCCCACCACCGGTGGATTGTCATTCCACCGAGCCTCATCGTACTCCATGATGACATATTTTTGCGTGTCGCGATCAAACAAATGAATGACGTCATCGGCCGCTATAGGAAAGCCCAGGTCCAAGTGCAGCCGGCCGCTTTGCGGCACCATCGAACTGCGCAGGCTGAATCCCGATTGCAGTTAGTTGAAGAGTTTGCCCTGCATCACCTCCCCCACAAACGTGATGGGCCGGTAATCGCTGGTGGGATTGTTTAGGATTGCCCCCTCCCCCGGCACGAGGGTTTCATCAGGATTACTCCACTTGCCCTCATGAAAAGGATTATCCAGCAATTTGAAGACATTGCGGTCGAACTTGTGCAACGTCGTGCCTTCTGGAACGCCCTGAAACAGGATCGCCACCCGGTTGTCGGGCGCATGCAGGGGATTGGCGATCAGGGCAAACCCGGGCGGGGAAACAACGGTGGCATAGCCAACCACATTTTCGGAACCCAACGCGCCGGCCATCACCCGGTAAAACCGATGGTTGAATTTGCGGGCGTCAGAGTCCACGTAGTCCACCTGTCCCTCACGGGTGGTGTCCATGGCGATTGACTCCCAGGCAACGAGGTTCGTGGAGGCACGGATCTCGTAAGTCGCTCCGGGCCACAAGCGCATCGTGAATTGGAATGCCCCATACGGATTTTTGATGCACCCGGAGAGGTGCGGTGGAACCTCCACCCCCACCTTTTTCCGGCGAAAAAAGGAGGTTACGGACTCACTCACCGCTGATAGGACAGATTGCTCACCCATACGCGTGTATGATCTTTACCGTAAACTGACTATCGTCACAAGGGAAGCATAAAGCAAAGCCTTGAACCCTATCGGTTGGCCGAAACTGCGGGATACGGCTTTAACACGGCCTTTTGAATATCCTTAATCTCAGGTTCCCAAGGATTTTCAACTTCCAACAGCCAGACTTTTCGATCCGCGTAATAAGCCAGGAGCCGGGGGGTTTGGGCGGGGCCCAGGTCCCGCGCCCACACCACGCGCTGCTGATCAATCGCCGCCCCGTTATGCACCCAGTCATTGTGTACTGACTGGCGCGCTCCCTGGTGGACAATGACGAGATGCGTCCCACCCTGAGATTCCAATTGTTTGGTGAGCGCTACCCGCTGCCAGTCCCAATCCCGGCGGGAATATTCCCACTTCCGGTTTTTCACCCACAACGCGCTTTGAACGAGGCAGGCGGCCGATAGGCCAACGACCAGCGTGGAACCAAGGACCCGCCCCTGCCCCTGCCAGCGAGCGAGGCGGTGAAACCCCATCACCACCAGCAACAGGAACAGCACGCCCCCCGGTGCGGCATAGCGATCCCACATCCAGGTTTCCTGCAGCAACACCGCCAAAAACACCAAAGTGATCCCGGCGGCATACCGGGACCAGCCCCCACGCCGAAACTGCCACACCCACCCCAACACGGCGGGAACCAGCAGCCAATAATTCCAGAGGTAGCCCTTGGCCAGACGGGTGATTTTCGACCAAGTCTCCCGCAGCAAACCCGGCCACGATTGCTGGCGTTGGTATTCCTCCAGGGCATAACCGACAAAGTGGTCCCGAATGAAGGGGTGGCGATACCGGGGTTCCGGACGCGGTTTTTGCCAGACCAGGAAGGGAGCCACGGCATGCTGCTCCTCGTAAACCAGATAGGGCAGCTTCAGGAAACTGCCGGTGGCCCGGTCATTGTAAAGGGCCTGCCAACCGAGAAACAACCCCATGCCGACCATCACCGGGAGCACCAGGGCGCGCAATTGAGACAGCGAAAGATCCTCGCGCTGCCGCCAAATCCCCACCAGCAAGCCCCCCAGCGCCAACACCGCCAACAGCAGCCCCTCAAAGGGCCGGCTGAGCGCCAGGAGGACCAGGCCGATGACCAAGGCGGAGGCACGCGGCCAGGTGATGTGCCGCAACAACCGGCGCCAGGCCCCCACGACCAGCGCCCCACCCAGGAGCGCTTCGGTCCCGCCCCAATACACCTGGCCCCACTTCAGGAGCACCGGGTGAAACACCGCAAGCAGCCCCCCCAGCAGCGCCCAGCGGGGCGAGACCCAGGCCTGCAACGCCCAGCAAATGGCGGCGCACGCCAGGGCCACACTCAGCCACATGCCCACCACCGGCTGACCGGCCAACCCCTGCCCCACCGCCAGCATCAGGCCCTGGGCCGGTGGATACTTGGACATATAGACCGGCTGGGACAACACATGGATGGACTCAAGGAATTCCCACATCGGGTGGGGAGGATTCACCAGGCGACCGTGCAGGAAGGTATCCGCCGCCAGCAGATTGGCAAACTCATCATGAATATGCGGTGGGGAAACTCCCACCAGGGTGGTGATCGCCGCGTTGAGCAGCAGGGAGAGCACACCCACCACCAGCACCGCCAGGGCACGCCGCCGGACCAGGGCGGCCAGCCAGGGAACCACCAAATCCACCAGCCTTTGCCAGCCGGCCGGAGCCAGCCAGGCAAACCCCAGACACGCCAGCAGGGCCGTGCCCGACAACGCGATTGAAATCATGTCAAAAAGTATGCCTGAATGATCCCGGTATTGCCAAGCACCTTTGCCCGTCACTCAGCGGCTTCCAGACGGTCGGTGGTCGTCTCCGGCAGAGCCATTTCCACGGCCAACCGCGCCGCCACCGCCCGGTGCTGGGAACGCCGACCCGGCTCGGTCTGACAGTACACCGGACGGAAACCCGGCCCGGCAAAGACGTAATCAATCCGCAGCCAGGGTCCGAAAAAGGTCAGAGGATTGAGGGTGTACCCTGGAAAAGTAAGGCCATACCCCCACCCCGCCTGTTCAAAGGCATCCGGCCACTGGCTGGCAAAGAGGTGATACAGGGCACCGTGGTTGGGCATGTTGAAATCGCCCGCCACAACAAACGGACGCTTCTCCCGGGCCAGATGCGCGGCAAACTTTTTGGCGGCCCCAATGCGCCGTTCCCAGGCGGCGGCGTAAGTCTGCTGGAATTCCTCCGCACGACCGGTTTCCTGCCAGGACCCGGCCAGGGCGACCAGCAGTCCGGTGCCGCGCAGCTTGTACAAATCCCGCCGGGGGCTGGCCATATGCACGTTGTAAACCACCAGTGTCTGCCCCTGCCACTCCACCTCGAACCAGGCCGCCACGGAACCGTAGCCCTTGATCAGGATGGGCAGCAAACCAGCGTTGCGGATTGGCCAGCGGCTGAGCAGCACAAACTCGCTCCGCTCCGCCATGTAGTATTCGGGAAATGCCTTGAGGTACGCGTGCCCCCGCGACGTGGCCTCCTGCAACAAGACCAGGTCCGGCTGTTCAGACTTCAGAAAAGGCGCGAGGCTGGTTTTATTGTTTTCCCCGATATTGTTGGTCAGAATCCGCAGCACCGGACGTTTGGTCGTGGCGGTGCCATGCCATTCCGGGTCCATGTAGCAGGCCAGCACCAACAGCACACCGGCCAGGTTGAGCCACAAGAGACGCCGGTGCAGCCACAGGGCGAACCCAGCCAAGGGGAAAACCGGCAGAAGCCAGACCTGCGGGGGCACATACAGGAGGAAACTCAGCAACCAATGCCGCTCCCCCACCCACTCCAGACACCCCAGCAACATGGCCAAACCCACGGCGTAAGCCAAAGTAAGAACCGTCAGGCCCAAGCGGAGGAACCCGCGCACCCGCAACCACCCCCCACCCGGTTCATGCCGCTCCCTCACCCAGCGCGCCACCAACTCCACCACCCGGACCAGGCGGTCCGGCGAAGTCGCGGCAGGTGGGGTTGGGGGCGGTTGGCTCACAGGGGAACGTGCAGACTTCGATCCGGGTTTACTGGGGCACGGCTCCGTTGATGAAACTAACCAAATCCTGTTTCATTTTCTTCAAATCGGGCACATTCAGATACATCATGTGACCGGCGGTGTAATCTTCCTGGCTCAGGTTCCGCAGCAGTGCGGCATCCACATTCAGGTGGTTGAAGGTGTAGCGGGAGGCAAAATACGGGGTGGCCAGATCAAAAAAGCCATTGGCCACATAGACCTTGAGAAAGGGGTTGCGGGTCATCGCCCCGGCCAGTATTTCCCCCACATTGACATAGGAATTCTGCTCCCCCCAGTTCCAGGGATTCACCGCGCCGTTGAGCAGTTCATACGACACGTCGCTTTCATACCTGAGTTCGGTGCGCAAGTAGTGGTTGAAGGTGGAGCCAAAGACGCTGAAGACGGCCTCCGCGCTGGGATCGTACTCCTGACCGCCCGCCAGGCGGTCCCGCACCGGGCCGCGGTAACGGCTGTCAAACCGCCCCACCACCTGGCTTTCCCCGGCCAGCAGTTCGGCGGCAAAGCGGGACATGCGCACGCGCAGGTTCGCGCGCTCCACGAATTCCGGCGTCAAACCAGTGAATCCCGCGAGGGTGGTGGCGACCTTGCGCCGCTCGGCGGCACTGGCCGACGCGCCCCGGAAGAGGATTTGCTGGTAATCGCCCGTGGCAAAAGCCTCCACCCGTGCCAACAGCCCCGGCAGCGGCAATTGTTGGAATTCCGGGGCCAGCTTTTTATGGTGCCAGGCAGCCGCGGCATAGGTGGGCAGGAACAGAACATAAGGCAGATCATTGCCCTCCTCAAAATCCAGGGTGGCAAAATTCAGCACCGTTGAGACCAGCATGATGCCGTTCAGATTCATCTTGTGGCGTTGGGCCAATTCGCCCGAGAGCCCGGCGGCACGCGTGGTGCCGTAGCTCTCGCCAATCACAAACTTCGGCGAAGCCCAGCGCTGGTGCCGGGTGACAAAGAGCCGGATGAAATCCCCCACCGAGCTGATGTCCTCGCGCAAGCCGTGAAACTTGCGGGCATCCTCGGACTTGATGGCGCGGCTGAAGCCGGTGCTGACCGGGTCGATGAACACCAGGTCGGTGGTGTCGAGCAGGGAGAATTCGTTGTCCATCAGCGTGTAAGGCGGGGGGACAGCCATGCCATCGGGTTGCAGCCTCACCCGGCGCGGGCCGAGCAGGCCAAGATGCATCCAGACGGAGGAGGAACCTGGACCCCCATTGAAGCTGAAAGTGATGGGCCGCCGGGCGAGATTGGTTTCCCCCTGCTTGAAGTAGGCGACATAGAAAACGGAGGCGCTCGGCTTGTCATCGCCGTCACGCAACACCAATGTGCCCGTGCGGGCGAGGTACTCCACCGGACGGCCCTCGATACTGACCTGGCCACGCGTCTCCACCAGGCGCTCCTCCTCGCGGCCTTTCTCTTTGGCAGGGGCTTTGTCGGCCAGTTTGGCGGCGTCCTCAGCCGCCAAGGCAGGAAGCGTCCAGCCGACCACCAAAAGCAGTGCCCAGCAAGTTCCCAGGCCAAACCGAGACATGCGCAAACATGCGTTCATGTGGCCCAAGATGGCGGGGTGGACCGTCAAAGGCAAATGCAAACCAACCGAAGCCAAAGCAAAACCGACCGGGGAACAACCCTGCCAAACAAGTTTGGCGGCATAATTTGTTTTGAACTGGCGGGCGGAGTTGGGTATTTCTTTGGCCGTCAACATTTCAAAACTAACATGAGAACTCTTTTGCTGGGTATTGATAGCGGCACTCAATCAACCAAAGTGCTGGTGGTGGAAGCCCGGACCGGCAAGGTCCTTTCGTCCGCATCGGCGGGGTATGATTTACTTCCCAATTTGCCGCCCGGGGCCAAAGAGCAGGATCCGCAGGCGTGGCTGGATGCCACGGCCAAAGCGATCAAGCAGGCCCTGAAGCTGGCCAAAGCCAAGGCCGGCGAGGTCAAGGCGATCGGCGTAAGCGGGCAGCAGCACGGGTTTGTGCCGCTGGACAAGCAGGGCCAGGTCATCCGGCCCGCCAAGCTCTGGTGTGATACCACCACCGCAGCCGAATGCGAAGAGATCATGGGCCAATTGGGCGGGCTTAAGGCCACCATCAAAAAACAGGGCCTGGCAGTGCTACCCGGCTTCACCGCCTCCAAGATTCTCTGGCTGAAGAAGCATGAACCCAAGAATTTCGAACGGCTGCACCAGGTGCTGCTGCCGCACGACTACCTGAATTTCTGGCTCACCGGCCAGGCCGTCATGGAATATGGCGACGCCAGCGGCACCGCGCTGCTGGATGTGCGCAAGCGCGCCTGGTGCGCCGCCACCCTCCGAGCCATCGACCCCGACCTGGCGGCAAAACTGCCGCGCCTGATTTCCAGCGACCAACCGGCCGGCACCCTCCAGGAAACGACCGCACGGCAGCTCGGCCTGCAGCCCGGCATCCTGGTCAGCGCGGGCGGCGGCGACAACATGATGGGGGCCATCGGCACCGGCAACACCCGCGAGGGGGTCATCACGGCCAGCTTCGGGACCAGCGGCACCATCTATGCCTGCGCGGACAAACCGGTGATCGATCCCCAGGGGGAGATTGCCGCGTTCTGCGATTCCACCAACCATTGGCTGCCGTTGCTCTGCACCATGAACGTGACGGTGGCCACGGAAATGGTGCGCAACGATTTCGGCCTTTCCGTCAAGGATTTCGACAATCTCGCGGCCGTTGCGCCGGCCGGCTGCCAGGGCCTGATGCTGCTGCCCTACCTGGAAGGGGAACGCACCCCGAATGTGCCCGACGGCACCGGGGTCTATTTCGGCGTCAACACCCGCACCTTCACGGCCGCGCATTTTGCCCGGGCCACGATGGAAGGGGTGACGCTGGGCATGAATTACGGGCTGCGCCGACTGGCGGATTTGGGCGTGAAGCCCACCCAGATCCGCGCCACGGGTGGCGGGGCCAAATCCAAAGTGTGGCGGCAGATCATGGCGGACGTCTTCAACGCCGAAGTGGTCACCTTGCAGGTGAGCGAGGGGGCCGCATTTGGCGCGGCCCTGCAAGCGCTCTGGTGCTGGCGCCTCCAGCAGGGGGAAAAGGCCACCATGGCGGACGTCACCGATCAGTTCATCAAATTGAACAAATCCGAAACCGCCACCCCGCGCGCAGCGAATGCCGCCCGATATGCGGAGGTCCAGGCGTTGCAGGACGAGCTGTCAAAGTCCCTGCGGGGAGTGTTCGCCCGGCATCGCCAGTTGGTCACCCGCTAAACCAGTGTTCCCTTATCAGGGCCGCCTTTCGCAGGCGGCCTCTTTTTTTTACCTTCAGGGGACCAGCACCCGCAAAACCCGGGGACGCACCGTCACGCGGGCAGGCAGGTGTCCCACCAGTTCACCCTCGGTCTCCACTGGCACCGGGCTGGTGCTGGTGAGTTCAATCTCCCGCGCCTGAAAATGAAAAGCCCCGGCGGCCCCGGCAAATTGTTTGGTGAGAAAAGCCCGGCCGCAGATCACCAGACGCCACCAGTTCACCCGGGGGAAAACCGTCACATCCAGCAGACCGTCATCCATGGCCGCCTGGGGGAAGAGGATGAAATCACCACCGTACCGCCGCCCGTTCCCCACCAGGACCAGCTCCCCCTGATACGAACGGCCATCACCGCGCACGTTGATGATCGGCTGCACCTGCTGCATGGCGCGGCAGCCGGCCATCACGTACGCCAGGGCGCCCACCCGCTTTTTCCAGCGCCAATCCAACAGCTCAACCGCCCGCGCATCCAGGCCCGCCCCGGCCATTTGCACAAAGTGGCGCTGGGCGTTCGCCCCGCCCGGAGGCACACGCGTCAAAACGGGCAAGTCAACCAGCCTTTCCCGACCGGCCGCGATGATGCGCCAGGCGTGTTCCACGGACCTGGGAACACCCAACTCACGGGCGAAAACATTCACCGTGCCGAGGGGGATCACCCCCAAACGCGCCTGCGCACATCCTCCGGCCTCCACCAGGCCATTGAGAACCTCATTGATGGTGCCATCCCCGCCCGCTGCGATGATGGTATCATATTGCGAACGAACGGCTTCAGCGGCTAGTGCCTGGCCGGCACCGGGTCCGGTGGTCGGTCTGAGGTCACACTCCTGCGCCAACCGATCCAGGTGGGCGCGGAAAGTCCGGGCTTTGTCACCCTTGGCCGCCGGGTTAAAAATGATGCAGGCACGCATGGAGCACGCCCAAAGTGAAGCTCGGGGCACGGAACGTCAAGGGAAACCCCGCCTGCGGGGACAGAACAAGAAACTTGGTTCAGGCAAACATCAAAGTGTACAATAAAACAGGTTATTATGAAGCCCTGTTTTTGTTTGCCGCAAACCTCAAACAAAAGTAGTCTCCTAATGCCGCGACGCCCGATGCCTTGCGGAAACATCGTCCAGACGTGCCCAACTCGTCATTCAAGTCCAGCAGAGCGGCAGCCGGGTCCAGCCCGGCCCGCCGACATGCCCACCAGCCGCTAACGACCGATCACGCCCACAGCCTGCAAATGCTGGCGGCCACAGTGGAGTATTCCGATGACGCCATCTTCGGGGTTTCCTTGGATGGGCGCATCAAGAGCTGGAATCCGGCCGCCGCGCGGATCTTCGGGTTTTCGGACGTCGAGGCCGTGGGGCATCAGGTGGAACTGCTCTACCCGGGTGACCGGCATGCCCAAGCGGAGGAACTGATGTGCCACATCCGGGCCGGGGAGCATGTGCTGCACCATGAGACCCGACCCGCGCACAAAAATGGCGCCCCGCTCATCATCTCCATGACCATCTCCCCCACCCGGGCACTCTCGGGCGGGCGGATCAGCGGGGCCAGCATCGTGGCGCGGGACATCCAGGATCAGAAGGAGGCAGAGGATCGCCTGCGCATCTCCGAAGCCTTCTATCATTCCCTGGTCGAGACCCTGCCGCAAAACATCTTCCGCAAGGATCTGGAGGGCCGGTTCACCTTCGCCAACCGTCGCTTCTGCCAAACCCTGGACAAACCGTTGGCCGAAATCGTCGGCCACACGGATTTCGATTTCTTTCCCGAGGCGATGGCCGCGAAGTACAAGGAGGATGACCTCCGGGTGAGCGGGGAAAACCGTGTGTTTGAAACGGTGGAGGAGCATCTGCTGCCCGGCGGCCGCCGGATCTACGTGAACGTCTGCAAGGCCCCCATCCAGGACGCGGAGGGGCACACCATCGGGGTGCAGGGCATCTTTTGGGACATCACAGACCAAAAGGAAGCCGAACTGGCGCTGCGCCACAGCGAGGAACGCTACCGCACGCTGCTGGGCTCGGTGACCGATTACCTGTACACGGTGGAACTGAAGGAGGGCGTGCCGACCGCGACCCGGCACGGGCCGGGCTGCATGAACGTGACCGGCTACCAGCCGGAGGATTACCAGGCGCTGTCCTACCTGTGGTACCTGATGGTCTATGAGGATGACCGCGCGGCCGTGGTGGCGCAGGCCGCCCGGGTGATTGAGGGCAAGGCCGAACCGCTGGAGCACCGCATCGTCCACCGGGACGGCAGCATCCGCTGGGTGCGGAACACACAGGTGCCACGCCGGGATGAGACCGGCAAGGTGGTGGCCTACGACGGACTGGTGACCGACATCACGGAGCGGAAGAATGCGGAGGAAAAACTGCACCAGGCCAACGCGGAGCTGGCGCAGAGCCGCCAGGTGTTGCTGAACGCGCTGGAGGATCTGAAAAAATCCCATGAGGAAATCAAGGCCGCCCAGCGCCTGCTGATTCACGCGGAGAAAATGGAGAGCGTTGGCCGCCTGGCGGCCGGGGTGGCCCATGAGGTGAAAAACCCCCTGGCGATCCTGCAATCGGGCATCGATTACCTGAAGCAGTCCCTGCCCCCATCGGACGAGAATTCCGCGCTGGTCCTGGGCGACATGGTGGATGCGCTGGCGCGGGCGGACGGGGTGATCCGGGGGCTGCTGGATTTTGCCGCCGCCCAGGAGCTGGGCGTGCGGGTGGAGAATCTCAACGCCATGGTGGAGCGGCCCATGGCCCTGATGCGGCATGAACTGGCCAAAAACCGGATCCGCCTGGAACGGGAGCTGGCCCCCGCGACACCGCCGGTGCTGGCGGACCGGCCCAAGCTGGAGCAGGTGTTTGTGAATGTGATCATGAACGCCATCCAGGCCATGCCCCAAGGCGGGGAACTGCGGGTGCGCACCAGCACCCGGCAGCTTTCCCCCGGCGAGGTCACCATTGAGGCCGGCAACCGCAGCTCCAGCACCCTCCGCGCCGGCGATCACGTGGCCATGATCGAGTTTCTGGACACCGGCACGGGCATCCCCCCCGATCAGATCACCAAGGTCTGGGAGCCCTTTTACACCACCAAGCCGACCGGAGTCGGGACGGGGCTGGGGCTCACGGTCTCAAAAAAGATTATCGACATGCACGGGGGAAGGATGGACATTGAAAACCGGACGGAGGGTGGTGTGCGAGTCGCCATCATGTTCAAAGCCGCCGATCCCAAGTAACATGGAAAAGAAGCGCGTACTGATTATCGACGACGAGGTGACCTTCACCCGGATGCTGCGGATGAACCTGGAGAAGGATGGCCGCTACGAGGTGCGGGAGGAAAACCGGGGACGCCGGGGCTCATCCGCCGCCCGGGAGTTCAAACCGCACATTATTTTCCTGGATGTGATCATGCCGGACGTGAACGGCGGTGAAGTGGCGGCGCTGATCCAGAGCGACCCCAACCTCAAACACATCCCGATCGTCTTTTTGACCGCCACCCTGTCCCCCAAAGAAGCCGGCAAAGACGGCACCCACCGCGGGGGCTATGCTTTTCTGGCCAAACCGGTGACCTTGAGCCAGTTGATCGAGTATATCGAGAAGCACACGGAAACCGCACTGCCGCCCGCTGAAGTGCCACCGGTCAAGCCGGTGTGATCCGCACCCGGTCACGCAACGACAGGCCAAACACCGCCGGGGGAATCATGCCCGCAAAGAAACCATCAGGGGGAGGAACTTTTTCCGCATCTTTGGGCGGGTTGGCTTGTCTGACAGAGTGGCTGGCATGCGCCCATTAACCAAGCAGCTTGGGGGTGAGGCACCCAAAGACCACCACCGGTGGTGGTCGGCTGTTGAAAAAATAAACAAAAAGGTTGCTTTACACCTGTGGATTCGCTAAATTGTGCGTTCTACGGTAGTTAGATTGCGATTTGGAAAATACGGGGTTGACACCAAGGAAATCCTCTGGTGATATCTCCGTCCTTTTATTAGAGAACATTTATGTACGCTGTATTAGAGACCGGAAGCAAACAGTATCGGGTCACCGCCGGGGACACGGTGGAAGTGGAACGGCTCGAAGTGGAAGCTGGCCAACCCGTGACACTGGACCGGGTATTGCTGGTGAATAACGATGGCAAGTTGAGCGTGGGCACGCCCACGGTAACGAACGCCAAAGTGGTGGCGGACGTTGTCGCCCACAAACGCGGGGACAAAGTGGTGGCCTTCAAGATGAAGCGCCGCAAGGGTTACCATAAGACCATCGGGCACCGGCAGGAACTGACCGTGCTCAAGATCAAAGAAATCGTCGCTTAACATTTTATCCCCTTACTCATATGGCACACAAAAAAGGACAAGGCAGCGTACGTAACGGACGTGACAGCAGGAGCAAGCGCCTGGGTGTCAAAGAATTTGGTGGCCACACCGTCACCGCCGGCAGCATCATCGTGCGGCAGCGCGGCACCAAATTCGAGGCGGGTCAGAACGTCGGCACCGGCCGTGACTGGACTCTCTTCGCGTTGGTTGACGGCAAGGTCGCCTTTGACAAGGACGGCAGTCGCGTCAACGTGGTAGCCACAGTTCCGGCCACCAACTGATTCAATATCACCATTTCACAAAAAAGCGGAACCTGACCGGTTCCGCTTTTTTTGTTTGATGGCCAGACACAGTCTGGGGGCGTCTTGATGCTGGACTGCCAATCCACCGCTGCCTTAGACCGCCACCGGTTTGGAGCGTCGCGCAAGCGCCACGATTCCCCACAGGGCCAGGAAAGCAAGTCCTGACCACCAGACCCGGGATCCCCAACCGTTGGTGCGGGTGCTGGACACATTCAGACGGATGCTCATCGGCTGGTTCAGTTCGGTTTGCAACACCTGGGTGAAGGAGAGCTTGACCCCCCGCGTGGGCAGGTTGACCCGCAACGGCACCACCTTGGTCTCGGCCACCTTCTGGGCCTGGGCCATCTTCTCCCACTGCAACCCGGCGATTTCCGCGTCGTAATTCACCGCCGCCGGGACGGCAAAGCTTTGCTGGGCGGATTCATTCAGCGGCACCGCCCCCCCGTTGATGCGCACAGAATTATCCGCGTACCAGGCGTTCTGGGCACCGATCAGGTTGCTGCTTTGCACGCGGCGCAGGTCCACCTCGATCTGGCGCAGGTCGTCAGAGTTCTCATCCGCGCGCTGCTGCTTGGCACGGGTGCGGTTATAAACACCGATGGCCTCGCGCACGTTGCCGCCCTTCAGGTTGCGCTGCACCTCGGTGATCTCCGCCCGCACCTCGGCCTGCTGCCGGCCCAGCTTCCCCTGCTCCTGCGCGCTGTACTCCGAAAGCGAGAAAACCTGCACCTGGGGGGCGACCGCGATGTCCACCGTGCGGACCATGGTGCCCGCCCGGGGGGTGTACTCGAACTCCGGCGGCAGAAACAGGTCCCAGCGGGCATTTTTCAAGGGTGCATCGAAGCCGGGCGAAAACAGGCCGAACTCCCCGGAATCGCGCGGGAACACCTCCCGGCCCACGCTGATGATCTCCACTGCGGTGCTGGTGTCGGGAGCGGAGTTTTTCTCCAGCGGCACCAGCAACCGCGCGCCTTTGTGGCCGGGACGCACCGCCTGCCCGGAGACAAACACCGACCACACGGTGGCCCCCTGGGGCATTTCCACCTCCAGATGCTGGCGACCCTTGTTGCGCACCGAAAGCACCATCTCGGTCATGCTCTGGCCATCGTCCGCCACCACCGTGGTGAAGCGGGCGCTGTCGATGAGGGCGGACAGCACTTCGGCCTCCTCAAAACGCCGGGCCGCAACCCCCAGCCGCCAACCAGGGCGCACGTACCGGTAGGCCAGCACGGCTGTGGAATCAACCCGGCCGGCCCAGTCCGGCAATTCGCCCAAATCAACCCGGGTGAGCAGATCGGACACGGTTGGCACGGAGACCTGAAGCGGGGCTCGGGCCTGCAGGATCAGGAAACCGGTCTCGCGCTCCACCTTCAGGGCCTGGATGCCGGAGAGATCCGTGGTGTTGGTCAGGGCGTTGCGCGGCATCTCCCAGGTAACCGTCAAGACGTGGCTGCCCCGGGCAGGGCTCTGCAACTCGACCCGCCAGACCTCGCCTGTCTGATCGCGGCGGCGCAGGTTGGCGCCGCTGATATCCACGTTGCCCAAGGTGCCGGGAATGCGCAGGGTGAACTCCTTCACGGGTGCATTGGCGATGTCATACCTGACCAGGGTGCGGCCGCTGACCAGATTTTCCGTCACGTTCACCCGGGTGAGGGTTTCCGCCCGCACCCATGCCTCCACGCTTTCCGTGCCAACCTCCAGTTGCCAGGCCGGGGCGGCAGTGGCACCGGCGGACACAAACTTGAAGGCCAGGGTGCCACTCGTCTCCTGGGAGAGGCTCACCCCGGCCTGGGCGGGCGGGATTTCCATCAGGCCGGTGAAGGTGTCCGTCTTGACCGCCACGCCATACTCAGCCCCCACGGAAACAAAACCCGTGTGCTTGGCCGCCTGCACCGGCGACAACCCGGCCAGGGAGATCTTCCGGGGCAGGACGCTGTATTCCCGTTCGAGCACCACGGTCACCGGGCAACTGCCCAGGGTGCGCTGCTTCAGGCTGACTTCCAGCCCGCGTCCACCCGCCTCCGTTTTCTCCGCCCACTGCTGCACGGCGGGGCCAACCACCGAAACCAACCGCCAACCGCTGGGCAACCATGACGACAACCTGAACACCCCGGCCCGCTTGATGGTGTAATCCAACTGCGCGTTCAGCGTGGTGGACCGGGCCCCCACCCGGAAATGGTGCCGGCTGGCCAGTTCCACCTGCGGCTGCACGGATTCGGCCCGCACGGTCAGATTGAAACTGTGCTGAACATAGCGGAACACCCCCGCCAACCCCTCCTTCCAATCGGGCACCAGGCGCGGAAACTCCTCCCCCTCCACCCGCTGCAATTCGGCGGCGGGCTCCACGGCCAAAGCCAGTTCCTCGGACGCCCGCAGGGCGATCAGGCCGGTCTCCCGCTTCACGTCCAGGGGCTGCGGCAAATCAATCCGCGCCGACCACGGGGTCGCATTCATGACCTGCTCAAGTTCAAGCAGGATCTTGAACGTAGTGGGCACGTTGCGGATCAGCTCCACGTGGAGCACCGGATTGATTTTGCCGGGCTCGGGCCGGATTTCCCAGGAGCGCACCACCTCACCCTCCACGCGCAGCAACCGCTGACCGTCAGGCAGGGCCACGCGCAACTGGCGGGTCTCCCCCTGCGAGACATGGTAATCCAGGGAGGCACGGGTATTGCAGACCCCGCCGCCAAAGCTGACCAGGGCCGCCTGCTGGCAGAAGACCGTGGCGGCAATTTCCGCCGCCCGCTTGACACGCGGCGTCCAGAGCAGCTCAAACCGCGCCGTGCCCCCCAGGACAGCCGTCACGCGGGTCTGCTGGTTCGTGGCCGTGCGGGCGAAGGCCACGGCGCTGGGGAAATCCACTTCCGCCTCCGCTTCGTCCAGGGCCAGATCCACCTCGCTGGCCAGGGCGGCGGGCAGGGCGAACGCCAGGCGCTGCCGGGTCACATCGCCGCCCACCTTCACCACGAGCCTCAATTTGATGGTGGCATTGGTGGGTTGGGGCACAAAAATCCCCACGCCACCGGGACTGCGCCAGAGCTTGAGGCCATCGTCCGGGGTGAACGCACTCACGGCCACATCATCACCAAAGAGGCTCAACACCTGGTTGGTGCTGGTGGACTGGATCCGGCAGGTGACATCCAACTGTGCCAGCCGGTCGCGCACGAGGCCCTCGAAGCGCGCATGTGTCAGCGTCACGGCGTTCGTGCCGCCCAAATCCTGCCAGGCGGTCCCGGCCGTCGCGGAGGCCGGCCGCCAGACCAACGCCAGCAGCGCCAGCGCGGTGACCACCGGCGTTGCCCACACCGTATGCCGCCGACGCCAGGCCCAGACCAGATAGCCGAGCCCCGCCAGGACCAACACTGGCAACAGCACGATCAGAACGATATGCAGGACCCGCCACATGTGGAACAGGCTGCCCACTCCGCCCAGGACCAGCGCCAGACCCACCGTGAACCAGAAGTTGCCCCGCACCGATCGCGCCGACTGCTGCCAAACCAGCACCAGGCCGGTCAGAAACATGGCCAACTGCACCAGCATCATGGCGTAGCGGTACCAGCGATCCGGCATGATCCGCACGGAGACGGCCAGCGCCTCGTTGCCCGTGAGCACCTTGGTGAAGGAAAAGGCATTGCCGCTGCGGGGCACATCAATCCGCAGGGAGTGCAACGGGGCGGCCGCCACGGCCCGCACGGCATCCGCCTGGGCCATCGGGGCCGGTTGCTGCGAAGGCAGAGACGACCTGACCTGGGCGGCGGACGGGCTGTTGGCGGCGGCATTGAGCACCTGTCCCGCGTTGTTCACGCGCGGGATCGCCGCGTCCCGCTGCAACGCCTCCTGAAACTTCTCCTCATTGACCTGCTGCACGCTGCCATCCGCAAAGGCCACGACCCGTCCGTTGGCGTCCGAGGGGGAATAAGCGATGATGCCGTACTGGTTGTCCGCCCGCTTGCCCGACCCCACATACACCAGGCGCTGCCCGTCACGGGGATCGATCAGCACCTTGTCCGTCCCCAGCTCATTGCGCATGGCCTCAAAGGAATCCGGCAGCAGCTCGCCATTGTCGTTGGCCCAGATGCGGGCGGCCAGACCCACCTGTTTGAGGTTGTTGACCACACTGATGCGCTGTGACTTGGCCTTGGCCTTGCTGAGGGCGGGCAGGAGCATGCCGCCCAACACCGCCAGCACCACCAGCAGCACCAGCATGGAAACCAGGCCCTGCGCACCCCGCTTGACGGCGGCCACCAGCAAACCAGCCACCCCCAACAGAACGATGATCACCGCCAGGGAATCCCGGTTGCGGTCCACCAGATTGCCATAGAACTCCACAAACCGCGACCAGGCATCCTGCAGGTCGTACGTGGTGCCCCGCGCCACGGACATGTTCCCGCCAAAGTCCGACAGGCGGAAGGTGCCGGGGGCAAAGATCTGCCATTCGGCATAGGTGTTGGGCAGGTCGGTGGCCGGGGCGACCAGTTGCAGCCGGGCTGGCCACAGCCGCTGGCTGAGGGTGATATTCTGCGCATAGACCATGTCCACCGCGTAGGTCTGGTCGCGGTTGGCGTTGCGCGGCAGGGCCACCTGCAACCATTGGCCATCGGTCTCCGGCTTGGCCGACTGCCCGTTGACATAGCACGACCAGCATTTGGCCCCGGGCGGCAGCTTGAAGCGCTGGAACTGGCGGTCGTTGTTCTTCACCATGAAGGAGGCCTGCGTGAGCATCTGCCCCGCCTCGGTGAGCACCGTGGTCAATTCGGTGCGGTCGGCCACGGCGTCGAGCACCTGGATCTCCTCAAAACGGTTGACCGGCAGGCTGAGCCGGTAATTGCTGCCGCTGTACTTGTACACCAGCAGCGGGGGGCGCAGGCAGAGGGAGCGGTCCGCCTCGCTCAGCTCTCCCTCATCCAGCTTGCGCAACCCCTCGGCCTGCGTAGCGGGGGCCAGCTTCAGGCTGGCGCCCGACATGATGCCGACCGAGCCGGACTCGCGCTCCACCCCTGCCAGATGCGCGCCGGCCAAATTGAGCACCGCGCCCTTGGGATCGAACTGGTAATCGTAGGTGATCAGAAGCGTGTAGGCGCCCCAGGCCTTGTCCTGCAGGGTGACTGTGTAGAGTTGGTCCGCGTTGCCGTTGGTTTCGCCACGCAGCTCCTTGCGGCGGATGTTCGCGCCCACGAAATCAACATCCCGCCAATGGGCGGGCAGGCGCAGGTTGAACTCCTGCACGCCCTGGTTGTAGATGCCCAGGCGGATGGTGGCGCTGCCGCCCACCAGGCCATCCCCGATCGTGATCAGGTTGAAGACATCCGCCACCACCCGCGCGGCCTGCTTCTCGGCCTCCAGCACCAGGCGCCAGGCGGTCTGCTCCCCCTGGAAGGCGAGCAGCTCATCCACGCGGTTGGTGAGGGCGTGCGCGGGGATTTCCCTCAGGCTTTCCACTTCCCGGGTCTTGAGGTGGATGCCCGGCGCCGCCGCCGCGCCCAGGATCACCTTGTACTCCGCCAAGTCGGCGATGGTGAGTCCGGTGACGGCCAGGCTGGGCGGCACCTGGCGGTGCGCCTGCTCCAGACTGACCTCAATTTTCCGTTGGCCCAGCACCCGATTGCCAAAAGCCACCCGCAACCGGCCACCATCCGTCTTCCAATCCTCCACCCCCTCCCCTTTGACATCCGTCACCACCCAGCCGGCGGGCGGGAGCAAATCGAGACTGTAAATCGCCGTCTTTTCCACGTTCAGATGCAGTTGGTGCAGGACCATCACCCGGGATTCCTCCATCCGGACGGTGGCGCGATCCACCACCCGGAGCACCGGCTCCACCCGTTTGAGGCGCGCCGTCAGCGCGAGCGGGCGGCCGCTGAAACGGTAGGCGGCCACGGCGGTGGCAGTGGCGTTGACCTGCCGGGCACCCCGGGTGGAATCCATTTCCACCTGCATTTCCTCGGCGGTCAGCGAGAGCGTGCCCGTTTCGCGCTGCACCTCCAACGGAGCGGGCGGAACCATCGTTGTCAATGGCGCACGCACATCCACCGGCTGTTCGCTGAGCAACGTCAGCTCATAGGACTTGTCCACCGGCTGGAGGAATTCGATGACGAGACGCTGCCCCTGGGCCGTGTTGGTGATCTGCCAATCCCGGATCTGGGCACCCTTCAGGCTCGTCAGCGCCTGGCCCAACGGCAGCTCCAGACTGAGGCGGGAAACGGGGGCCTGGAGGATTTCATAACGGATGGCCGTCTGGTACTTGATCACGCTGGGGGTCACCTGGAGGTTGACCGTGGTGTCCGCCGTGAGCAGCGATTTGCGCACCACCTCGGCGGTGCGGCCCTGCCAGCGCAACGAGACCAACCGGTCGCCGCCCAGGAAACCGCTCACGCGGTTGGTGATGGCCTTCTCCGGACCCAGCGGGGTGCCGCTGAGCATTTGCAACTCCACCCCCACCCCCTCGGCCTGCGCGGTCAGCGGGGCAATGGTGGCGGGCGGCGCGAGGAAGGAGAGTTGGTTCCACGGCTCCTGCCGGGTGATGCGCGGGAGCAGTTCCAGCACCAGCGCGTAGGCCCCGGCCCGCTCCACCTGGAGCCAGGTCTGGCGGCCCTGGCCGATGAGACTCACACCCGCCGGCAGCTTCCCGGCCAACAGGGCGACATCCCCCTCGAACAGCGGCGAGCGGATGGTGTTGGTGGCCAGCGACTCGAATTCCAACATCACCTGGAACCGGACCTCCGAATCGGAAATGCGGCCGTCAAAGCGGGCCATTTGGAAGAGGATGTTGGTCTGGCCCGGCGCGGCGGATGGGCGGGCCATCGGAGCCAACCGGGGCGGACTGGTACCCCGGGAAACCAACTGCAACCCGTTGAGCACCGCGATGCCGTTGAGACCCGGCGCCACCTCGATCAACAGGGGCAGGCCGCCTTGGATCTCCACATCCCGGAACACCACCTGGACGAGCCTTTCTGCTACGGGCTGCCCTGCCCTGGCGACCGGAGTGCCCGCCGCCGCGAGGGGGCCCCAAATGTTGGTGCCTTGGGCCAGAGTGAAGACACTGTTCTGTTCGCCCGCGACATCCGCATCCGCATGACCGTACAGGAACAGATGGTGGCGGCCCGCAGACAACCCGGAGACCGTCACCAGCATTTTGCCACCATCGGGCGCGAACAGGTAGCCATCGTACATCGGATCCCCTGTCGCGTTTCCCCAGACGCCGGGCGCATTGCTGACCGCGAGGCTGATCTCGGTGTCCGATCCGTCGGCAAGCTTGAGCCGGCTGAGCAGGCCGGTGCTCACCAGCGGCGTCCCCGGCACAAAGCGGGGGTCGTAATGGCGGTAGAGGTTCCAGAAATCGTTGGTGGACTGGCCGGTGGCAGCCGGACCGGTTTTGGCGCTGCGGCTGCCCACGCCAAAATCCACATTCAGCAGGCTTTGAGCCCCGACCGGGCCGACCCACACCAGGCCAAGACACAACAGTGCCAGCCAAAGCCAACGGATGCCCAAACAGTTTCCCCCCATTTCCAGCCGGGACACAAGTGCGGTTTTCATGGTCAGTTTCCCATTGCCAACCGGCACCGACCACACTGGTCGCAGCCTGGCTGGTCTGGAGGAAACCTAGCAGAGAACCCGGGTGGGGCTGAGCCCTATCGTGTAAATGGAATGTAAATTCTAAATCGGCTTTGGCCTTTTCCCATGGGCGGAAGGGTAGAAAAGCGGGCGTGGAATGTTCCGCTAAACATGTATTCTCCCTGTCACCCCTGCCCTTTACCTACCGAAAAATGTACGCCGTACAGTAAAGGAAGTCACGGTGCTCCGCCAGGTTCCTGCCACAGGCGGGCACTGAAGGAGCTCCCCTGGGAAAAAAACTGAAAACTCGCTTGCGACCCCACGATAATGGCGTAAAAACAGAGCTGATGGAACCAGCGTATAACCATTTCACCTTGAACCGCGCTGGGCTCAGAAAACAAATCTCTCTCAGTTGATGAAAACCGAATGTTTCCTGGCGGTTGCGCTGCTCGCTGTTTCCATTGGTGTTGCGCAAGTCGTTCCGTCGCGAGAGCTGCTTTCAGCAACCGTTACCGAAGCGAATACCCGCACCAACGCCACCACCGGCAAAGATAGGCTGCCTTCGTCAGGGGTGGTCTTGGATGACACCCATCAGGGTGCCGCCAAACCGGTCACCTCAACGAATGCGGGGAACAACCAGTTGGTCTATTTCACATCGCCGAGTCTGACAGCGGATGACAATCATCTGGTGTTCATCAGCGACCGCACCGGGAATCCGAATCTTTTCACACGCGACCTGGTCTCAGGCGAGGAGCTTCAACTCACGGCCAACACAGAAGGGGTTCTCAAAGCTTATGTCTATTTCGATGGCAATCCTTATCGCGGCTTTGGCAAAGGAAGCGTCAGCCTCCATCCGCAAAGTGGCACTACCTACTTCATTCAAGGCCGCGAGGTCCGGTCCGTTACGCTCAAGGGGAAACAGCGCCTGCTCGTGGAGCTGCCAACGGATCAGATGACTGCGTTCACGCATGTCTCTGCGGACGGCAAGCGCTTATGCGTACCCACGACGGATGCACGCGCGTTGGACGGCTACCGGAAACTTGCAGGCAAACCAAATTACGACATTGATAAGCGGATCGTTTCGGAGGGGCTTTCCTCGTACCTCCGCATCTATGACACGGAAACAGGAAAAGAGCTTTTCTGTGAGCGTGTCCCCAAGGCCTGGATCACACACGTGCAATTTTCACCCAGCAATCCGGATCTCATCCTCTACAATCATGAGTGGTGTGCCGACAGCGGCATCCGCCGGATGTGGCTGTGGGATGGAAAGAGCCATCTCCGTTTGCGGACGGAAGGCGAGGGCCGCAACCGCTATGATTGGACCTGCCACGAAATGTGGGAGAGGGACGGCAGGGCCATCATCTACCACGGCAACTTCACCAACGGCATCAGCTACATTGGACGCGTTTTTACGGATGGCTCCGGGCGGGTGGAAATTCCGCTGCCGGAAAGCTGGAAGCGTTATGGACATTTCACCGTTGGCAATCCGGGTGAACTGGTCACGGACGGCTGCTATCAGGAGTCGCCAGACAAGAAGTGGGGCGGCTCATGGATCAGCCTGCTGAAAGTGGATTGGGCGCAAGCCAGAATCCGTTGGTTTCCGCTGGCGATGCATGGTTCGAGCTGGAAGTCGCAGGATGAGCATCCGCACCCGATTTTCAACCACGCGGCGAACGCGATTTGGTTCACGTCCGACGCAAATGGCTCCCGGGCGGTCTGGCGGCTGGACCGTTTGCCTTCCGTAGAGAGCCAATCTGTGCCGAAATGAGCATCTTCGCCTGCATTTTCACTCCGCTGCTGCTACCGCTGACCCCACCCCCGACACGGTTCCCGAATAGCATTTATGCCAACGCAACCATCCGGTGAAAAAGAATCATCATCCTGCCACAGCTTGAACCGTTGGATCCTGCTGATTCTCTGGGTTTGCACCCTGCGGCTACCAGCGGCAGTTCAACCAGGTTTTGAAACCCGGCGAATCTCTCTGGCGGGAGGATGGCGGTTTGCGCTCGATCCGAAAGGCGCGGGCGAGTCCGAACGGTGGAACGCGCGCGAACTCGCCGATACCGTGATTTTGCCTGGAACGGTGGCACAGAATAAAAAAGGAGGGCAGATCCTGCGCCGGGACAATGTCATGGAGCTGAGTTCGGATTACCCCTATGAGGGATCCGCCTGGTATCAGAAAACCATCCGGATTCCTGATGCGTGGCAGGGCTGCGCGGGGAAGGTGTTTCTCGAGCGCAGCAAACTCACGAAGGCATGGTGGGATGAGGAATGTCTCGGTGAACAGGATGCGCTCGGAGTGGCCCAGGTTTACGCAATTCCGGCCCTTGCTCCCGGGGAACACCGGTTGACTATCCGCGTCGATAGCAAGGCTCGCCCCCCAGGTGGTTCTGGCGGCCACATGATTACCACCAGCGTTCAAACCAAATGGAATGGGCTGATCGGCGATCTTCATCTCGAAGCCCATGATCCTGTCTGGATTGAAAACGCCAGCGTGGTGCCGGATGTGCGGCAAAAAATCGCCGCGGTAACTGTTTCCATCCGGAACGCCACCGCCAGAGAACACCGGGGCACAATCACCCTGAGCGCCATCCCTTTTAACGTCCCGGCAGCCCGCAGACACAAAGCGGTTTCCGTCACCCATCCCGTCACGGCCTCACCGGGTGGCATGAACATGACGGTATCGCTGCCATTGGGTCCCAATGCCTTGCTCTGGGATGAATTCCAACCGGCGCTCTATCGGCTAACGGCAAACCTGGAAACGGACGGGGAGGCAGGCAAACGGTTCCGGCATTCCTTTGAGGATGAGTTTGGCCTGCGGGAATTCAGAACCCGGGACGGTCAGTTCACGATCAACGGTCAGCCCCTCCTGCTACGCGGAAAACATGACGCGATGGCTTTCCCTCTGCTCGGCCATGCCGCCATGACCTTGGAGGAATGGATGCGGGTGCTCGCCATCGCCAAATCCTATGGCATCAACCATTATCGTTTCCACACCTGCACCCCGCCCAAGGCCGCCTTTCAGGCGGCGGATCGCATCGGTATCTATATGCAGCCGGAGCTCTATCATTTCGGCGGCACCTTCCGGGAAGGAGCCGCCGCCGAGTACACCCTGGCGGAAGGCAAACGCATCCTGACCGCCTATGGCAACAGCCCCTCTTTCGTCATGCTATCCCTCGGCAATGAGATATGGGAGGGGCGCGAGGTCCGGGCCCGGACTGTGGCAGCCCTGCGACAGTTTGATCCCTCCCGCCTTTATGCGCAGGGCTCCAATAATGAATTCGGACGCCCAACCCTCGCAACCGGGGATGACTACTGGACCACGGCCCGGACGCTCGCAGATTCGGTTGAACACGCGGTGAGAGGCTCGTTCTCCCACGCCGATCAGCCATTAGGGCACATCCAGCGCCTTCGTCCGGCAACAACCTATGATTACCGTGCGGCCATCCAAGGCGTACCGGTTCCCGTCATCGGCCATGAGGTCGGGCAATTTGAGGTTTTTCCTAGCTTCAGAGAAATCCAAAAGTACACTGGAGTTCAAAAGCCCTGGAACTTTGAAACCTTTCGTCGCCGTCTGGAGGCTGCAGGCATGCTTGATCAAAGCGATGCCTTTGTGGCTGCCTCCGGAGCCCTGGTCGCCCAATGCTATCGGGAGGAAATTGAAACCTGCCTGCGGACACCCGGGTTTGGCGGCTTCCAGCTCCTCGACCTGCAGGATTTCCCCGGACAAGGCACCGCTCTGGTCGGCATTCTTGATGCCTTCATGGAGAGCAAAGGCCTGGTCCAACCCGAAACCTGGCGCCAGTTCTGCGGGCCCGTAGTTCCCCTGGCCAGGATGCCAAGCTACACTTGGAACAGCGGACAATCGTTTCAGGCTGAAATTGAAGTGGCGCAGTACGGAGCTGAGAACCTCTCCAGGACACCGCTCCACTGGACCTTGGAGAATGCCCAGGGAAAAGTCGTTGCCCGAGGCACCTTGCCCACTCGTTCCTTCCCGCAAGGAAGCCTGGTGCCCGCAGGGAGCGTCGCCATTCCGCTCGCTAGGCTGCCTGTGCCCGCCCAATACACCTTCCATCTTCGTCTGGGCAAGACCGGGTATCAGAACCAATACCCCGTCTGGATATACCCGCAGACTGTCAATACCGGAACGCCCGCATCCGTCAACCTGCGTCGGGTCTGGGATGATGGAACGAAAGCCCTACTGGCGGCCGGAAAGACGGTTGTGCTTCTGCCCGCGTCCCACAGTATCCCAGGCATCGACGGTTTCTTCACCCCGGATTTCTGGTGTTACCCCATGTTCCGCAGCATTTGCGAAGGCGGCAAAAAGCCCGTGGCCCCCGGAACCCTGGGATTGCTGATCGATGCCAGACATCCGGCGCTGGCGGCCTTTCCGACTGAAACGCACAGCAACTGGCAATGGTGGGACCTCGTCATGGGCAGCCGTGCCGCAGTGCTCAATGGTACCCCCTCGAAATTCCGGCCCATCGTCCAAGTCATCGATAATTTCGAGCGCAACCATAAGTTGGGATTCCTCTTCGAAGCCAAAGTGGGTCCGGGATCACTCCTTGTCTGCACATTGGATTTGCTCAACAAACAGGATAGCCCGGTTGCCCGCCAGATGCTCCACAGCCTCATGCAATATGCCCAGTCAGGTTGTTCGCCAAAAGATGTCCTTGCGATCACCGAGGTGAATAGCATCTTCGCCCCGGCTAGCCAGGAAAAGCGAAGAAACAAGGACGGTTCGTACTCGGAGTTTTTTGAGCGGAAGGAATAGCCGCCCCATCGAATGTCGGCGATTAGTCGCAACTAATGAACAGATGGCCAAACCTTCCTGCGGTGAGCGATTTCTTGTTCATGTAACCATGGTTCCCCTGCCTACGGCCTAGCCTCCACGCGGATCAGCCAGGCACGACTGGCGGGTGCGTTGCTGGCGGGCAGGCTGAGGGTGGAACCGGGGGCAATCGTCCAGTCGGTGAGCGGTTGCCAACCGGGGAGGTTGGTGGAGCCCCAGAAACGATAGGCATGGCCAGGCACGGTGCCCACGGAGAAGAGCGGTGCCGCCATCTGCACGCGCAGCACGGAGGCCGCGTTGGTGGGGTTGGTGCCCGCCAGGAATTCCGCCCGGTTGCTCGCGCCATCCCCATCGCTGTCGGCATGGGCGGCCACGGTCTGCCCGGGGAAATACTCCTGCTCCCAGGCATCGGCCAGGAGGTTGAGATTGGTGTCCAGCAGGGTGTAATTGCCGGCGAAGGTCAGCATCCCCCCGGCGGCCAGCACATTGGTCTGCCACGCCGGCGCCTGGTAATAGGGGACATCGGCATAGGCGACGCGATACTCCCCCGGGACGGCGTTGGAGAGCACCAGCCACCCCTGCCCGCTCCGCCCCTGCGGGCCGGTCAACACGAAACGGGACTGCGCCAGGTTGTTGCTGATGACAATGGTGCCACCGACAATATTGGTGACGGTGATCTGCACGTCATCGACCAGCCAGCCGGGGCGCGGAAGGGAATCAAACGACAGCAACTGGTGGTGCCACACCAGATAGACCACCCGCCCCAGATAGGGGGTCAGGTCAAGTTCCGCCGGTTCCCAGCCGTCGGAAATGGAGAGGTAGGTGCCCAGCTCAACGGGGTCGGTGACCCGGTTGGTGATGACATACACCACGCCGCCCTCGATCAGGTCCATTTCCGACCGCTCCTGGAAATCGTAGCTGTGCCAGAAGGTGAGCTTGGCGTGATTCCCGCCCCGGAGATCAATGGCGGGGCTGATGAGGAAGGAATCAATGTAATCGGCGCTGGTCCCTTCCAGGTTGCTCCCCCAGGCGTTGGGTGCCGAGTGGGCGGCGTACTCCTGGCCATTCGCGGGCACCCCCAGGGTCCAGGATCGCTGACTGTCCTCCCCGCCAAACACGGTCCAGCCCAGGGTACCGGTGTCAAAGGCATCCCGGAAAGGGAGGCCCATGGGACGCAGGGTCTGGAAAACATAGAGCTGCCCCTGATTGTCATCCACGGTGGTGTTACCGGCCTCATCGCGGCTGACCACCTGGTAAAAGTAGGTGCGGTCAGGATCCAGACCCGCCAGGAGCAGGGCGTGGTCCGTGGTGCGATCCGGCAAATAGGCGGTGCGGCCAAGCAGGCGGGATTCCCCGAACTGCACCAGGGCATCCGTCGCCTCGGAGGTGGTCCAGGAGACCACAGTTTCCTCGTAGTCCGTCTCCGCCACCACGCCGGTGATCAGGGTCGGCGCGGTATCGATCACCGCCTCGGTCTGCACCCAACTGTGGCTGGAGGCCTCGTAATACTGCGCGACCAGGGTCTGACCATGGGTGGCCACCAGGCTTCCGGCAGCCGGGTGGGAGGTGGCGGAGAGCACCGGCAGGGTGCCACGGAAGACCCCTTTGCGGCCAGTCTCCGTCAGGGTGAGCACCACCCGGTTGGTGGTGTCGGTCACGGAGACCTCCGCCAGGCACTCGCCCTGGCCTTCCAGGTCGGAATCCGCCACCTCCACCACGAGGTTGCCCGGCACGGCATAGGCGCTGCGGTCCAGGGTGACCACGCCCAGGCCGTTGATCCCAGGCACCAGGAATTGCAGGGCCTGCCGCAGCAGTTGCTGCCGCTCGGGCGCGGAGATGCCATCGAAGGGGAAGGAGAGAAACACCACTCGTCCGGTGCTGTCCACCCCGGTGCGCGGGTAGCGCAGGCCGACCGTGCGGCCGGAATCGGCGTCCAGAAAAATGGGCGCGGCACCCGGCATGAGGGAGAGGGTGTCCGACACGTTGAACGTGGTGACAATCAGGGAAAGGAAATCGCTCTCGTAATTGGTGTAATCCACCGCAAAATCAAGCTGCCGCGCGACCGGATCGCCCGGCACCCCCTCGGCCACCTCCACACCGGCATCCTCCGCGAAACTGGCGACCTGCAAAACATTGGTGCGAAAAGCCAGGGCGGTGGAGCTGCTCCCCAGACGGGAGAGAATCTCCATGGAGGCGAGAAACAGCCCGCCGCCGCTGTTCACGTACTGCTGCAGCGTGGTTTGCTCCGAGAGGGTCAATCCCTGATAGCCGAGCAAGCCGCCCCACAGGCTGTCATTGACCCGCCAAATCACTGAGCGGTAGGGCTGCAAGTCGCGCAGGGCCGGGCTGCCGCGCAGGCTGGTGTCCCAGACCTCGTAGGCGATGCCGGAGCCGGCGAGGGCGTCCGTATAAACCGTGCGTGGAATGGCCGGGCTATCATCCCCGGAAAAGGCAAAATAACCATCCACCAGCAGCACCGGAGCCGCCGGAACGGCCACCAGGGTGAAAAACGCGCCCGCATTGTCATTGGTGGCCCGGTTGCCGGCCTCATCCTCGGAAACCAAGTAAAAGCGGTAGGTTTGTCGCGCGGCGAGCCCGGCGAGCACCACCTCGGCCCCGGTGCCGGCGGCATCGCCTGGAGCGACCAGGACCGGCACGCCGTTGCTGGCATAATAGACCATGTGGCGGGCGGTCTCATCGGTCTGCCATCGAATCACCATCTGGCCAAACTGATTGGTGACCGTAAGGCCGGTGATGACCGGCGGCAGGAAATCCGCCCGCGCCTCCGCCGTGCGCCAACCGGCGGGCGAGGCATCCAGGTAGCTGGCCTGGATTTGGTCGCCATGCCGCACCTGCAGCAAACCATCGGGTTGCGACGGACCGCCAACCAAAGCCACGCGGCCGGTGAAAGAGCCCTCCGCCAGGCTTTCAGAATGGAGCGTCACTGTCTCCCCAACGGCCTCGGTGGTGGAGGACATCTGCACTGTCACCTGCGCCAGCCCGGCCAGGTCGGGATCAATCAGTTTCAGATTCAGCGGCGCATTGGACATGTAGCTGGTGCGGTCCAGGAAAAGGATGCCTTCGCCGGGAAACGGCACGTTGGCGGAGGTGACCAGGGCAAAATCCTGATCAATCGCGGGGGTGGCGATCAGCGCATCCTGCACCACCAGGTGGGCATGAACGCGGATACGGTACTCGCCCGGGAGTGGTTCGCTGATGAGAACCCCCTCCACGTTGTTCAACCGATCAAAGCCGGGAGCGTCCGGAATCGATTCCCCCTCCAGGAACTGGTTACCCCGGTAAACGTGGCCATCCGGGGCCTGCACCTCCAAATCAAGGTCGTTCACCAGCGCGGGAATGGCGGCGGGCAACCCCGGCACATCGGTGTAGGCCAGGGTGACTTTGATCGGCTCCTCCCGGTTGGCCACCACCATGCGGCGCTCAAACACCTGGCCGTTGGTCAAAGCGTACTGTTGGTCGATGAACTCGTGGCGGCGCGGGCCGGCAAGCAGGGCCGGCAAATCCACCCTCCCCCACCCCTCATCCGCATTGGGGGCGGCCTCGGTTTCAATGGCGTCATCCATGTCGGCGGCGGAATTGATCAAAGCCGCCTTCACCAGCGCCGGAGAGGGCACCTGATTGGTG
Organism: uncultured Verrucomicrobiota bacterium; assembly: GCA_903930345.1. Taxonomy (GTDB): domain Bacteria; phylum Verrucomicrobiota; class Verrucomicrobiia; order Limisphaerales; family CAIYYI01; genus CAIYYI01. The sequence goes on from CAIYYI010000168.1 coordinate 29,179, forward strand.
ATGCGCTCGCGGTAGTACTGGACAAAAATGGCCGCTGCCCCGGAAACATGGGGCCCCGCCTGGCTGGTGCCCCCCTGGTATTGGTAATTTGCAGAAATGGGAGCCCAGGAGTTCTCATCAGTGGCCGCGCCCGACTGCAGAGAGGCAATCCAGGTACCCGGTGCCACCACGTCCGGTTTGATGCGGCCATCCTCGCACGGGCCACGACTGGAGAAGTCCGCCATGGTCTCCCGGCCATCACCGTAGATGAAAAAATCCTCCCGCTCGCTTTGGGAAGCCCCGGTGGCAATGACGTTCTTGGCCACGGCCGGACTGCCGATGGTTTGGGAGCCGGGCCCGGCATTGCCAGCGGAAAACTCCAGAATGTAAGGCTGGTCGCCGGGCTTCAGGGCGTCAGCATCACGCACCAAAGCGTCAAATTCCACCGCGCTGAGGTCATACCGGCCCTGGGTGTCATCCCCCCAGCTATTGCTGCCAATCACCGCCCCCGCCCGGGTGGCATCGCGGGTCATGGTCTCAAAGGTGGGGGGAGGCTCATAATTGCCCACTCCGTCGAATAGCCGTTGGGCCACAATCCGCGCCCCGGGGGCAACCCCAAGGCCATAGAGGAAGCCATTGTCATCCGTCTCACCCAGAGCGGCGTTGCCGGCGATGATGCCGGTCACATGGGTGCCATGACTGTGCTCATCCGCCGCATCCGTGAGATTGCCGTAGTAAAAGAATCCGTCCACCCGACCCGCCAGATCGGCGTGCATGCTTTCCGCATCGCCAAAATGCAGCCCGCTATCTGCCACAGCCACAACCACCCCGCGCCCGTCATACCCCAGGGCATGCACTTCGGGCAGGGAACCCGCCCCGGTGCCACCAGAAACAATCTTGGTGGAAACCTCATCCACCAGTTTCATCCGGGGGGCTTTTTCCACCCAGACCACCAGCGGGGAAGCCTGGAGGGCGGCCAACCGGCGGGCATCCACCGTGCCATGGATAATGGAGCCAAAGCGATTATGCTGTGGTTGATCGGACTTTCGAAAAACCTGGACCAGACGGTCGTACTCGGATTTTTTAAGCAGCGGAACAGTCAAAACACGGACGGTCTGCCATTGGTCGGGAAGGGCCGCAGCCAGTCCGTCAGTCAGTTCGCGGGGCACCTTGTGCTGTGGTTGGTAGGGTCCAAACCAGGAAAGCACCCCATTTTGCTGCCAATCCCGGAGCCGGGCCGAGTCGCAGCGCGCCACAAAGGCGGCCTCGGGCACGTACCAGAGCAAATCAATCCCGGCTTGCTTAAGCGACTCACGCACAGCGAGGTCCGGAGTTGACTGAAATTGGAGGAGGAACAACCCTGAGACCGCAGGCTCAGGATTCAACAGCTTGGCACCAAAGGTTTTAGACTCGGGCAGGAACGTCCCACTGCGCAAGCGGATCGGACGCACTTCCGCCGCCGCAAACCATCCCAGACCGAGGATGATCCACAGGCCCAACCACTTTTGCCACCCGGCTCGCCGTGAAATGCTCATGGATTTGAGAAAAAATGCCTTAACCCCTGCCAACAAGCAACCGATATACCAAACAAGACCTGGCAAAAATGATTTGCTCGTTGGACAGCGGTTGTCCCAGCGGGTACCTTAAGATGGGGCGAAATGAAAGGCTGAATATGGATCATAATTCGCAGCTCGAGTTCAGACTGGAAGGCCCTGGCAACTACCGCCTGGTTCATCGGCGCAACACCCGCGCTTCGCGCAATCGCTGGTGGTTCAACCAAATCCGGGAAGCTGTCAATCAGGCGGTGGAATGGAATGTTCGCGGAAGCCGGCCCGAGCAGGTGGATCTGCACGGGAGCGCCCCGCGTTCCTGACCGCCGCCCTCAGGGGCAGGCAAAGGTTGGCTGTCCTTTGCCATCCGCCGAGCCCAAACTGGCGGAACCTGCCGATGGGGACTCCGTCGTCGCATAAGCCCCCCCCTTCACACCCGGCGATTTTTTATCCTTTGGATTGGCAATTTGGACGCTTTTTGCATATACATCGCTTCCCCGCGCCGTAGCGGGCTTTGTATATGAAACCAGATGTCGAGATCTATGACACGACCCTGCGCGATGGCAGTCAGGGCGAAGGCATCAACTTTTCCGTATCGGACAAGCTGCGCATTGCCGAGCGGTTGGACGCCTTTGGGATGCATTACATTGAAGGCGGATGGCCGGGCTCCAACCCCAAAGACATCGAGTTTTTCGACCAGGCGCGCAGCCGCAAATTTCGCCGCGCCCGGCTGGCGGCCTTCGGATCCACCCGGCGCAAGGGGGTCAGTGTGGAGCAGGATGAACAGGTTCGCCTGTTGATTGAGGCGCAAACACCGGTGGTGACCATCTTTGGCAAGACCTGGCTCCTGCACGTCAAGGAAGTGCTGCGCACCACGCCGGAGGAAAACCTGGGGATGATCGGGGACACCATCCGTTTCCTCAAGGATCACGGCAAGCACGTGATCTACGACGCCGAACACGCCTTTGACGGGTACAAGGATGATCCCGAGTACGCGCTGGCCACCTGGATGGCGGCGGAAAAGGCGGGGGCGGATGTGGTGACGCTGTGCGACACCAACGGGGAACCCTGCCCTCGGAGGTCACCCGGATCGTCATCGCCGCGCGCGGCATGCTGACGGGCAACCTGGGCATCCACACCCACAACGACACCGGCCTGGGCGTGGCCAACGCCCTGGTGGCGGTGGAAGCGGGGGCCATGCATGTGCAGGGCACCATCAATGGATACGGGGAGCGCACCGGCAACTGCAACCTCATCAGCGTGATCCCCAACCTGGCCTGCAAGATGAACAAGACCTGCGTGCCGGTGTCCTCGCTGGCCAAGCTGCGCGAACTCTCGCTGTTCGTGGATGAAATCACGAACCTGCGGCACGACCCGCGCCAGCCCTGGGTGGGGGAAACCGCCTTTGCGCACAAGGGCGGCATGCACGTGAACGCTGTGCAGAAGCTGGCCCGGACGTTTGAGCACATTGACCCGGCCACGGTGGGCAACCACCGGCGGGTGCTGGTGAGCGACCTGGCGGGCCGGAGCAACATCGTGATGAAGGCCCAGGAGCTGGGTTTCAAGGTTGATAACGAAACCGCCGAGCTGAAACCGATCCTGGCCCAGATCAAGAGCCTGGAGCATGTTGGGTTTGAATTTGAGGCGGCGGAAGCCTCCCTGGCCCTGCTCATCCGCCGGGCGCTGGAACATGAGGCCCGCCCCTTCATGGTGGATGCCTACCACGTCTCCATGCGGCGCGACGGCAAGGACTCCGTCTGCGAGGCCACCATCAAAGTGACTGTGGGCACCGCCTCAGCCCACACCGTGGCAGAGGGCGATGGCCCGGTCAACGCCCTGGACGGCGCCCTGCGGGCCGCCCTCGTCAAATTTTACCCGCGCATCGCCAAGGTGAAGCTCACGGATTACAAGGTGCGCATCTTGGACAGCACGGCCGGCACGGCCGCGCGCACCCGCGTCCTGATCCTCTCCTCCGACGGTCGCCGCCAGTGGGGAACCGTGGGGGTGGATGACAACATCATTGAGGCCAGCATCCAGGCCGTGGTGGACAGCATGGAATACGCCCTCTGGCTGAAATAAACAGGCGGGCATCCCCTTTTACCTTTCGGGTTAACATTATGGCTGAAATCTCCAAGGCATACGATCCCCATCTGGTGGAGGATCAATGGTTTCAATTCTGGGTGGAAAACCGGTGTTTCCACGCCGAGCCGACGCGCGCCAGCGCCGAGCGCCCCCCCTACTCCATCGTCATCCCCCCGCCCAACGTCACCGGGGTGCTGACCCTGGGGCACGTGCTGAACAACACCATCCAGGACATCCTGGCCCGGCTGGCCCGCATGCAGGGGCACGAGGTGCTGTGGCTGCCAGGCACGGACCACGCCGGCATCGCCACGCAGACCGTAGTGGAGAAAACCCTGCGCAAGCAGGGCCTGATCAAGCACCGGGATGATCTGGGCCGCGAGAAGTTCTTGGAAAAGGTCTGGGAGTGGAAGGAGAAGCACGGCGGCATCATCATCCAGCAACTGAAAAAGCTGGGCTGCTCCTGCGACTGGTCGCGCGAACGCTTCACCATGGACCCCGAGTACTCCCGCTGCGTGCAGCGCGTGTTCGTGGACCTGCACCAGAAGGGCCTGATTTACCGCGGCCGGCGGATGGTGAACTGGGATCCGTCCGCCCGCACCGCCCTGTCGGACGAGGAGGTGAACATGACGGAGACCAAGGGCCACCTGTGGCACATCCGTTACCCGCTGCTGGATGAAAACGGCCAGGTGGTGCCCGGGGAGGGCATGGTGGTGGCCACCACGCGCCCGGAGACGATGCTGGGCGACGAGGCGGTGGCGGTGAACCCGGAGGATCCCCGCTACCAGCAATGGGTCGGCCGCAAGCTGCTGCTGCCCATCCAGAACAAACCGATCACCATCATCGCGGACAAACTGGTCGATCCGAAGTTCGGCACCGGCTGCGTGAAGGTGACCCCGGCGCACGACCCGGCCGACTACGAGATGGCGACCCGGCACAACCTGCCGCTGACCGTGGTCATCGGTCCGGATGGCCGCATGACCGAACTGGCCGGGGCCGAATTCAAGGGCATGGACCGAGCCGAGGCGCGCCGGACCGTGGTGGCGAAGCTGGAGGAGCTGGGCTGCCTGGTCCAGATCGAGGACTATGTCCACAACGTGGGCATCAGCGAGCGCAGCGGCGTGCCAATCGAGCCTTACCTGAGCGAGCAATGGTTTCTGAAGTATCCGGCGGTGGAGAAATCCATCACGGCGGTGGAGAGCGGGGAAATCCGCTTTCACCCCGAGCGCTGGGCCAAGACCTACACGCACTGGATGCACAACATCAAGGATTGGTGCATCTCCCGCCAGCTCTGGTGGGGCCACCGGATCCCGGTCTGGTACCACAAGGAGACCGGGGCGGTGCATTGCGCCCTGGAAGCCCCGGCGGACGCTGCCAACTGGGAGCAGGACACCGACGTGCTCGACACCTGGTTCAGCTCCTGGCTGTGGCCGTTTGCCACCATGGGCTGGCCGGACAAGACCGAGACCCTGAAGACCTTCTACCCCACCTCCGCCCTGGTCACCGGCCCGGACATCATCTTCTTCTGGGTGGCCCGCATGATCATGGCCGGCTACGAGTACATGGGCGAAAAACCGTTCGCCAACGTCTATTTCACCG
>CAIYYI010000169.1 GCA_903930345.1 uncultured Verrucomicrobiota bacterium
CGCGCAGAGAAGCGGATGAAGGCGACCAAGGAAATCAAGTAATTTCCGGTCGCCGGCATGGTGTCGGCGACCGTGAATAAACACAACCAAAGAAAGGCATAAACATATGTCAGAAGAGACGAACGCAAAGACCCGTAAAACGGCAGGACCGATGGACACAGCCATCGTCAAAATCGAAGGCACAACCATCACGGTACTCAAGAAGTTTGAGACCCCGCCTACTGACAAAGAAGTCAAGGCAGCACTCGCCGAGATCGGTGAGGGTACGTTCACGTTGATGACCTCGCGCTCCCGCGCAGTCGGATACAAGAAGGTTGTTGCAGAGAAGTTCGACCTGTAACAGGGTTGACCAATAAGTAAACAAGAAAAAAGGAAAACAGACTATGTCGGAAACTAAGATCAAGCCAGGAAAATCAACAGCAGTGGAAGCGGAAATCGTACCGGATGAAACTGCAATCGCAGTCGTCAACGGCGGTGGCCAGGTCTCCCTGCGCAAGACAGTCCGGAACGAACTCGTTCTCGGAACCGGAGTCCACGGACTCCCTATCAATCCTTGTTACATGGACATTGCCTACTCGGTATCGCCATGGAACGACAAGGACTTCTCGGACGGTAGCTTCGTGCTCGACCGTGAAACCCAAATCTACAAGGCCGGGCAAGATCCGCTCGCAGTCGTGTTGCTGACGCACTCACGCTACTTCGCCGAGTGGCGCACAGGCGTTGGAAAGACAGGCGAGCTGCAGAAGTATGACACCGCCGAGCAAGCTAAGGCAGCAGGCGAGATCCTGCCGTCTGACGAGCGTGGTGGGCCTCTGCCTACCGTTGGCGTTGCCTACGACCTGTGGATGCTCGTTCGCAAGCCAGCAGATGTTGAATGCGACAAGTTCGTGTTCAAACTGGATGGCCAGTGGTACGCGTACGTCAAGCTGAGCCTCGTCAAGGGTCTCGGACGCGACGCGGACAAGGCGCTGGTCAACCTCTGCTCGTGGGAAGCTGGTGTTCGTGGGGTTCGCCCCGGCGAAGGCCAGTGCAACCGCTACCTGCTGGACATCGGCCTCAACCGAGTCAAGAAGGACAGCAAGACCTACACGAACCTCATGCTGCGCTACCACACCAAGGATCGCCAGCCGGAAGTCGTGTCCGGAGACCTCATCCGCGACGTGCTGAGCCTGCGCGAAATGTCTGAAACTGCCGCTCCTGCGGAAGCCGAAGACTGCCCGCTGTAAAGCCATGACGCTGAACCCTCATACCGAAAGGTGTGGGGGTTCTTTTTTCTCTCCCCATACAGGGGCGGATGAAAAAAGTTTATTTTCCACTTTACAACGTGTGCCGATTGGGTGTATCATTCGCGCCGTTGTCCAATAACAGACAACACAACAGGCCCCCGGGCCATTAAAGCAAAGGTAAAGGTTATGAATAGTGACAAAGATTCCGCGCCATATAAAGGCGTGACTGTGATGCAAGGCTCCTCTGGTAAAGCGGTGTCCATCGACTTCGAGACGTATTATAGTTCAAAGGATGGCTACTCGCTCAAGGGCATGACTCCCCATCAATACGTGAACGATCCGCGCTTCGACGCTTATTTAGTGGCCATCGCAAGTGAGAGCGGTGAAAGGTTCACAGGCCGACCACAAGATTTTTGCTGGGGCAGCCTCAAGGGCGCAACGCTCGTAGCACACAACGCCGGCTTCGACGGCATGGTACTGAAGAGGCTCATTGAGCTTGGGCAAGTCGACGACTTCCAATATGATTTAGTCTGCACTGCAGACATGGTTGCGTACCTCTGTCGCCCACGCAATCTGAAAGACTCTTCAAAATTATTGCTGGGTCGTGAAATGTCAAAGGCGGTTCGTACCAATATGGACGGTAAGCATTTCAGCGATGTTGTCAACGAAGGCCCGAAAGCAGTTGAGGCATTGCTCAACTACGCGGGAGACGATGCAGTAAACTGCCTCGATTTATTCCTTCAATACGGCGATGAATTTCCTCAACGCGAACGTATCATCAGTCAACGCAACCGCGAAGCCTGTTGGAAGGGTGTCGCAGTGGACCTCGAACAAGTTGAAGAGGGTCTGAAAAAACTCGGCCTCGTGAAGTGGGAAGCTCAACGCGCCCTCCCGTGGGTTGACGAAGGCAGAATGGCTGGCTCGATCTCGGCACTGTCCGCACATGCGGCGTCACTCGGTCTCCCAATCCCCAAGTCCTTCAAAAAGGACGACCCAGAGATGATGGAGTGGGTTGCGAAGTACGCTCCGACAAACCCGTTCATCAAGGCACGTCTCGACCTCGCTTCCGTGAACCCTCATATCGCTCGCCTCGAATCCCTCAAGAACATCGCGGCGGCTGACGGTATCGGACGGTTCTCGGTACTCTACTTCGGCACTCATACGGGCCGTGCTAGCGGCTCGGCTGGTGCCGAGACAAGTTCGAGCTCAAAGTACAACATCCTCAACTTGCCCAAGGCCCCAGTGTTCGGCGTCGATATGCGGTCAATGCTCAAGGCTCGTGACGGACATACGTTCGTCATCTTTGACTACGCACAGATCGAAGCGCGAATTGTTCAATGGCTGGCTGGTAACGACGCGTTCTTGGAGATCGTTCGTCGAGAAGGAAACATGTACCAAGCCGCCGCAAAGACGATGGGCTGGTTCCCGATGGACGGAGTCAACCTCAAGAAGAACGACCCGAAGCTGTACCAACTCGCGAAGGCCTGCCTCGCCCCAGAGACTTTGGTGTTGACAGAGTCAGGCTATAAGCGTATAGTGGACATCACGGTTACAGAAAGGGTTTGGGACGGCCAGACTTGGGTAACCCATGAGGGGGTAGTTTGCAATGGCTACAAAACCGAAAAAGAGTTGTTCTGCGTCAACGGCGAAAGGTTCACAGGAGACCACGAAATCTATACCGGGGCATCATCCAAGCTACGGGCCGACATCATTCAGATCGGGGATGAAGCATCCGCGTTGGTCTGGAGACAAGCCACCCAGCCCGTGGCCGGCTGGAACGATCTTGGGAAACTTGCGTACGCTATCGTCAGAACTCTCGCGAAGGGGTTCGGAACTGAATATAGAGTGCGAATGTCTCGGGTGCGGTCGCGCATTCTCCCCAAGTGTCTACAACGTCAAGAACGGAAAGACAACTCGATGC
>CAIYYI010000170.1 GCA_903930345.1 uncultured Verrucomicrobiota bacterium
CCTGGCTGATGGAACCCTGCTTGAAGTCAATGAGCAGTTTCTGGCGGTCAGCGGCTTTGGCCGGGAGGAGGCCTTGGGCAGAACCTCCATCGAACTGGGCTACATCACCAGCGCGGATCGGCAGCGGTTGCTCGAACTGCTCCAGCAGAAGGGGCGGGCGGACAATCTGGAACTGGAATTTGCGACGCGCGACGGTCGAAAAATACAATGCCTCTACAGTGGCGACGTGCTCACCCTGGGTGGGCAGGCGCAATTGTTCTCTATCGTCCAGGATGTGTCCGCCAAAAAGCAGATGGAGGATCAACTGCGGCAGACGCAAAAGATGAATGCCATCGGGCAGCTGGCGGGCGGCGTGGCCCATGATTTCAACAACATCCTCACCGCCATGATCATGAACCTGGAGCTGCTGCATGATGAGGTGAGCCTGTCGCTGGAGGCCCGGGAGTCGATCAAGGAACTGGAACTTCTGGCCAAACGCGCCGCCGACCTGACCCGCCAACTGCTCCAGTTCAGCCGCCGTCAGGTCATGCAAATACAGGTTCTGGACTTGAACAGGATGCTGGACAACCTGTTGCGGATGCTGCGGCGCCTGATTGGCGAAAACATCCACCTGGATTTCCAACCGGCCACCCGCCCGGTGCGGATTCAGGCGGACCTCGGCATGATGGAACAGGTGGCCATGAACCTCCTGGTGAATGCGCGTGACGCCATGCCCCACGGCGGACGGTTGCTACTGAAGGCCGAACTGGTGGATATTCCTGGGACTCCGCCGCCCTCCCACCCCGAGGCCCGGGCTGGACGATTCGCCTGCCTGACCGTGCAGGACACCGGCACCGGCATGGACGCAGCCACGCTCCAGCGCATCTTCGAACCGTTCTTCACCACCAAGGAAACCGGCAAAGGCACCGGGCTGGGCCTGGCAACCGTGTTTGGGATAGTGACGCAACACCAGGGTTGGATCGAGGTGGAGAGCACGCCCGGCCAGGGGAGTTCGTTCAAGGTTTTCCTGCCGGCGCACACGGGCTCGGCCGCCGAGGTTTTGTTGACGACATCCGACCCAACCGCCCTTGGCGGTCAGGAAACCTTGTTGCTGGTGGAGGACGAATTGACGGTTCGCTCCACCTCGGCAACGTATTTGCGCCGCAAAGGGTACCATGTCCTGGAAGCTGGCAACGGTCAGGAGGCGTTGACGGTCTGGCAAAAACACCAGCGCGAGATTGCGCTCTTGCTCTCCGACATGGTGATGCCGGGAAGCCTCACCGGGCTGGATCTGGCCAGACGCTTCATGGCCGAAAAACCAGGTTTGCCGGTGATCATCTGCACCGGGTACAGCTTGGAAATAGAACGTGATGGGGTGCCCCAAGGGATCACCGTCATGTCGAAACCCATCGTTCCAAGCGCCCTGGCCGCCACCCTGCGGCAGCATTTGGACAAACGTGGCCGGGCAACTGGTTGATTGAAATTCTGAATAATTAGCGTTTATTTGCGGCAATTCGCGGTTAACAATTCACCCATGAACACTCCAAAGCACTCACCGATCAATCGGCGGCAATTCCTCTATGGCGCCAGCGTGGGGGTCTCCCTTTTCCACCTTCTCCCCGGCAGTCTGGTGCAAGGTGCCCCCAGCCTTTCCCCCAACGAAAAACTCAATGTGGCGGGCATTGGCATCGGTAGCCAAGGGGGCGCCGACCTCGATGGCGTGGCGGGCGAGGGCCACAATCTGGTCGCACTCTGCGATGTGGATGACAACTATGCCGCCAAAAAATTTGCGCAGTACCCCAAGGCGGCCCGGTTCAAGGATTATCGCGTCATGCTCGACAAGATGGACAAGCAGATTGACGCCGTTGTGATCGGCACCCCGGATCACACCCATGCCGTCATCGCCATGGAGGCGATGCGGCACCACAAGCATGTCTATTGTGAAAAACCGCTGGCGCACACCGTCCACGAGGTGCGCACCCTGATGGACGCGGCAAAAAAATACAAGGTGGTCACCCAGTTGGGCAACCAGGGGCATTCCAGCGGTTCCATCCGGCGCCTCTGCGAATGGGTATGGTCCGATGCCATCGGCCAAGTGCATACCGTGCATGCCGGCAGCGATGCCTTCAAGGATGTCTATTGCCAGCTCCGCAACCTCGACAAGCTCGACCAAACCCACGAGGTGCCGAAAGGCCTCGACTACGATCTCTGGCTCGGCCCGGCCCAGTTCCGCCCTTACAATCCGTTTTGGATCCCCTGGAACTGGCGCGGGTGGATGCCCTTCGGCACCGGGGTCATCGGCGACTGGCATTGTCATGTGATGGACCCTTCCTTCTGGGCCTTGAACCTGGACGCGCCCACCAGCGTGCTGGCAGAGACACCCGGCTACGATCCCGTCAAGCAGGGCCTGACCTATCCCGCCGCCACCAAAATCACTTTTGAGTTCCCCGCCCGCAACGGTCGTGGCCCGGTCAAGGTGGTCTGGCACGACGGCAACACCCGGATTCCCAAACCGCAGGATTTTCCGGCGGACGACAAGATTCCCGGAACCGGGGCCATCCTCTTTGGCAGCAAGGGCATGATCGTACACGGCTCGCATGGCGGCGGAGGCTGTCGGCTGCTGCCGGAAAAACTCATGGAACAGCACAGCGGCAAGAATGCTCCGCCAGAAAAGATCACTCGGGTGAAAAACCATGCCTGGGACTGGATCGACGCCATTCGCACCGGTCGCCAGGCAGGCTCCCACTTCGGATACGGTGGTCCGCTCACGCAGACCGCGCTGCTGGGGGCCATCGCCATTCGTTTCCCCGGTGAAACGCTCCTGTGGGACGACAAAAAGATGCGCTTCACCAACCACAAGGCGGCCACCGCCTGTGTGAATCCCCCCTACCGCAAGGGGTGGAAACTCTAAACATACTCATCACGCTGACTGAAAGGCACTTAGATGATATTTCACCGTCATTTCAGGCACTCGGTGCCGCTCCTGGCCGTGGCTGGCCTCATCCTCGGGACCTGGGCCTGCCCCCTCCCGGCGGCCGATGCCCCCAAACCGGATCAGGAACCGCCGGTCGTGGATCCCGGCCCCGTGGGTGGCCCACCGGCGGATGCCATCGTGCTTTTTGATGGCAAAGACCTGACTCAGTTCCGCGGCGAACGCAGCCCCGAGCCAAAATGGAAGGTGGAAGGCGGCGTGATGGAAACCACGCCCGGGGGTGGCTTGTTCTCCAAGGAGGAATTCACGGACTGCCAGGTGCATGTCGAGTGGGCATCGCCATCCGTTCCCAAAGGCAGCGGCCAGGGCCGGGGCAACAGCGGGGTTTACCTCATGGGCAGGTATGAGATCCAGGTTCTGGACTGCCACTCGAACAAGACCTACCCCAACGGCCAGTGCGGCGCCTTCTACGGCCATAGCGCACCGCTGGTCAACGCCTGCCGCAAACCCGGCGAGTGGCAGAGCTACGACATCATCTTCCGCGCTCCCAAAAAACTGCCGGATGGCAAAGTGCAACCCGGCTCCTTCACCGTGCTCCACAATGGGATCCTCATCCAGGACCACATCCCGGTCGGGGAAAAATCAACCGCCGCCGCGCCCTTGAGTGGGCTGGTGGAAAAAGGCCCTCTTTACCTCCAGGACCACGGCAACCCGGTGCGCTATCGCAACGTCTGGGTCCGCCGTCTCTGATTCAGTCGGAGTGGTCAGCCGCCTGACCACTCCGGCCCCGCAGCTCAGACGATCTCTTCCTTGGCCGCATCCCAGCGCACGGTCTTGCCCCGCTTGAAGGATTCCACGGACATCAGGAAGGTGACGCTCTCAATGAACGCCTCGTCCACCGGGCACTTGGGGGTGCCTCGGCTGCGCACGCAGTTGAAAAAATCCAGCATGTGATGCGGCTGGCTCGGCGTTTTGCCCCGCTCGTAGCCCTTGGGCAGATCTTTGCGTGCGTACCGCTCAGGCACGATGCTGAAATTGTTGGCGTCATGGGCGATGGCATCAAAGCGCAGGGTGGCCTCCTTGCCGCAGATCTCCACCGGCTGGCCCACGCTGGTGTTCATGCTTCCGGTGAAGGTCATGGTCCGGCCCAGCTTCTGGAACTGGTAGGTGGCCATCCAGGTGTCCGGCACGTCACGATCGTCCTGCAGCAGCGCATTCATACCCAGGCATGAGCAGGTGTCGGGAATGCCGTGACCAAGGATATATTGGATGAAATCCGTCTCGTGGGAGAGCAGGTCCCCCGCCTGGCCGGTGCCATAGTTCCAATAGCAGCGCCAATGCCAGAAGTGCCGCTCATTCCACGGAATCTTGGGCGCGCTCCCCAGCCACATGTCCCAGTTCACATCCTTCTCCACCTGGGCCGGATCCGGGCGGTTCCACTGGCCGTAGTAGCCGTACCACCGCCACATCGGGTGGGCCGGATCGCTGTTCATGAAACGCCCGGTCCGCACCAGGGTGATGGGCCCCAGGATGCCCGTGGCGATCAATTCCCGCGCTTGGAGCGCGCAGGTGCTCGACCTCGCCTGGTGCCCAAGCTGGAAGACCCGGTTGCTCCCCTTCAGCGCCGCCCGCATCCGTTTGGCTTCCTCCAGGGTGTGGGAGAAACCTTTTTCACAATAGATGTCCTTCCCCGCCTTGACCGCATCAAGCACCATCGGGCAATGCCAGTGGTCAGGCGCGCCGATCACCACCGCATCCACATTCTTGTCAGCCAGCAGCTCCCGGTAATCCTGATAGGTTTTTACCTCCGGATTCTGGCTGCGCTCCACCCCTTTTTGCAGATGCGGCTTATAGACATCACTCACCGCCACCACCTTCACCCCGGGCACACCGACCACCGCGTTGAGCAGGTCACCGCCCCGCGTTCCGATCCCGATGCACCCGACGCCGATCGTCTCACCCGGTGCCTTGGCTGCCAGCGCAGACGGGGCGATTGCTGATGTTGCGGCCAGCATGGCGGCGGTTTTTCCGGTGGTTTCCAAAAAGTTCCGGCGGGTCATCGTGGTCTCGTTTTTCATATGGGTCAGGCTGATTTAACTGCTTTGTACCATGCCCGGATGCGAGGGGTAAAAGAAATTCAATCAAGTTTCGCCATTTGACAGACTGGGTATTTGCGCAGAGATTGACTATGTTATCAGGGCAGTCAATGACGCGATTAGGTTCAGCATCCAAGCAAGTGCGCTGGGGTAGTATGGCCATGGTGATCGCCATGGTGATCCTGCACCTCTGTTCGGCATGGCTGGCCGTGAGCCCGGTCTGCCATGAGAACCTGCACCCGGATGCCGCCAACCCCAACCACCATTGCGCGGTAACCGCCATCACCGGCGGGCAAATGCTTCACTCCACCGTAGCGGTGATTGTGCCCGCCGAGCATGCCCCTCACTTTGCCTTGCTCCTTCCCCAGGCTGACCGTCCCTCGGTCTTCGTCTCGTTTCTACCTCCCGGCCGGGGTCCGCCCGCCGCCTGATTCCCCAGTCTCGTTTCGTGCTGGTTTGCCGTTTGGCAGGCCGGATTGTCCTTTGAATTGGGAAAAGAGTCGGCCTTGGCCGGCTGGAATCAGGTTTAGCATGAAGAATATCATCCGTGGGGTGGCTTCCGCCCTTGCCGTGTGTTCGGTCTCCGCACTCATGGCCCAGGAAGCAAATGAAGTTGAAGTGCTGCGGCGGCAGGTCCGCGAGCTGCAGCAGCAGTTTGAGCAGGTTCATCAAAAGCAGCGGGCACAAATCGAAGCCCTGCAACAGCAGGTGAACACCCTCAGGAGCGCGCCCAAACTGGCGCTGCCCCCGCCTGGGACCGCCACCGGGGACCGGCCCAGCGAGGCGTTGTCAGCCAAAGTCCTGGGCACACCCGCCCCTGGGGGCAATCCCCCACCCGTCCCCTGGAAACCATCGGATCCGCTTCGGCTGGGCAGCGGGAAATCCGCCATCGACATCGGCCTGGTGGGCTCCCTAACCGTGGGTTCCTCCACCGCCCGGGACGTGGCCTCGGGTACCCAGTCGGGCGGCCATGATCCCAACCAGCGCGGCTTCACCCTGCAGGGGCTGGAGATGAGCCTGTCCGGGTCGGTGGACCCGTATTTTCGCGGCAATGCGAATCTGGTCTATGCCCTGGATGCGGATGGGGAAAGCGCGGTGGAACTGGAGGAGGCCTGGCTGGAAACCATGGCCCTGCCCGGGAATTTGCAAGTGCGGGCCGGCCAGATCTACAGCGACTTTGGCCGACACAATCCCACCCACCTGCATTCGTGGGGCTTTCTGGACACCCCCCTGGTCAACGGCCGGCTGCTGGGGCCGGATGGGCTGCGCAACCCGGGTGCCCGCGTTTCGTGGCTGGCGCCGCTCCCGTTTTTCGCGGAGCTGTCGCTGGGGGTGCAAAACAGCTCGGGCGGCACAGCGGCCAGCTTCAGAAGCGCAGGCGGACACAACCACGGGGGCGGCGGAGAAACCCTGCCGCTGGCCTACCGGCACGCGGACAATGATCGCGGAGTACGCCAGCTTGCCGATCTGTTGCTCTCGCCCCGCTACGCCATGTCCTTCGACCTGACCGATAGCCAGACCATCCTGATGGGGGCATCCGGGGCCTTCGGACCCAACTCGCGGGGTGGATCGGACGGATTGGCCAGCGCCACTCAGATCTACGGGACCGACCTGACCTGGAAATGGAAATCGCCTCGGCATTCGGGCGGCTTCCCGTTCGTGACCTGGCAGAACGAAGCCATGCTGCGCCGCTACCAGGCGGGCGCCTTTGACTGGGATGCTGAAGGGTCCACAACCGGAGGATTGGACCCGGCGGTGGAAATCCAGGATCTGGGCACCGGCCTGGCGGCGGTGCTGCCGCAGGAGACCCTCACTGATTACGGCGGGTATTCCCAATTGCTGTACGGCTTCCGCAAGGGTTGGGTGGCCGGAATGCGCTTCGATTATCTGGGCAGCCGGTTGGCGGACTATGAGCGGATGCCGCTCGCCTTCAACGGTGCCACGCTGGAGCGCGATCCCCAGCGCGCCCCGCGCTGGCGCCTCTCCCCCAACCTGACCTGGCACCCCACCGAGTACTCCAAGCTCCGCCTGCAATACAACTACGACGACCGCTTTGGCCTGCGCCTGGAGGATCATTCCGTGTGGCTGCAATTCGAGTTCCTGCTGGGCGCCCACGCTGCCCATAAATTCTGACCGAAGCCAACCACCATGAAACCAACCTATATTCTCGGATATCTTTGCTGGCTGGCCAGCCTCGCACCATGGACTGCCCAGGCCGCCAAACTGAACGTCGTGGCCTCCCTGCCCGACTTTGCCTCCCTCGCCACCTTCATCGGGGGTGACCGGATCAATGTCTCCTCCCTCGCCAAAGGCACGGAGGATGCGCATTTTGTGGATCCCCGCCCCAGCTTCGTGCGGGTGTTGAACCAGGCGGATGTGCTGCTGGAGGGCGGCGCGGATTTGGAGGTGGGCTGGTTGCCACCGCTTTTGCAAACCGCCCGAAATCCCAAAATCATGCCCGGCAAACCGGGCCATGTGATCCTCTCCGAAGGCATCCCCCTGCTGGAGGTCTCCGGCGAGGTGGACCGCTCCCAGGGGGATGTGCATGCCAAAGGCAACCCCCACTTCTGGCTGGACCCCGTCAACGTGGGCATCATGGCCGGGCATCTGGCGGACGTGCTGAAGCAGTTGGACCCGGCCAATGGCGAGTATTACCAAGGCAATCTGGCGCGCTTCAACACCCAGCTGACACAGCGGATGCAAAGCTGGAACACCCGGCTGGCCCCCTACAAAGGCACTCGCATTTTGACTTACCACAAAACCTTCGAGTACCTGGCCCACCGGTTCAGTCTGGAGGTCGTGGGACAGCTGGAGCCCAAGCC
>CAIYYI010000171.1 GCA_903930345.1 uncultured Verrucomicrobiota bacterium
CGCCATTGTAGCATACCTCGGCAAAGAAGGCGAAAACGCTCGAGTTATCGTTGACGAACATGGGGGCGAGCTTGCCAGCAGTCGTGGTGTAGCTGAAGCCGCCCAGGATTTCGCTGCGTCCGAGCCCGCGCGTCGTGAGCAGGGTTCCGCCGCGCTCCGTTTTGTAACCAAGAATCCAGACATCGCTGGCGTCATTTTCCAGGTGCGTGCCCTGGTTCTCAATGTTTACCTGGCGTCCCCACAGCCGCTGCTTCCGGAGCTTCAGGTCGTGGGTGACCACGTCCTCAAAAAAGAGGTTCCCGCCCGCTGCTTTGGGGGTGAATGTGAGGTTGCAGTCGGATACGCTTCGCATCGCCAGTGTGCGGGCCGTGTCAATTTTCATGCCGCCGTGAATGTTGGCAAAGTGCTCCATCATAACCACCGGCGCTTCGCCGTCCCCTAGGCGAAAGTCGGGCCTCAGCCCCTTGCCATAATTGATCATGCCGCCCACGCCCACGATCCGGCGCACTTTTCCAGCGATTGTGACAGGGCTGCGCAGGTTGTAATGGCCGGGCAGAAAGATGGTGGTCGCCCCGGAGTCCATGGCCTTCTGGATGGCCGCCGCCGAATCAGCATTGCCGGAGGGATCAGCGCCGAAGGTGTCCACGTTGGCCCAGGTCTTTGGATCGTCCCAGGGCACTTCCGGGGTCTCCTTCACCGGAAGCCGCAAGGAGTGCGCGGGCGATGGGAAGGGGCTGGTCGCGGGTTCTGAGAAGAATTCCGTGATATCGGGTCCTTCGCTCCCCGGCTTGTCGACACCCCGGATGCGATAGGCGGCGGCAAAGTCCGGCGTCTTCATATCCGCGAGTGCCCGCCCGTAGCCTGTGGTCTTGATGTCGCGCAGGAAAATCCGTCCCCCGTTATAGTTGACGATGGCCGGAGCCTTGGCGGCTTCCGCGTGGCCAGCCAGTTTCGCGTCAATCAGGCAGAGCGTGCCGTAGGTCGAAACCGCTGGGACCGTGTTGTCGCTCGTCAGCCCGCGGATGCTGATGGCTTGGCCCTCGTTGATGAAGGCGACCCGGCGCTGTCCGCGCAGGGTGATGTTTTCAAAGGTCTGGCCGTTCACCGCTCTGGCACAGGCGATGCCAGTCCCGAACCCGGTGATCTCGCAGTTTCGCACCAGCAGGGGGCCGTTCATGTCACGGTGTGCCAGGTCGAGGCCGATGACACCGCTGCCCGGTGCGGCCATGAACCGGCAATCGCGTACTGCGCCGGAGTTGTTGGAGTAGAATTGCAGTGCGATCGCTCCGGGGTTTTGCGCGCCGACATCGAAGGTCAGGTTCTCGACGTAGTTGTGAAACCAGTCCGCCGAACCAAAGCCGCCGCACCACATGATGGCTTCCGGTTTGGCCGCGTTGGTGAACGAGCCAGCCTTGAGCCGGATGATGCTGAAGTCGCGATGCTCCCCGCGGAGCATGGTCTTGCCCCAGTTGTCACGTCCGTTCCACTTCTTCGGCCAGGTCAGCGTGCGGCCCACCAGGTAGATGCCTTTGGGAAAATAGAGCAGTTTGTGGCGGCCCACATTTTCGTTGATGGCGCGTTGCAGAGCCTCGGTGTCATCCGCCATGCCGTCACCCTTGGCCGAATACGGCGGCTGCGTGATATCCACCACAAATGGGGAAGCCGGATAGGATTGGCCAACCGCAGGAGCCGCCGCCAGGGTGCTGCCCAGGAGCAGCCCGAGCAGCCCCAAGCTGAGGGATAGGAGCCCGTTCATGCCTTTTATGAGTTTCTGCTTCACGCGGCCAGTCTAGCACATCGGGATGATTTTGTGCGACAAACATGGCTTACCAAATCCAACGTTGCT
Source organism: uncultured Verrucomicrobiota bacterium (assembly GCA_903930345.1). Taxonomy (GTDB): domain Bacteria; phylum Verrucomicrobiota; class Verrucomicrobiia; order Limisphaerales; family CAIYYI01; genus CAIYYI01. Next base: position 1,847 of record CAIYYI010000171.1, read on the forward strand.
CTATGCGCTTCTGTAAAACGCGGTTTTAAGAGCCTGTCTGAGTGCGCCGTGGAAAGGCACAGAACTCAAGTGGGAGAGAAAAAAAAGCCCAC
>CAIYYI010000172.1 GCA_903930345.1 uncultured Verrucomicrobiota bacterium
CCCCGGACCCGATCAGTGGGCAGCGCGCGACCTGTTCCTCAAAACCGCCACGCAAGTCTTCAGCCGTGTCCACGCTGGCAACAAAGCTGGAGGGCGAGTTTGGCCGTGGCTGGTGATTTGCCTCCACGGCTTTGGCGAGTGGCCTGCCCACCTGATGAGGCTCAGCCACTGGAACCGGTTGGCGGATGAATCCGGCTTCCTGGTCGTTTACCCCTCCGGCAGCGGCTTCCCGCTGCACTGGTTTTGCAACGGCAAGCTCAACCGGGCGGACCAGGCCCAGCGGGATGTGCAGTTCATTTCCGATCTGATCGACCAGTTGAAAAAGAGCCACAACATCGATGCGGCCCGGATTTAAACCGTGGCCAAAGGCGGCCATTCCTGGCCCGGCGGCGAGGCGATGCCGGCCTTCATCGTTGGGAAAACAACGCCGGACGTGGATGCCACCCGTTTGATGTGGGATTTCTTCCAGCGGCATTCCACACCTGGTTTTGCAGATTCCGACCGCCGCTGATACCCCCCGGCTTCTTCTGCTTCGCCCGGAATAGACCTTTGCTCCGTTACTTCCAAACGCCCGCGCTTCTAAAACCCTACATGCATACGCGTTGGCGCCCGTCTCTTTTCCGGGATTTGTGCTTCCCCGTTCCGCCCTGTTTCGCTACCGTTCCCCCGTTCCGTAACAAAATGAACAAATGATTTAACCAATACTGTACCAACATATTTCGCGTAGCTTCGGCTGCTGTCCCTCACGAAACTAGCAATTTCTCTCAATGGACGGCGTTTGAAGGCGCGCCCCTCGGGCGTGCCTGAAAATGCTCCATTGAAGGCATGCTAGTGCCTGTGAGGGGGCGTGAGTAAGTCACGCCCCTTCGTTTTTCAGGCACTGCACCCTTCACTGGAACAAGCCATCCCGACAGGGCTGAACGCACACGCAAGCGTTTCAGCCTGTGTTGCCCAAGCCTGAGCATACCACGGCGGGCCTGTCGTTTTTTAGCCTGCCTCTGCCAATCGGCCAACCGGTGTCCCCTCCGGGTCACCGGTCCCCGGCCTTGTCGGAAACCCATGGAATCCCCGTCGCCCAGGAGTGCCAGGGTAATCCCGCTCCCGCTTCATCCAGCTACAATCTCAGTTTCACAGCGGCGTCTCTCCGTCCGGAGTTGGCGAGAATTATCGCCGAGTGCCACCTCGCCACCAACGACTGGAACCTCACCCGGGAGCGCATCCTTGCCGCAAACGCCCTCCAGTGCCGGAGCGCGAGCAGCGCAATCCGCCTGGAGCGGGAGCTGCGTCACAGGCTTGGCGGTTTAACGCCGGATCAGCTCAGGCTCCTGGCCCAGGCCACCGCTGAAGATCGCACGGCCATCGCCTGGCTCGCAGCCTGCAAGCACATCCGGTTCGCCTTTGAGTTTACGGCCGAAGTTTTACGGGACAAGCTCGCCGCGCATGACCCGGTCCTGCGCCATTCCGACTACGAAGCCTACGTTGAAAACAAGTGCCTGACCCATCCGGAACTTGCCCGGTTGACCACCTCTTCAAAGACCAAAGTCCGGCAGGTTCTGCTGCGGATGCTCGTCGAGGCGGGTCTGCTGGCCGCCGGAACCCCCCTGGGAACCATCCGGCGTCCGGTGCTTTCGCCGACGGTCGTTCAGGTGGTCACGTCGGATAAGCCGGGTTGGCTGGCCGCCTTTCTCGTTCCCGACTCGGAAATTTTCCAGCGCCGCCCATGATGAACACGCACGACCTATCCGAGCGGCTTTTCAAAACCCTCAGTCACCCCAATTTCCTGAGCATGAAAGGGTTGGCCAACGAGGTGCCGATTTTCATTCAGACCTATGACGCGGCGCAGGAGGATGCCCTCCGGCGGATGGTGGAAAGCCTCGCCACCCGGCTGCAAAGCCACGGCATCACCCTGAAATCCCTCGACCTGTTTGAACTGGTTTTGGAGGAATTGGAAGAACACAAAATCCTCACCGGCCTGCTGGCGGAGGAAACCACCTGGCATCGGTCGGATGTTTTGGAGACCCTGCAAAATTATTCCGACCCCAAGACGCACATGATTCCGCGGCTGGTACGCGCCATCGAAGGAGATGGCGCCCAGTTGACGCTCATCACTGGACCGGGCCGCATCTATCCGTTCCTGCGCACGCATACCATTCTCGAATCGCTCCAGCCAGCGATGTTGCGGCATCCGGTGGTGATTTTCTTCCCCGGTGAATACGCCCAGGATCCGACCGGCGGGTCGCACCTGCGATTGTTTGGCTCCATCCCCAGTCCGCGCATCAACAATCCCTACTATCGCGCCACCAATCTCGACCACTACCGCCTTTGACCCGCATGAAAATCCACGAGCTGTTTCTTAAACCGGTTGACCGCCCCATTGATGGCGTCATCAAGGCCGATGATGCCCGCAACCTCCAGACCGAGTTGGAAGAGTATGTGGTTACCCGTGATGTCGCCCTGGGACTGGACACCTTCACCCATCGCTACCTTCACGAGCTGACCGCCAACGGCGTTTGGATCTCTGGCTTCTTCGGCTCGGGCAAATCCCACCTCCTCAAAATCCTCTCGCTCATCTTAGATGGGCAGCCCCTCGCCAATGGCACCAGGCCGGCGGACATTATTCTGCCGAGGATTGAGGACGAGATTGTAAAGGCCAACTTGCGCAAGGCCACCGCCATCCCGTCGCGCAGCATCCTGTTCAACATCGACCAGAAGTTTGATGGCATCGGCGGCGATCATTCCGCGCCGATTCTGGAAGTGTTCGTCAAGGTCTTGAACGAGCTTCAAGGTTACTACGGCAAACAGGGTTACATCGCCAAATTCGAGCATGATCTGGATATCCGGGGTGATTTCGCCCCGTTCAAAGAAACCTATTTGAAGTTGAACGGAGCGACGTGGGAAAATGATCGGGAAGCCATCTCCACGGCACGCAAGGCCGCGTTCACCAGGGCTTACGCCGCGCATTTCGGCGTGGCCGAGGCCGAGGCCTCAAACCTGATGCGACAGGTCCGGGAGGATTATCGTGTCTCCATCGAAAGCTTCGCGCTGCGCGTTAAGGATTACATCGCCCGGCAGCCCACCGGTTTCCGCCTGAACTTTTTCGTGGACGAAGTCGGCCAGTTCATCGGCCAGAATTCCAAGCTCATGCTGAATCTTCAGACCGTGGCGGAAACCCTCGGCACCGTTTGCAACGGCCGGGCCTGGGTGTTCGTGACCTCGCAGGCTGATCTGGAAGGCGTCCTCGGTGCGTTCAAGGGTATGGAAGCCCAGGACATTTCCAAAATTCAAGGCCGATTCAAGACCCGCCTCACGCTGGCCAGCGCGGACGTGCGCGAGGTGATCCAAAAGCG
>CAIYYI010000173.1 GCA_903930345.1 uncultured Verrucomicrobiota bacterium
GATCCTTGCCAACCTTACATAGCGCATCCCGCCCTTTCGGGGCTGGTTTCTATATCTGCATGCGACCCAGGGCGTTGCCCTGACGAGTATACACATTTTTCTGGCTCGTGATGCGACGGCAATCGGGCACATAAAGGCGAATTCATCGCCGCACTTATGCTCGCAGTGATTGAGTCGGAGCTGGTCGGCTCCCGAGAAGGACCGCAGCGGGGCACCGGTGAGTGGCTTTTTAGAGCCGTCCGAGGGCCTGCCCCATTTCCACGTAACAACGCAGCTTCTCCATTCCTCTCCAGAGACACTCTGGGCCTGGCGAAGGATCTTTTTTGCGTCCCATGTGCCCGCCCATCTTTCCTACCATGCCGACCATCTGCGCCAGAGTTGGAGGGCCAGTGTCAGGTGGCCGACCTTGGATCAAACATGCGGCCTGCCATTCTGCGGAGGTAAAAATGATCGAGCAGCACAGGTCGGGTTGCGCGCGCCTGAAGTCTCGCAAATAGAGTATCCTCCAGGCCACGATCAAGTAGAGAGCCACGGCGGGAAGCAGGGCGGCACTCGTGCGCAAGTTGATCTGCTCCACGCGGCAGCCGCTTTTGAGAATGCGATGAAGCTCCTCGACGAGCCAGCGATTAGCGTAGGCGCGAATGATGCGCCGGGCCTGCGAGAAAGTTTCCGCAGGCAGGCTCGTCAGCAGGAACCACTCGATGGGTTCATGGCCCTGGGGAGGGTCGATTTCCAATACGCACACCGCCCACAGTTCCACGGGAGGAAGCTTCCCGCCATGTTTGCGTTGGGTGGGCTTCAGTCTGACTTTGGTGGAACGCACCTGCAACTCGGCCTTGCGGCCCAGCCGATGGGTCAGGCGGCTGCTGCCATTGACCTTGCGGACCTGCGCTTTGCTGGCGAACTCGACCTGATAAGTCCCCAGCTCCCGCCCGGCGCGCATCGTTTGGAAGAGATTATTGTCCGCGTCGAGCAGTGCGCGGTCGCGACCGGCGCGCACGAGCACCTCCGCGCGGCTCTCCCCGCACTGGCCGCGCCGCTGCCATTCGGCATAGATCTCGTAGATGTCGCTTTCGCGATCACCCACGGTGAGCACTTCTGCGTCGGGATGCTTTTGGGCGACCTCGCAAGCCTTCAGATACCCTTGAAACCAACGGTGGCTCTCCTTCTCTTTAAAGGGCACCTGCTTGTGCCCGTGCCCTTTTGTCTCCTGCTCCCGGGTCCAGACATGCGACCCGCACAAGCCCAAAGCCACGCCCGTATCCTCGTCCACCAAAAGGTGGTTGTGAGCATAGAAGCCCTGCCGGGTTTGCGCGTCGAGCCGCCCGGTCCCAGTGAGGGATTTGTGGCTGGAGTAGTCCAGTTCCGTTGTGTCCTGGACCAGGAGTATGCGCTCACACGCCCCGGCACGCTCCAGAGTAGCCTGCTCATGCGCACAGAGGATCTTCTCCCAAGTGACCTCTTCATTATGCAGAAGACGAAATCCTGCAATCGCCTCAGCCCACCCCTTGCAAGCGGCCCGAATGCTTTCCTGCGGCGAGGCCGCCATTTGGGAGGCTAGCCTGCCGATGCGCCGGTTGCGGCGCTCGTCGCCCAGATCAATGCCCGCGATCTCATTGAGGATGTTGGCAGCCATGACCTTTACCGAGGGGGCCAGCGTTCGACTGCCAGCGGTGCGCACAGCTTGCTACGAAAGTCCTTTGTCAGAGGAGAGAGCCAGATGTCCTTGATCGGAACGGCCCTCAGCGCACGCCGATCGTTGCGTCCCCGCCCGCAGGTAGTGCCAACACGAATCCAGTTGGCAGCGCGGTAACAACTCCCCATGAAGCGCCCGCTCTCTACAAAGGTTTCCATGACCAGAGGCCTCACTCCATGGATACGCTCGAAATCCTCCCGGACGCGCCGGGCGCAAAGCCCCAAGATCATTGAGGCGAGGTTGGGCGAGCGAACCCACGGCAGGACGAGAAACCGGCAATTATTGACCACATGGCAAAGCCTCGCCTCTCTCTGCAAGGTGTCCCAACCGATGAATCGATCCCTGTCGGCCAGCTTCCATGCAGCCGCGCCAAATCCCAACAGAGCAAGTTGCCGCCCATCATCCCCGCGCACGAAGTAGCGCAACTGGGCGCCGGACATCGGCGTGTAACCCAGATAGTGGTAGCGTTGGATCAACTCGTTCCAGAGACGAGACTCCGCGGTGCGCCCTTCAACGCGCTCAAAGGACAATGGGGCCAACTGCCCCGCTCCCGCTGTAATCGGGAGTTGAGGATCACCGGCTGAGGTTGTCAGTGGCTGCCGCCGCCCGTTCCCATTGGACTTCAAGGGAAGCGGCAACTCCAACAACCCCCGGCGGTGAAGGCTCAGAAGTCCCACCCTCGCACTCATCAACTGGGGCTGGCCGCTTGGATTATACCAATGCAATCGCTCACAGAGCCGTCGAGCCAACTCTGCTCGGTTGGGAGCGGGCGAGCGCTCCAGTTCCTCGATGGCAATAGTTAGCCCGTCAGCCCCAAAGGGCTTGCCGCACAATAACGGTGGAATATCTGCGTTCTGGATCATGACGCTGGGTCTGCCAGAACTCTTGATCGCTCATCGTGTCTGTGTCCAGAACGAAATCAAAAAATGTGTATACTCGTCAGGGCAACGCCCTGGGTCGCATGGAGATATAGAAACCAGCCCTGAAAGGGCGGGATGCGCTATGTAAGGTTGGCAAGGATCGCGCCCTTTCAGGGTGCATTGTATCAACCAACTAATCCCCAGCCCGTTGGGCTGACGAGTATACACATTTCTCCAGCGCCAAAGGCGCGGCGATCCAACAGCCCAGCCCGACAGGGCTGGGTCATCTGACACCCCGTGATGGCGGGCTGAAAGTCCGCGATTCGTTGAAATCGATGGAAAATCCCCGCAGCA
>CAIYYI010000174.1 GCA_903930345.1 uncultured Verrucomicrobiota bacterium
CCAACGAGGTCTTCCTCGCCCAGTTCCGTCAATGGATCACCGACCTCCGCCACATCGCCTCCGCCCGACCCGGCACCGGCGCCTGCACCCTCGCCACTGCCATGCAGCTCTGGCTCTGGACCCTCGAACATCTCCAAGGAGCCACCGATGCCGACGGCGCCAAGCTCTACCACAAGACCCGCCAAGGCGTCACCTTCCCCCTGGCCGACGCCCTCTGCTGGCTGCTCGCCGCCCGGCAGTTCATCCTGGATGTCACCGAGCTCGAAAGCAAAGGCACCCTCAACCCCGCCCTCGCCGATGGATTGCCTGGCTTCGTGAACTTCTTCAACGACCTCAGCCACGTCCAATCCGCCCGCGCCGCCAGCGAAGTCAGCCGCATCACCACCGAACTCGTCTTCGGCTACAACCGTCATCCCGCCTGGGACGAAGCCAGTTGCCACGCCTGCTACTGCGCTGAAGAACTGCAATCCCTCGAAGGCCTCATCCCCGGCATCGAAAGCTCCGCCCGCTCCTATTCCGACGTCACCGAACTCGGCGAAGCCCACCCCACCAAAGCCGGGCCCTGCGTGAAATTCCACGGCCTGGAAGGCTACATTCGCCTTCGCGCCAAACTCGACGGCTGCCTCACCGGTTGTCGTCTCGCCAAGGACCGTGCCGCTGACGCCCTCACCAAGGTAATGACCCGCGAAGCGCTGGACTATCCGGTGTAGAGCATATCGGAGATCAGAGAAACTTTCCATAAATCACCCCAGCACCCGACCAACCGGTGTAAACGATGCCCAGCAAGAGAAAACCAAAGTCCGGCTATCTCGTCTTCATCAGCCATTCGTCGAAGGACAAATGGATTGCACGCCAAGTCGCAAGGCTGATTGAAACCGCCGGAAGAAAGCAGGGAATAAGAGTGTTCTTGGACGAGAAGGACATCGAAGGTGGCCAATCCATTTCCAAGACCATACTGGCAAATCTCCGGGCCTGTGACGAGTTGCTGGTGCTCCTGACGCGAGATTCCGTAGGACGTCCATGGGTATTGGTGGAAATTGGCGGTGCCTTGGCGCTGGAGAAGCATCTGGTGGCAATCGTTAACCACGTCAACCATGCCGAAATCCCCGACGCCATTGCCGGATGCCTGGCCATTGACCTCAACGACTTCGATACCTACCTTGAACAAGTCATCAACCGCGCAAAGAAGATGAAAGCTCTATGAATGCCCATCACAATGTGTTCCTAAGTTTCGCCCGGAACGACGCCTCGCACGCCGATAAATTGCGCCGCTTGCTGTGCGCTCGATCAGATGTCCGGTTGGTTTCCTCAGACGATTTCGGCGCGGGAGAAAGCTGGCAGACGAAGCTCCGAGAGTCCGTTGCCAAGAGTGACTGGTTCATACTCATCCTCTCGCCCGAATCCCTCAACTCTTCATGGCTGCTGAAGGAATTAGGCGCTGCTTGGGCCTTGGAGAAACCCATACTTGTGGTCGTTGCCGGCACAACTGTACCGATGAAACTTCCAGTGGAGCTGGAGCAAAAGCAATTTGCCCGCATTGGTGAATTCAAGAAGCCGGAAGACTTCAACCGCTGGTTTGAGCACATCGGCAATGCTGTGGCCGCGTGACAACCACCGGTTGTCGTCTTCGCCAAGGACCGTGCCGCTGACGCCCTCGCCAAGGTAATGACGCGCGAAGCGCTGGACTATCCCGTTTGAGCGGAACTGCCGGCTAAGCTGATCGACTGCTGCTGCGGGGCTGCGGAATGCTTCCCTGTGCAGCGGTGCTAGGCTTCGCGGTCGAGCTGGACCGCCTCTTCGTAGCACGACAGCACCGATTCCGTATTACACTCTGGTCGCAGTAACCGGGGGAATATCTCAGCCGTAACTATGCAGACCAAACCCACGCCGACGGCGTGGCCGACGGCGTAGG
>CAIYYI010000175.1 GCA_903930345.1 uncultured Verrucomicrobiota bacterium
CACCTCACCACCACGCGGCGGTCGGGCAACTGTACTTCGGGGCTTCATGGAATCAAATTAGCTCCACCCCCCCCAATACGACTCATTTTTTGTCGGCAGCTTTCCTCCATTTCTTCGCGGCTTCGCGTGAAATCCACCCCGGCCCTGTTTCCGCGCCTCAGCGCCTCAGCGGGAACCACTCTTCCGCGTTCCTCTCCATGCTTCATGCTCTTCAGCTGGTGCGCCAACTCCCCTTCCTGCCACACCGCCCGTACAAACTCTTGGTCCACCAATCACTCCCCTATTCGCGTCAATTCGCATTCATTCGCGGTTGAACTTTTCCCCATCCCCCTGTTTATCCGTGGATTCGGGTTCAATCCAAAGTGGTCCCTGAACCACTGGCTCACCATCAGCGTGTCGCTTTTTGTCACATTTTGTCGCTTTTTGGCACCTTTTGGCACCGGGTTTCGTGCGCGCGCCGGGAAAAACGGTGAAAAGCTACAGTACCGGAGATGGAAGATGTTAGTTGGTATTCCTCTGCGGCGCAGCCCGGGACGAAACAATGTCAAAGACCGGCCGGGTGGTTCGGCCAAAAGTTTACTAAAACTTTACTATTTCCTTACCGGTTCAGGGTTTTTCTGAACCCCTCCCCTCCCGCTCGTTTTCCCCCAGTATTCCGGAGGCAATTCACGTGGTAAACAGTAGTCTGGCCGCGCCGGTTTTTCAAACTTTTTTCGTTTCCACTCTGGCCGGCATAATTGAAGACAAACGCTGCTTATATTATCCTGGATGTATATCACTCAACAGGACCGTACCTTTTAACACTTTTAAACCCATGCTATGGCCTGAACCCGAAAACCAAATATTGCAGCGCATCCGCCGCGTCATCGCCGCCCATGCCCGCCTCATCGGCATCCACCTTCAGCACATTCCTTGGCCGATTTGGACCATGCTGCAGCGCCGGCTGCGTCTCCCCGCGTTGACGCCCCGGCCGGCAACCGGTAGCCTTGCGGCCAGATGCAAAACACTTCCGGGAAAACCGTCAGGCTCAGACGAGCTGCGATGGTGCTGGCTGGCGCGTGGGGCCTGGCCCTGGGCGCCGCCATGGCACGGGATGTATCCGTGGCGGCACATGGCACCAGGGGCGATGGCGTCACCGATGATGGACCAGCGATTCAGCGCGCATTGACGGAAGCCACCCATCATGGGGGAGACACCCGGCTGGTGTTCGAGAAGAAAACCTATCGCATCGGGCGGCTGCCGAACGGCACGCTGCTGGATTTGCGCGAGCTGCACGATTTTTCGGTGGCGGGCAACGGAGCGGTCTTTCTCAACAGTCCGCACAATGCGCTGGTAAACATCAGCCGCTGCACGAATGTCTCGGTGGGCGGCTTCACGCTGGAGTCGGACCCGCTTTCTTTTTCCCAGGGCACAGTGACAGCGGTGAACGCGAAGGAAGGCTGGTTCGAGGTGCGCGTGCATGCCGGCTATCTGAATTGGGAGGAGGAGCTGCGGGCGAAGCGGATCGCGGGCGTGAGCATCGGGATGTTGATGCAGGCGGAGCGGCCGCTGAGGAAACAGACGCCCAACAGCGGCGACTTTATCGAGGTGGAGAGAAGCCAGACCACGACCCCGGGACTGGTGCGGGTGACTCCTGGGGAGCGGCACCGCAAACAGCTGCAGGATCTGGCGGCCGGGGATCGGTTTGTGATCACCTTTTATCACGGCGGGCATGGGGCCAATTTTTCGGTATCCGGCAGCAGCCATTGCACGTACCACGACATCACCGTGTATTCGGCAAAATTCGGCATGACCTTTTCGGTGACCAAAAACCTGGACCAGGTGACGCTGCGGCGCATTGTCATACAGCGCAAGCCGGGCACGGACCGGCTGCTGGCCACGCCGAAGGACGGCATGCACTGCAAGGAAAACCGGGTGGGGCCGCTCATCGAGGACTGCCATTTTGAGGGGCTGCTGGATGACAGCATCAACATCAGCGTGTGCCCGTACTGGGTGAAGGGCATCGTCAACGAAAAGACGATCCTGGCGCATGCGGGTCCGCCGCTGGTGGGCGACCGGCTGCAGGCATACAACCCGAGCCGGGAGCGGCTGGGATATTATCGCGTGATGGCGGTGGAGCCGTATCATCCGCCGGGCAAACGAGTCGTGTGGCAGCGGATCACGCTGGATCAGCCGGTGGTGGATTTCGATTTGCAGCCCTCGGACAACGACTTTCCAGGAGGCCCGGAAAAACTCAAATGCACCGGCTTGTACAACCTGGATGCCTGCGGCAGCGGCTACGTGGTCCGGAACTGCACCTTCCGGGAGCAGCGGCGCTTCGCCATCCTGGCGCGGCCGTCGGGCACGATTGAGGGCAATCTGATGGACAGCACGGGCGGGTCCGCGATGCACCTGGGCAACGAGATCGGGAGCTTCTACGAGGGGCCCATCCCGCAGCAGGTGGTCATCCGGAACAACACCATCCGGAACGTGCTTTCAGACGCCATTGTGTTCTACAGCCGCACGAAACTGCATGATCCACTGGCGCACACGGTGCTCGTGGAAAGCAACCGCATCGAGACGCTCCATGGCAGCGCGTTGCGAGCCAGTTGCGCCAGCAACATCATGGTCCGGGGCAACACCATCGTGGTGAACGAGCGAGCGGTTCCGGAAACCGGCGCCATCCGGCTGGATCATTGCCGCGACGTGGAATTGAGCCGCAACCAGGTCACCGATCCGAGGCCGGGGGTGGCGGCGGTGTCCGGCCGTGACACCTATGCGCGCGAAGTGAGGTTGGCGGCCAACACCTTCACCCTGGCGCGCGAGTCCGCCCCGGTGCGGCTTGAGGCGGATCCGCCCGAAGGGCTGCTCATGCCGCGGAAGCCGCGCTACCTGGCCGTGGCGGTGTCCGGGCAGCAAGAGATTCCGCTGGATCGGAGTCCGTACACGCAGGTGTTCAATTTTCACGGAGGAGTGGAGCGGGGAAAACAGACCCTGCCGGCCTATGAAGTGCATCCGCCCTTCGGGGGGAAAGTGACTTCGAGTTCCATCTTCTTCGGCGATCAGTTCGAGGTGAAACCAGGCGGGACGCTGAGTTTTGCGGCGGCCAAGATGAACCCGAAGGGCGACGGGGTGATTGTGAAGCTCGCGGTTCGCACCGGAACCGGCAAGAGCGAGGGCTGGCAGGAGGTTTTCTCGAAGAAGATCACCAGTGAAAGCTGGCAGAACTTCGAAGTCAGCCTGGCAGCCTGGCAGGGGAAAACCATGCACTACCGGTTTGAGGTCAACAGCGGATCCAACACCGCTTTTGACAACACCAGCATTGGCGGCATCCGCCTCAAGCCATGACGACATCCCGGCCACTGCGCCAGCGGCCCGCGATCGCAACACCCTGTGCCCGGATACCATACAGTAACCTTTGCCTACGGTTGGCGGCCGTCGCCATTTTTCCATAACTGAGCCACCAAGCCCGTATGGGCCCGGTCGCTCCACTCTTGTTGCGCTCATCATTTCACCCTTTC
>CAIYYI010000176.1 GCA_903930345.1 uncultured Verrucomicrobiota bacterium
AACCCAACGAGGTTTTCAACCCCACCGACTTTGACGCGGATCAGATCGTGGGGGCAGCCAAGCTGGCCGGCATGAAGGGACTGATTCTGACTGCCAAACACCATGACGGTTTCTGCCTCTGGCCCTCCCGCTACACCGAGCACAGCGTGAAAAATAGCCCCTGGAAAAACGGCCAGGGCGATGTGGTCCGCGAGGTGTCCGACGCCTGCCGCCGGGCGGGTTTGCGTTTCGGGGTGTACCTGTCGCCCTGGGACCGGAATTACCGGGATTATGGCCGACCGGAGTACCTGACCTATTACCGCAACCAGTTGCGGGAGCTATTGACCCAGTATGGCGACATCTTCTGCGTCTGGTTTGATGGTGCCAATGGCGGCGATGGCTTCTACGGTGGCGCCCGGGAAATGCGCCGCATTGATAACCGGGTTTATTACGACTGGCAAAACACGTGGAGCATGGTCCGGGAACGGATGCCCATGGCGGTGATGTTCAGCGATGTGGGGCCTGATTTTCGCTGGGTGGGCAATGAACGCGGGCTGGCTGGTGAGCCCTGCTGGGCAACCATCAGCATCGCCGATGGGGTGCCGGGCAACACCAAAGCCGATCTAAACCGCGGCGAACGGTCCGGGACCAATTGGGTGCCGGCCGAATGCGACGTCTCCATCCGCCCCGGTTGGTTTTATCATGCCAGCGAGGATGCCAAGGTCAAAACCCCGGCCCAGTTGCTGGAGATTTACTATAAATCCGTTGGGCGCGGTGCCTGCCTGAATCTCAACCTTCCCCCGGATCGTCGCGGTCGCATCCACGAGCTGGACATAGCCTCGCTGCGGGAATTTCGTCGCTTGTTGGATCTCACCTTCGGGCAGGACCTTGCCCGCAGCGCCAAAGCCTCCGCCGCCCCCGTACGCGGCGGAGCGGAGACCGCTTACGGTGCGACAAGAGCCACCGACGGAAATCAGGAAACTTATTGGAGCACGGACGACGCGGCGAAGACCGGAGAAATTGTATTGAGCTGGCCCAAAGCCGTGACCTTTAACGTGGTGAGCCTGCGGGAGTATTTGCCCCTCGGCCAGCGCATTGAAGCCTTTGCCCTGGAACAGTGGCAAGACGGACAATGGCGCGAGTTCGCCCGCGGCACCAGCATTGGCAATCGGCAACTGGTCCGCACGGAATATGTCACAACCGATAAACTGCGGCTGCGCATCACCCAGGCAGCCGCTTGCCCGACCCTTTCCGAGCTGGCCGTGTACCGTGAACCCCTGGTGCTGACCGCACCCAAAATCACCCGCGACAAACGGGGACTGGTAACCTTGGCCGCCTCCGGACCGGGACCTTTGGTGCGATATACGCTGGATGGGGTGACTCCCACCGTTCAGTCGCCCGCCTATGCGGGACCTTTTGCCCTCACCCGGGGTGGCACCGTCAAAGCGCGGGCCTTTGCCCCCGGTGGTGCCGAGATGAGTGATATTGCCACGGAATCTTTCGGATTGAGCAAAGGCTCATGGAAAGTGGTGAATGCCTCCTATGCCGCCAAGGGTGGTGAAGCTGCCCGGGTGATCGATGACAATCCCGCCACCCTCTGGCACACCCACGGGGCCGACGGAGAACACGGGGTGCCGCAAGCGGTCACGGTGGACATGGGGGAAACTCTACTGCTCAAGGGCTTAAAGTACACACCGCGTCAGGATGGGGTCGCCAAAGGGTTGGTCGACCGTTACGAGGTCCTGGTCAGCAACGATGGCAATGCGTGGGGAACCCCGTTGGCGCAGGGCGAATTTGCCAATATCCGCAACAACCCGATCCCACAGGGGATCCCCTTTGCCCGACCTGTCGAGGCCCGGTATTTCCGTTTCGTGGCCACCCGGGTGGTGGAGGCGGAGCATGTGGCGATTGCCGAGCTGGACGTGGTTTTGGCTCCGTAGTCGCTGATGTGTGCCAAGATATGATTTGCTTCTTGGGGCTCGAATGAGTAGTCTATGGACCTAGCGATAAGGTAGATGGTCTGGCTGGGGCAACCTGCTTCTGCGGAAACGGGTAGGGTGGGTTCCATCACAACGTCCAGTCAGACGCCTTGTCCGAAGCTTTAACATTTATCGTTACGAATATGGCAACTGTTGTCGATGTCCTGCGCAAAAAGGCCACCAAGGGAGACAGTGAGTCGCAATATCAACTGGGGATGCTGTACGCCAAGGGTGAAGGGGTGGAGGAGGATTTCACGATGGCCATCAAGTGGCTTGATAAAGCCGCCAATGGCGGGCATATCGAAGCCCAGTTCGTTCTCGGTGCCCTTTATCAAAGCGGCAATGGGGTTCCGCCGAATGCCGGCACCGCCACCCAATGGTACCGCAAGTCAGCCGGCCAGGGGCATCGCAATGCGCAGTTCAATCTCGGCTATTGCTACGAAGTCGGGGAAGGGGTGGAAAAGAACAACGAGGAAGCTGTTTACTGGTATCGCCAGGCGGCTGCCCAAGGAGACACCGAGGCCAAAGCCGCTTTGGCGGAGTTGACCAAATCCCTGCCAGCAGTTCCCTCAAGTGACTCGGCATCCAATGACCCGACCGAAGCCATTCCCGCAGCCGAGCAAACGGAAGCCACTCTCGTCCCCTCGCCTGCCACTGAGCCGGTGATTTTGGGTGATCATGTGGGAGTGCCGATTCCTCTGACTGAGGAACCTCCCTTGGAGGCCGTGGAGGTCGTTGCCGCCGAGGAAACCACTCCAACTCAGGATTCAATCACTTCGGAGCCTGAACCCTTGACGCCTCCCTTGACTCCTGACCCGGTAGCAGTGTTGGCGCCCGATTCAATTTCGATTGCATTCCCCTCCCTGGCAGTGCTGGCAGCTCCAGTATCGACACCATCTGTCGAGCCAGTCATCCCGCAGACCGTTGCTGAAGCGGTGAAGGCCCAGCCCGTTCCAGCCGCAGTGGTCCCTGTGCCTGTGGCTCCCGCACCGGCGTCATCCCCTGGTTTGGACGCTCTAACCATGACGGCTGCGACTGGAAATCCTGAAGCCCGGTGGCAGTTGGGGTTGAAGTATTTGAACGGTGAGGGAGTGGAAGCAGATGCCACTCTGGCCGGCTTATTGATTGCCGATGCGGCCGAGAATGGGCAGCCGCAAGCGCAAATGGCACTCAGCCGACTCTATCGGGATGGGCTTGGCATTCCTCAAAACCAGCAGGAAGCCTGGAATTGGCGCATCAAAGCAGCGGAGCAGAACCTTTTGGAAGCCCAGTTGGAACTGGTGGAAGTCTATGAAGCCGGAGTGGCTGCACCCAAAGATGAGGTGCAGTGCGGACGGTGGCTGGCGCGTGCCGCGGAGAACCAGCACACGGAGTCTCAATTCAAACTGGCATGCCGCTATCAGCAGGGGAACGGGGTGTCACAGGATGCCGCCGCCGCCGCCCAATGGTTTGAACGTGCCGCCCAAGCTGGCCATACCCAAGCGCGCTATGAAATCGGTCAGGCCTACCAGACCGGGTGCGGGGTGCCTCAGGATTTTCATACTGCTGGCCACTATTATCTCCTCGCAACCGAACAAGGCCATTTGCCCGCTACCCATGCATTTGGGGAGCTTTTGTTGAATGGCACCGGCCAATCGGCTGATCCGGTCAAAGCGGTTGAATTGTTCCAGCGAGCTGCTGAAGGTGGGTGGGCACCAGCCCAATTCCGGCTGGGTGAATGCTTTGAACACGGGGTGGGAACAGCGGAGGACATCTCGCTTGCAGCCCTGTGGTACCGCAAAGCCGCAGAGCAAGGTATCGTACAGGCGCAATACCGTCTGGCGGTGTTTCTCGAAACCGGTCAGGGTGAGCCTCAGGACTATGCCGAGGCGGTGCAGTGGTACCGTCAGGCAGCCCAGGCGGGGATTCTGGACGCGCAAGTCCGCCTGGCCAATTGTCTGGAAAGCGGATTTGCCGGAGACCGCGATTACCGGGAGGCGGCGCAATGGTTGGCCCAGGCGGCGGAGCAAAACCATCTGGGTTCCCAGATGCGGCTGGCCCAGTACTACGCGGAAGGCCTAGGAGTCAAGGCAGATCCAATCCAAGCGGTCCATTGGTGGCAGCGCGCAGCCGAGGCGGGCGAATTACAGGCCTGGCTGCAACTGGGCAAAAGCCACGCGCAAGGCTGGGGAACCACCCAGAACGGGGTGGAGGCTGTCAAGTGGTTGTCGAAGGCGGCGGAACAAGCCAACCTTGAAGCGATCCAACAACTGGGCCACCTCTATGCTCAAGGTCAGGGACTACTTGCCAACCCAGCCCAGGCATATCAGTGGTTCAACATTGCGGCGGCCTTGGGAGACAAGGCTTCGGTGCCCCTGCGGGACGCCAATGCCGCCTTGCTTTCCCGAGACATTCTGTTGGCCGCGCAAAAGCAGGCCACCGAGTATTACCGGCAACTGCGCACCCGTTTGGTGGCCACCAAAGCATCCATGCACAACTTGCAGTGGCTGGGGGCACGGAAGCCATGAACTTCCCCTTTCAGTTCCCAATAGGGTGATTCTAGCAACGGACGCGCTTGCTAAAGGTTGTTTGCGCTTAAGGCCGAGAGCCAAGTGATTGGCTTGTAGCCAATCGCATTTGTCGGCGTCTCACCACTTTGATACAATGAGCCCATTGCATGCACAGGAACAGTCCTATTCCTGCCATCATCCCCACATTCCGTGCATGGGC
>CAIYYI010000177.1 GCA_903930345.1 uncultured Verrucomicrobiota bacterium
CCCAAAGCCATCACCGCCCATTGGCCCGGTTCGGGCACGGGGGCGATGTCGGCGTCTTGCAATTGCATACTGATAGGGATTTGCTTTTGGAAACTCCTCAGTTCACGGAACATTGCTTTACCTTAAAATGGCATCCTGCAGCATTATGGGCTCGTATGCAGACACGGCAAGGGTTTTATTTGGTTTTTTCGCGTTGTCTCGGCCTTGCCCCGCCAGCACGCCCCTTGAAGGGGGTGCCAGCCTGGCCCTGGGCCCTTCGTGGTGACGTTCGCAACATATACAGCCACGCTCATTGAAAAACCTTGGTTTGTTAAGAAACAATGATGAATAATGCCGCTACAAGGGCTCTGGGCCGCTGTCGTGAGCGATGTGCGTTCAGCAGTCTGTGGTCGCTCCTGTTTTATGTGCACCAGCCGAACGTCCTGGATCAAACGGTTCCTTGCGCTTGCCGTGGTGGAGCCATTCACTCCCGGTCCTGCGCTCGCAATCCGGGCGGATGGTTCTTTTGTTGATCCCATTTTGTTAATCCCATAAGCATGTTTCCATAGCATTATGATGAACCACATAAGCCCCTCCGTTGGGAATGACTCTCAAGCTTCACTCGTCTGGCTGAAGCGGGGGGCGAATGATGCTCCCGAGCGGCCGAGGCAGAGCCCCAGCCGGGTCTTAATTGTGGAGGACCATCCTGCGACTAGTGACGGACTGCGGGAGGCGATCTCCGCCCAGCCTGACATGATGGTTTGTGCCAGCACGGCTTCAATCTCCGACGCCGTGGTGTTTATCAGGGATCAGCATCCGGATGTCTTGCTCCTGGATTTACACCTTAAAGATGGCACCGGCTGGTCGTTGATTGAAAAGCTGTCGGCCACGGGAGAGTTGCCCCGCACGCTCGTTTTCTCGGTTTTTGATGAGAATATCTATGCGGAACGGCTTTTGCGGGCGGGCGCCCGGGGTTATCTGAGCAAGACCGCCCCGATGGCACAAGTCGTCCAGGCTGTCCGCAAGGTCGTGGGGGGCAACCTGGCGGCAAGTGATGCCGTGGTCACCCGCATGTTCAATGCCTGGCTGGGTTCTGAACCGGCCAACTCACAGGAGCAAGAGACTGCGGAGCTGCGCACGCTGAGCGACCGTGAGATTCAGGTGATGCAAATGCTCGGCGAAGGGCTGGGCAACAAGGAAGTTGGCGAGCAGTTGAATTTGAGCCCCAAGACCGTCAGCACCTACAAGGCCAGGCTGATGCGGAAGCTGGGGGTTCAAACCACTCCCGAACTGCAAAGGCTGGCCGTTCAGCGTCTTCGGTCTGTGGCGGCGGCCTAGCGGAATCAGATTTCACACCGCTGGCCCGTTTTGGCCGCGCGCGGGCAGGAGTTTATTGTTCGGGGCTGGGCCGGCCCGGTTATCCTGGGGCGTGGCCGCCGCCGCCGGGCGGCAAGGGGTGCCCGGCGTTTCCGCAACCAGCCTCATTGCCTTGGCTCCTGCAGGCTGCGGTGCTGTTGTGCGGGGGGGGGAAACATCCGGGCTAAATGCCTTCCCCATCCATGCCGTGCCGGGTTGCCTCGCTGGGGTTTTGAGTGGCCAAGGTGAATTTGAGTTGCAGCAAAACCGTGCCTTCAGGCGTGTTGTGCAGGCGGAATTCTCCTCCCAGCAATGCGGTTCGCATCCGGATGCCGCGCAAGCCCATGCCTTCGCTCAGGTGCTTGGCCTCGGGCAAAGGCAGCCCGTTGTTGGAGATGGACACCGTCACCGATTGCTCATCCTGCAGAATGTCCACCCAGGCCTGGCGGGCTTTGCCATGGCGGGCGGCATTGACGATGGCCTCGCGGATGATGCTCAAGAGATGGCTCCCCATATCCGCTGAATCCAACTCGACCTGCCTGTCATAGTTCAACTCGACCTGGATGCCGTGCCAGGATTGCGCGTAATCGGCAAAGTATTGGAGCGCTTGCGGCAACGAGTTGTGATGCAGATCCATCAGGGAAAGGTCATGCGCGAACTCGCGCGCCGAGTGCGTCAGCCGGGTCAGTTGCGCGGCCAGCGGCTGGAACTCGGCGATGATGGCTGCGCCTCCGGTTTGCTGCAGCCTCGCCATCAGCCCCCCCATGCTGCGTGCGACGCCGGCCAGGTCCTGGCAGAGCGTGTCGTGCAGGTCCCGCCCGATCCGGCATTGTTCGTCGCGCTGGGTGCGGGCAACCTCCAGCATGGCTTGGCGCAGTTGCTGCGAGCGCTCGCGATAAGCCTCCTGGAGCGCCGCTTCCGTCTCCTGTTCCCGGGTCACATCCAGGCACAGGCAGAGGGTGCCCAGGCTTTTCCCGCCCGGCGTGTTCAGGCGCGTCCGGTTGGCACGGTACCACCTCGGGCCGATTTTCATGAGTTGCGAGGCGGGTGCTGGGATGCCGCCGGAAAAGCCCTTCAGCCCTTCCAGCTTGGCGATCGGTTCGCCGATCATCCTTTCCGTACAGCCAAACCAGTCGGCCGCTTTGAGATTGAAGTCCGTCATCCGGTCTTGGTTGTCCAGCACGAAAACCGCCTCGGCCATGTGCTCGATGAGCAGCGTCCGGGCGATCGGATCAACCTCCAGCATCCGCCCCCGCCCGGCCGCCCACCACAAAAGAATGCTCGTGACCAGCAAGGCCAGGTAAACCGGGCTTGAATCCAGATGGGGGATGAGGTGCAGCAGATAGAGCGTGTTCAGCGCCAGCGGGGTCAGCGCGGTGCAAAACAGCACCCGATATAATCCCCGGTAAAAATGGGCCACCTTCCGGCTGTGTTGCAGCAGCAGGAGCGCGCTCAGGATGGCGGATCCCATGCTGTAAACCTGGAAAACCAGATAGAGCGGGCCCGCGCGCTTATGCAAAAAATCAATGTCCCAGCAGCGTTCCAGATAAACGCTCCGGTAATACAGGTGATGCCATTCATTCGACCAGTTGGCCGCCAGGGAAAAAAGCGGCATGGCCAGCAGGCAGCCGATCAGACCCGGCTTCAGCCAGCGCTCATGGTTCGTGCAGGCCAGGCTCAGCAGCAGCAGCATTCCCCCCACCCAGACGCTGCCCAGGTACTCCGCGTGATTCCACCAGGTCTTGTCCGCCAGCGTGGGCGCCAACAGCCCGAGGCCGTGGAAATAGGAGCCGAGGGCAATGCCGGCCAGCAGCGCCAGCAGGTATTTGCCCCGTGGCTGGCTCCGCTCGCGCCACACCAGAGTGGCCACCAGCAAGGCGATCACCGTCGTCAGCCAAAGCAGTCCAACCAACAGGTTCACAGTTGAAAGATAACAGTGGCCCAAGCCGGTGCAAAGGTAACTTTTCCATTTTGAGGCCTACAGGATGGCGCGTTTGTAGTTCGGGACTACACGCACTTTCAGAATCTCGTTGGTTGTGTTCCTTCAGGAGGTTTGTCCAAACTGAGGCTATGAACACATTAGCAAGGGTTTCAAGTTCGAAAATCGAATTCATGAAAACTTCTCTGGGCTTGATCCTTTTCTCCGGCTTGCTATCAGCCTTCACGGTTATGGCCGGCCCTGCCGCCCCCCTCGCCATCACCACCCAGCCGGTGAGCGCGGTGGTCACGGTGGGGCAACCGGCCAGCCTGAGCGTCACCAACACGGGCACCGCGCCCTTCGGCTATCAGTGGTTCAAGGATGGCGTGCGGCTGGCGGGCCAGACCAACGCCACGCTGACCTATGCCGCGTTCCAGTTCACCAACAGCGGCAGCTACTCCGTGGTCGTCACCAACGCCGCGGGGCTGGCCATCAGTTTCCCCGCCAGTTTGAGCGTGTCCAATGCACCGCTCCAGGCCTGGGGCTACAACGGTTACGGCCAGTTGGGCAACGGGAACTATATCGGCAAGACCCGGCCCGCGAGTGTGGCCAGCAACGTCGTGGCCATGGCGGGGGGATATAACCATACCCTGTTGGTGCAGGCCGACGGCACC
>CAIYYI010000178.1 GCA_903930345.1 uncultured Verrucomicrobiota bacterium
AACGCCAAACAGTTGCCAAAACAGCGCCGTCGTGTCCCGCCGAAATTGGATGGAGGCGGAAGTCTGCGGCGGCGAACCGTGCCACACCGTAGCCATGGCATAGGCAGCTTTCCCATTTAATTCCCCTCTCCCTCGGCGTAGGTTCCCTCCCGGCACGACATTTTTACACATGACGCCGAACGACACCATGTCCGCTGGCAAACGGGTGGCCCTCAAGCCCTACCTGCGCGACTGGAGATGAGGAGCGGCTCGTTGTCGAGCGAGCGAGCCAGGCGGAAACCGACGAAGGTGGCCGTGGTGGCGGCATCCGTCTGCCAGCGCACAGCCTGGCTTACGGCTTCCTTTCGCAGTACCGTCACGCCATTCGTCAGCGCGACGGGGTAGCGGCAAATAGGGCGCTCCGCGGCCTGAAGCAGGCGGGCGAGGGCCGCTTGGTTGTCGGCCAGGAAAGTCGGCGAGTTTGCGCCCTCCACACGCAGAACGGCGATTGCCAGCACATACAGCGGCGCTGCCTTCTGCGCCGCCGGGGGTTCTGTTGTGCTCCTCCGTCATGGACGAACCGTTGTCCATCCAATCAGATTGAACAGAATCTTGTCGGCAACCGGGTCCTTGCCGAGGTTTTCGACCAGGCGGAGTTGAGAGGCGATGCAGCGGCCTTTGCCGAGCGGCACCACGGCGAGGTCGGCGCCCCACCAGGTGTCGCCGGGGCCGTAGAAATGGCGTTTGCTCAATTCATAATTGGGGAACCAATCGTAGCCGATGGCGCCGACGATCGTCTCGCCGCCGACATCCAACAGCGTGTTCTCCGCCCAGACGTTTTCGTAGATCGCGCCCATCATGCCGGCGACCGGGAGACCGTCGAATATAGGATGATCCTTCACCAAGTGTGGGATACCGGTCCAGGTACCGATGGCTTGTTTTGAATGGGCGCTGACGGGCAACAGTGGCGATGCTTTTCCAGCCACGCCCCACTTCGCGTTCGGGCCACCGCCTTGCAGATAGACGCCGGTTCCTCCGGCCTTGATAAACGCGGCGACTTCGGTAAACAGCTTCCGCTGCTCCGCTGTGTTCGCTTGGGTGCGCGACACAAACACGGGAACGGAACGGTCGGTTTTTGCGTCGAATTCGACAAATGCGATCCCGGCCTGCCGCAAGAAAGGCTTTAGCGAATTGCCCGGGTCAAGCACACCGATGCGATGCTTCGGAACCACCAGTTGCCCGGCCGTAAAGACGTCGAAGTTGTAGGTGTTTGCGGCAATCGGCAAGCCTTTGTCATCGGCGATCTCAGCTTTGATCGTATACGTTCCTTTGAGCGCTTTGGTATCGAGCGGATCGCTGAAAAGTGGCGTGATGCCGGAATCCAGGTCGACGTTGATGGTCTTCGTAAAAACGATTTTTCCGTCACCGGCGGCAACTTCCACTTTCAGGTTCCCGCTGATGGCAGCCAGTTCGTTCACACCGGTGATTTCGAGCTTCATTCCGCGCTCGGCATACACATTGCGCGGATGAACGCGGATGGACAGGATGCGGGGCTGGCTGGCGGCTTTCGTGCCTTCGTAGGCGTAGGTCTTCGGATTGCGCCACAGGTCCAACAGTCCCGCGCCGATGATCCAGTCGCCATCGGCCAGGGCGTGAATGCAGTAGCCTTCCACCTTGGGATTGCACCGCACCGCCTCGATCATGCGCCGGTTTGCGACGCCATGAATCTGCTGCTGGTCGAGACAGAACATCTGGAGATCGGGATAGATTTTGTCGAACCCGCTTTCCTTCAAAACGCGCCGGTGTTCGTCGGCGAGGCGGCGATGGTAAACCGTGGGCGGCGCGATGGGATTGCCGGCCGCCGCGAACCGCTGATTGTTGTCCACCAAATCGGGCAGACTGCCGTAACCCAATTCCGAAAAGAACGACATCAGCCCCGGCAGCACATTCTTGCCAGGCAACCGGCCCCGCAATCCCATCGCCCGCATTTCTTCGTGGGTCTTGCTGCCGGTCAGGAGCAACTTCTGATAAACCTCCTCATTGATCTGCGGGCCGGGGTAGTCGTGGATGTCGTTGAACTGGGTCGGTTCGGACTCGTAGGGCAGATACATGTTCGCGCCTTGCGCCCAGCCGCCCGACTCGTCCAGAATCAGGCGCGTCGGATCTAACTGGCGGGCAAGCACCGACATCGGATGCAACAATCGTTTGAGGTTTGGCTGTCGCTCGGTAATTTCGTTGAACAGTTCCCACTGCACCACGCAGGTGCGGTTCCGGTCGCGCCAGATGCTTTCGCGCACCTCGTTTTCAACCCAGCCCGACAGCCTGGCGGAGTCGAGGGGGAAATCCATGCACTCGACCGCCAGCGATCCCACGGTCAACACGCCCATCTCATCGGCCAAATCGAGCCACATCGGCGGCGGCGGTTTGCGCCACGGGCGGATCATGTTGAACCCCGCGTCCTTCGCGAGTTGAATCTCGCGGATTACCATCTTGCGGCTGTCGGGGTAGGCCAGCTTCACCGGATACAGCCCCTCGAAGAAAGTGGCCTTCAGATACAGCGGTTTGCCGTTCAGATAAAACTTCTTGTCACGAATGGTGAATTCGCGCATCCCGAACCGGGTCTCCCACCGGTCGGAAACCGTGCCGCCAAACGTCACGCTCGCCTCGGCGCGATAAAGGTGCGGATGATCCGGCGACCAGTGCACCGCGTCGGGAATCTTCAGAGTCCAGTCTTGCCGGTTCAGGCCCGGCTTCAGGTCCAACGTCTTGCTCATCGTGGCGGCGACTCGATCTGGCTGGCTGACCGGGCGGATGGCAATCGTGACCGTGGCGGGACCGGCTTTCTTCCCTTCATGCGCCAACTCCAGGTGAAACGTCGCGGTGTGATCAGAAATCTTCGGCTCAATGAAAACGTCCTTCACGTAAATGTCGCCAGTGGCGATCAGCCGGACCGGCTGCCAGATGCCGCCCGTGATCGCGCCGCGCCATTGCGGCGTTTCCATCGGCCCCATGCCATCCGCCCGCTTGTCCTGCATCAGGATTGGCCCGACCACGCGCAGAATCAGCGTGTTTTCCCCATCGAACTTCAGCAGATCGTCAACCCGAAACTCGAACGGCGTGAACCCGCCCTCGTGCAGGCCCACCGCCGTGTCGTTCAACCACACCTCGGATCTGAAGTTCACCGCGTCGAAGTGCAACCGAATGGTTTTACCCGCCCAGTTTGCCGGAACCTTGAACGCGCGCCGATAGAACGCGACGCCTTCGTAGTCTTTCTCAATCAGCTCCCAGCAACTAGTATTACTATGTTATGTAATATCTTGACTTTTCTAGCCGCTTCCAGGATTCTGCCCGGATATGGCATGGAACGAAGCCCAGTGGGAGCAAAGCGCCGGGCGGCTCCCGAAATTTCT
>CAIYYI010000179.1 GCA_903930345.1 uncultured Verrucomicrobiota bacterium
AAACCATCGCGCCCTGGCAGGAACTCAACAAAAGCACCGAACTCCTTGATGGTAACAACCTTGCCCTTATAGATTCGGCCAATTTCAGCTTCCGCCGTGATACCTTCAATGGCTTCACGGGCAATCTGCAAGCCTTCAGCGCTGACACTGTAGATATGCACGCTGCCATCGTCCTCGATGTTGATTTCGCACCCAGACTCATCAACGATCTTCTTAATATTCTTGCCACCAGGCCCGATGATCGCCCCGATCTTCTCCGGGTTGATCTTCAGCGTGACGATGCGCGGAGCATACTTGCTGATTTCAGTGCGCGGTTCGGCGATGATCGCCTTCATGGTCTCGAGAATCGCAAGCCGGGCGATGCGAGCCTGTTCGACCGTCTCGGACATGACCGAGTGCGGCAACCCCTTGAGCTTGAGATCCAGTTGGAAACCGGTGATGCCCTTCTCCGTGCCCGCAATCTTGCAATCCATGTCGCAGAAAGCGTCTTCCCAGCCAATGATGTCGGTCAGCAGGTGGTAACGGGAAAGCAGGCCATCATCTTCGTGCTCAGTGCAAATGCCGATACTGATGCCAGCCACCGGGCGAATCAACGGCACACCCGCATCCATGAGCGCCAGCGAACCACCGCAAACGGTGGCCATGCTGCTGGAACCGTTGGACTCAAGAATCTCACTGGTGACACGCACCGCATAAGGATAGGTGGCCAGGGGCAACATCGGTTCAATGCTGCGTTCCGCCAAGGCACCATGGCCAATTTCACGGCGACCGGGACCGGCAATACGACCGGTCTCGCCAACGGAGAAATTGGGGAAGTTGTAGTGCAGCATGAACTTCTTGGTGGTTTTGCCACCCGTGTACGCGTCGAACTCCTGGGCATCCTCGGTGGTGCCGAGGGTGACGAGGGTCATCGCCTGGGTTTCACCGCGGGTGAAGAGAGCGGAACCGTGAGCGCGAGGGAGCAATCCCACTTCGCCAGTGATCAGCCGCACCTGATCAAAGCCGCGTCCATCAAGGCGTTTGCCGCTGTTCAAAATCAGATCGCGAACGGCTTCCTTCTGGATATAATAAAAGGCGTCTTTGACAACGAACGGGGTGATTTTCTCAGCCCCGAACTTTTCCGCGAGTTTGACACCCACTTCTGCCTGCACCACTTTGCAGGCGGCTTCGCGGTCCAATTTGCCCGGAATGAGCAACGCGGAAATGATCTTCTCGCCGGCCAGATGTTTGGCTTCCTTCAGGATTTCGTCCGGCACAACGGTGAGCGCCATCGTGCGCTTGGCCTTGCCGGCCTTGGCGGCCAGCTCACGTTGGGCGGCGATCAGCGGCACGCAGCAATCCTGGGCGAAACGCAGGGCGGCATTGAAATCAGCCTCCGAGATTTCGTTGGCTGAACCCTCAAACATCACGACATCATGCTCGTTGCCGACGTAAATCAGATCAAGATCGCTCGTGGCGCGCTCGGCATGGGTCGGGTTGCCCACAAACTGGCCATTGACACGGCCAACGCGGACGGCACCCAAGGGACCAGCCCAAGGGATGTCGCTGACCATGAGGGCGGCGGAGGCTCCCACGATGCTGAGAATATCCGGATCATTTTCCCCATCGGTGCTGAGGAGGATGCTCTGCACCTGCACCTCGTTGTAGCAGCCTTTGGGAAAGAGCGGACGGATCGGTCGGTCCGTGAGCCGACTGGTGAGAATCTCTTTTTCCGTGGGACGGCCCTCACGTTTGAAATAGCCTCCCGGAAACCGGCCGGCCGAAGCGGCCCTTTCGCGGTAGTCAACGGTCAACGGAAAAAATTCCTGGCCTTCTTTGGCCTTGGTGGCGGCCACAGCGGCCACCAGAACAATCGTCTCCCCCAATTGCACGGTCACGGAACCGTCCGCCTGCTTGGCGATCTTCCCAGTCTCAATCTGGATATCTCCAGCGCCCACACGGGCAGTTACTTTGGTAATCATATAATAGAATCGCCGACGGCCCCGAGAAACTTCAGTGAACACCTGACGGCGCAGGTGCTGATTGAAATTGCTCAGTGCAGTCGGCTTGTTGCATTCGCGATTTTGGTTTGGATATCGGATGGCAGACTCGCGGTCGTCCACCATCCGATGAAAAATAAGAAGGGCTGCCACCTCCGCCGAGACGGAGGCAACGTGATTGGAAAACGGTTACTTGCGAAGCTTGAGCTTCTTGGTCACCGTCTGATAGCGGGGCGCATCCTTGGTGTGCAAGTAGTCCAACAAACGCCGACGCTGCCCCACCATCATGAGGAGGCCGCGGCGGGAACTGTGGTCTTTCTTGTTCTTTTGCAAGTGCTCGGTCAGAGCATTGATGCGTTCAGTTAACAGCGCAATCTGCACATCTGCGGAACCGGTGTCTTTATCGTGCACCCGGAAGCCTTCGATCGTTTTATCTTTTGATCCCATATCTAATTTCGTCTAGATCTCATTACTAAATTGAAGGGGAAGCATAGGTGTCAAAACCGCTGGTGTAAAGCGATTTCGGGTACGTTTCCCGGGATTTGTTGCAGCGGGCTTACAACTGCAGGCGGGCATCGGCTTTCAACAGCTCCTGCAACGCCGGCCACCGCGTTTCGTTCATGGTGTTAAATGCGTGAAGATAAACAGTTACAACTTCTTTTGAATGCTTCACCAAGACCGCCTCCACGGCTGCCTTGACCTTCTCCTCACCCATTTCCTGGGGCAGATCCTCAGCCACACCCTCTTTATGCGGCACCCCCAGGGCGTCCAAAAAATCCCCCAGCAGGGCGGCGTGCTTCTTGAGCAGCCAAACCCGGATCAGATTGCCAGCCATCAGTTCCAAACCCGGGCGACTGAGGCTCGCCAGCATGGTCTGATGACGTTCCGCCCGGGGTTGCCGTTCCAGGAAGATGGCGCGGACCTTGCGACTGTCCGCCACCGCTTTCAGAACCGCCCGGTAGGTCGGCTTGTCATCGGAAAAGGTGAATTCAACAATCTCCAAAGCCAGCGGAGCTGGCATAAATCCCAATAATTCGTGAGACGCAATCATACTTCGGGCGGCAGTATATAGAGCCCCGGCCAAAGTGCAAGGCATCCCTGCGTCCCAATTTCCAAAATTCCCAGAACGCTTTGTAGGGGGCATCATGCCAGGACGGCACGGCGGGGCAAATGAGCAGTTTGGGGGAGGAACCGCTGCCATTCGTCCCGGGAATCCATGACCGCCCGCCGTTGCCCGCCTTATTTCCGGAAGGGCGCAGTCGCGTTGATGATACTCTCGGCGTATTCGGGATAAAGCTTGCGAAGGCAATCCGGACAGATGCCGTGGCTGAAGGTGACCTCCGTGTGACACTGCAAATAATGATCCACATGGTCCCAATAACCACGATCATTGCGGATTTTTTTGCAGGAGGCACAAATGGGCAACAGTCCGCTCAGGGTTTTGACACGGTCCAGGGCTTCCTGCAGTTTCTGAATGACGCGCTGACGGGCTTGTTCCGCCTGCTGACGTGCGGTGATGTCGGTGCCGTAGAAATTGGCGTATCCCGTTTCCGGCACCACGGCAACCAGAAAGGCGAAGCCGCGTCCACCGAGAGTGGTTTCAAAATCGAGTTTTTCGCCGGAAGCGAAGGCCCGGTCAAGAAATTCACGCCATTGGCCATTCAACACATCCCCCGGTTCAAAGCCCAGATCCCGAAGCACCGATTGCCCGACCAGATTGGCGTAAAGAATGCGGCCATCCCGGCGGATCCGCACGATGGGTGAAGGGCTTTCCGCAGGCAGGCGGGCGAGAATCTCGTTTTCTTCCAGGGCTTTCCGCAGGTCGTGGTTGACGGCCAGGATTTTTTGCTGGAGTTCGGCGGTGTTGCGCGCGACCGCAAGCGCATCAGCACAGGCCCCCAGAAGAATCGAAAGAAGGCTGAAGGCGATTTCCTGACTGGGGGCGCGCTCGTGCAGCAACAGCCCACAAAACATCCCGATGGTATGGGTGGCGATGCTCAGGGTATGGAACATTCCACGGACAGGTTGGGGGCCGTTGCGGACGTTAAAAAAGACCGGGGCGCTTTGGCGCAACGCCCAGGCAAAGCGCCCGGCGCGCATCTCCTCACGGACAATCTGATCCAACTGCGCCGAATCATTCGGCGTGAAACCCGCCCTTTCAAAGGCCATGGTGGACGGATCAATGAGATAGAAGGCGCTGGTTTGGAATATCCCAAGGCCGGACAGGTAGAGATGGGCGACACGCAGAATATCCGGCACCCCCTCTTTTTCCTTCAGATCTCGTTGGAAATGCTGCAGGGCGGAAAACAGACCGACAAGGTCAGCACCACTTGCTCCCGGGCCGCCCAGTTTGCCAATCCCAATCTTGAAGAAGTCGGGATAAATGGATTGATCGTCATGGTCCATTCGCACGGGGATCAGACATGCTGCATGAAGGCTTGTTCGACGGCCAGGATTTGTTCGTCGATCGCATCCATGAGAGATTCAAGCATGTCCGGGGAGAGATTGAGACGGTCCCAAGCGGCCAGGTTCAAGGGGGGAATGTAGGACTCCCCGGAACTCCCCAGTTGCATGACATTGATGAGATAATCGGCCACATGGACCATGGCGGCCTCGCGCTGGAAACCGCCGGCACCCATGGGACTGTGATGATGGCGCACCCCGTGGATCAGATTGGCCGGAAAACTCCAACTTTTCAACAGACTCTCCGCAATCTCCGTATGGTCGAAGCCCAACACTTCAAACTCGGCCTGCCGGAGCAAAACAGATTTGTTTTTGTAGAGGGAAAACACCTGCTGAGCCTGGTCGGGGGCGCGGGTGTAGAGAACCAACCGTCCGACGTCATGCAACAATCCGGTGACAAAGTACTTTTCAGGCTTGGGCAGGCGATGGTTGATGGCCAGCAGGCGCGCGGCCACACCGCAGGCGAGGCTGTGTTTCCAAAAGGAGGCCATGTTGACCAGATCCGGGGAAACGCCATCAAAAATCTCGATGATGATGGTGGTGGCGGAAATCAAATCCTGCACTTGTTGGATACCGATGAGGCTGATGGCGTCTGGCACTGTTTCCATGCGATTGGGAAACCCATAAAATGCGCTGTTGGCCAGTTTCAGCAGACGGGCAGTGACGGCCGGATCTTTTTCGATGACTTCCCCAACCTCGGCGATGGTGCTTTGGTGATTGCTCAACACGAGATCAATCTCCTCCAGGATGCCACGATAAGAGCCGAGCTTGGGAAGACCGTCTGTCAGGCTGCTGATAGTGATACTTTGTGACATGGTATTATTTCGTCAATAATTGCCTGGCACGGCGGCAGAGAGCGGCCCGGAAGACGGCTTGGTGCATCGGGATATTTTCGTCAAAGCCCCAAAACCGGTCACGCAACTCCGAGGTTATTTGAGCCACTACTGCCGGAGCGAGTCTGGCCAGAGGATCAGCTTCAGCCTCAGCCTCTTCTGAGGATTCAACATCGACTTCAGAAACACCCCAGGTTTGGAGGATTTGAATGGAGCGCCCCGATAAAACACCGCCCGAAGGGATCAGCAGCATATCATCCATGTTTCGGACGTCCACTGCGACCACCATTCCCTCTTTCAGTTTGTCCAATTTGACTTTAGGCATTGTGTGACGTGTGCGTGCTGAGAGTTTGCCACTTTTTCGTTCCTTGTCAATCCACCGTGGTTCCACACAAATCCCAGGCCAGCGAACCGATTACGGAACGCGGTTGTCGTTTGCTGGCACTTTTTGGCACCTTTTGGCCCTTTCTGGCACCTTTTGGCACCCTGTTTCGCGGCGGCGCAAGGAAAACCGAAAAAAATGCTGAACGCTGAAGGCTGAATGCTGAGGGCAGAACTGGGGACGGCTCGGCAGTCCCGCAGAGCGGGACCCACCAAAGACCACTGACAATGGACCAATGACTTGGGAACGGCCCATCCGAACGCGGAGATTGGCAGTCGGAACTGGGGACACGGAACTGAGACGGTTCCGATGACAAGGGGATGACCGACAGGGGGTGGGCAGAGGGCGGCAGTCGGGGCGAGATTTCCCGGAGAACCAGCAGTTGGCGTTGATGGTGCCTTCATAACGTGAGATACAATCGCAAACATACTGCTGTCTGGCAAGCCGGATAGGTGTATTTTAGTTGTATGATACAATACTCAATGGCAGCAGGAAGTTGGAACTTGCGGCTGACCGCACCGGTTTTTCAACGGTTTTCCGTTTACATCCCGGACGGCAACGGTGAAGCACGACGCTGCTTGGAGTGTTTCTTGGTTGGGGGTTGGGTTCGGCGTCACGCATCGTCCTTGCATTTGGTTTTGAAAAGGGCTGGCAGCGCCACTGTTTCGTAGGGTGAGGGGAGATTTCAAATCGGTCCAAATCGGTACGAACAAACATTTTTTTTCGTACCGATTTGAAAGTGTTTTTTGATGCATCACATTCATGGTCTGTTGGTTATGGCGAAATTCAAATCGGTACGTTTTTGATTTGAAATCGGTATCGTACCGATTTGAAACTGTAGGAGTATGATTACGCTTTTGTAGGTTGATGCAGGCGGATGGGAGAAGGGATGTGGCATCGAGACCGGGGTGGCCGGCCGGTGCTGTGATGCGGGGACGCCGGGTGGGGCCACCCGGACTACACACCCCGGACGGTTCCGGGGCGGATGCCAGTGCTGTGACTGGCAGATGCGATGCCAGGGGCGATTCATTCATAATGGTGGCTTTCAGTTTCATATTTTTTGCACGGGTGACCGTAGCACAGGTTTTTTGGCGAAAACGGGCGGACAAAAAACGGTTGCGGGTATCTGCGGGAATATTCGCTTTGTTGCGGGAGTCTGCGGGTCGAAACCGAGAGATTTTGGTGCAAAATAAAGTTGACGGAAGTTGGGAGCAGAATCCGCAGATCAAAGAAGATATTTGGAAAGCTGAGAGTTGAAAATCAACGGCTCGGCAATCCCGCAGAGCGGGACCCACCAACATTGAACCACAACGGCTTGAGTGAATTCTGAACCTCGCGGAGTTGGGTACGCCCCACGGACAGGCTGAAGCCTGGACTACAAACGGTGACGGGGCCGGACGCGGGGGGCAACTGGCGGCACGCCGCGTGAGGACACGCGGCCTACAACGAACGGGACGGCTCGGCAGTCCCGCAGAGCGGGACCCACCATGGGGAACATCTGAAGCAAGACCCTCTATCACTCGCGCCATGTCTCGGAGGAGAGGGGAAGGTCGTTGAGTTCAGCGCGGGCCTCGCGCCAGGAGGGGTAGTGCTCGGTCAGGAGGGCCAGGAAGCGCTCGCTGTGGGTGGGCTCAAGGAGGTGCAGCATTTCGTGAACGATGACGTACTCGAGGAGGTCCTTCGGCTTTTTCACCAGCTCGGTGTTGAGACGGATGCGGCTGGCGCGGTGGTTGCAGCCGCCCCATTTGGTTTTCATCCGCTGCAGGAAATAGCGGGCAACCTTCACCCCCAGCTTGGGCTCCCATTTGCGAATCAGCGCGGGCACCACGGCGTGCAGGAGGGATTTATGCCACTCATGGATGACCTCGGCACGCCTGGCTTTGGTGCTGCCCGGGCGCATGGCCAGGGTGATGCGCTTGTGGTCCAGCGTCACAGAGGGGGCGGCGTCCCGGTGGATGACGGTGAGCAGATGGCGCCGACCCCAAAGGTAATGGCTCTCACGCTCAATGAACCGCCGAGGTGTTTCCCGGGCCTGCAGGCGGAGCCGGGCCTGCTGATCGCGAATCCAGCCCAATTTGGAAATGGCGTAGGCGCGGGCCACCTCCAGCCGCGTGGCCGTGGGGGCGCTGAGGGTCACCCGCCCCGTCGGCGGATGCACGGAGAGATGGACGTGCTTGATGGCCTTGCGGCTCACGTGAATCAAAACCTCGCCGAGTTTAATCGTCTCCGTCATCAGTAGCCGGGTTGGTGCTTGATAATCTCAAAGATGGCCAGGGTGGCCCGACGGTCCCGGGACATGATCGGGAAAAGGGCGTTCTGCACCTGCCGCTCACGCGTCTCATCGCCCTTCCAGCCCGCCGGAGCCATCTCCCGCATGGCCTGGTCAATGGCCAGGGCGAGCTGCGCCCGCTTGTCCGCGTCCGTCGGGCACCGAAAAACGCAGTGGAGGGCTGACCCCGACGGGGTTTCGCGGGCGGCGGGAGGCGGGCAATGGGTGCCAGGGGTTCCGTCCGAGCGGACCATCTCAGCGCCGCCCGTGTTCTCCGGATAAAGGGTGGTCGTGGGGAGGGTGGCCAGGTTGGTATAGATCACAACAGCCTCCGGTTTGCCGTGGAGGACTGCGGGGAGGCCGGCAATCGCATCTTTCTTCGCCATGCGTTTCACCAATTCCTCCGTCTTCTTGAGGAACGCCGCGTAGGCGGCGGCGTCAGCCCGGTTTTGCCGGATGAGATCATCCAGCAGCCGGGACATCTCCGCATAAAATCGCGGGTCGGTGAGCTGGTCGCGGATGATGGTCTTGCGGACGTTGTTGATGATGGCCTCGGCGATGGCGTTTTTTGAGAGCTTGCCCTTCTCGTTAAGCTTTTTCGCGATGGCATCGTGAATGCCCGTCTCGACAACCAGGTCCGTGAGGGAGAGTGAATTGAGGTTGCCCATGTCTGCCGCCGGGTCGGCCTGGATGTAGGTGTTCAGCAGGTGCCGCATGTCCGCCTCGAAGGGCTTGATGTCCAGCTCCTCGCCCGAATGCTTTTTGATGGCCGAGCGGATTTCGCTGTAGAAATCGACATCTCTTTGCAGCGCCGCTGCTTGCGCATCGGAATAACCGGCCTCGGCGAGGTTTTGAGCGAGGTCGGCGTAGGCCCGGACGAAGGAGGCCACCGCCTTGTAGAAGGAGATGCGGAGCGGCTCCGTTTCCACCAGCGCCTGCGGGTGGGCGGCGTCGCCGCAGAAGTAGCGCAGGAACTGCTCCATCTCACGCGGCGGCGGCACCGGGGCGCAGAGATAATTGAGGGCCTCGCGGGCGGTATCGAGCACTTTCCTTCCTTCCTTCAGCCAGTCCTTCAGCACGACGTTGTTGTCGCCACCGCTGCCCTGATCAATATCCAGCTCGTCGGAAGTATAGACGGCAATGGCCTCCTGCACGTCTTTGAACAGCTCCTTGAAATCCACGATGTAGCCGTAGTCCTTGTCCTCCCCGTCGAGCCGGTTGGTGCGGCAGATGGCCTGGAAGAGATTGTGGTCACGCAATTCGTTGTCCAGATAGATGCAGGTGCAACTCGGGGCATCGAAACCGGTCAGGAGCTTGCTCACCACAATGAGCAGCTTCAGGTTGGCCGGCTCCTGGATGAAGCGGCGTTTGGCCTCGTCCTCGTAGGCCTTGGTCGTCTGCCCACCCTTGAGGACATGCTTCATGTAGGTGTCGAACTTATAGCGCTCGTCGCTGTTCGGCGGCTCCAGCGCGATGGCGGAGGCATTCGGCTCATAGGAGGTGATGATGCCGCAATATTGGCCGAACGCCTTGCCCTGGAAGAGGCGGAAGTAGTGGCAGGCATCATAGATGCTGGCGGCGACCAGGATGGCCGTGCCCCGGTCGTTGTTCAGGCGCGGCCGGGTGTCGAAATCATGGATGATGCTGGCGGCGATGCGGGCCTTGCGCTCCTCGGCGCTCATCAATTCCTTCATCGTCGCCCAGCGCTTGCGGATGATGGCTTTCTGGAAATTGTTCAGGGTCTTCGTCTTTTGCTCAAAATACGCCTCAATGGCCCGGGGGGAGGTGAGGCGCTGCGGCACATCGCGGGCCTCGTATTTCAAATCGAGCACCACCTTGTCCGCCACTGCCTGGTGGAACTTGTAGGTGTGGATGTAGGTGCCGAAGATGTCACGGGTTCGCAATTTGACCGCATCCTTCTTCAGCAACGGCGTACCGGTGAAGCCGATAAAGATCGCATTCTCAAGCCAGCGCTTCATCTGCTTGTTCATGTCTCCACCCTGAGTGCGGTGACACTCGTCCACAAAAACATAGAAGCGGCCATGAACAGGCGGTGGCGGACCTTTGAGATCGGCGGGGTCGAACTTGTGGATGAGCGCACACAGCAGGCGTTGCGTCGTTGCGCCTAGTTTTGTGACGAATTCCGCGCGTGAGGTGATGCGGGGCGATGGTGAATCCGCGCCTATTACCCCGGCGTTTTTCATCACGCCCTCGATCTGCTTGTCCAGTTCGTCGCGGTCGGTGACGACCAGGATGCGCGCCTCGGAATCGTGCTCCAGCAGCCACTTGGCGATCAGCACCATGAGGATGCTCTTGCCGCTGCCCTGGGTGTGCCAGATTACGCCGCCCTCGCGCTTGCGGATGCGTTCCTGCGCCGCCTTCACACCAGCGAACTGATGCGGACGCGGCACCTTCTTGATGCCGTTGTCAAAG
>CAIYYI010000180.1 GCA_903930345.1 uncultured Verrucomicrobiota bacterium
AATCTTTACTGCCACCGGGTTCGCCACTTCCACAAAACTGGTGCGGACCTCTTTAGTCTCGACTTCGGGATACGGCGACGCCTGCACCAGCACATCCAGTTGGATGCTCATTTCCTGCGCCGGGCCGACAAGCGTCGGATAGCAGACCTTGAAATACTTGGTCGGTGGATTTTCCGCATCGCGCCACGCCTGATGTTCCCAGCGGGTGAACGGCGGCGCAATGACCTGATTCAACGCCCCCGTGACCCGCGCCAGCGGCTCAAGGCAGGCGATGTCCACGTCCACCGACAGCCGCCGCACTGGTTCAAGGTGCAGAATCAGGCTCGTGCCGCCCTTGAAGATAAAGTCCAGCTTGGCCTCTGCCAGCCGCCCGACCAGCTCCAGCGCATGGACGCACCGCTCAAAAATCTGGGCATTGACCGCCCCGGATGCCTTAGCTTTCGCGTCCAGCCAGTCTCTCGTGAATGTCTGGGGCGTAAGCATCTATTTATTGATAATCAATGCGTTGCGCACGGATATGGCTGTGTTGGTGCAATTAACTAACGTCACCTTTTTCAAAAAGGTGACGTTGATTAACCGCATCCAGCGAAAAGATATCCCGCCAATTCTGTTTCCGGTTTTCGGCGTAATTCATCAGTTCCGGCACGGAAATCCGCCCACTCTTTACAGCCGCTTCGGCCATTTGATGAAACTCCGATTTGTCCATCAGCCGCAGACGTTCGGATTCGAGCAGCAGGTCCACCAACACGGTTTCGATGCGGGAAAAGTGTCCATCCACCGGTGCGCCGGACACCCGGCGGCGGACCACCACCGTCTTGTCTCGCACGGCAAATTGCTCCCTTGCCTTGCCGGTCGGGTTTAAGTGCGCGTCGTAACCGGCTTGCCGCAGGCATTCCCACACCGCCTCCATCGTCTCGGCGTCGGTGTTCACGAAGGTGACACCCTTGGCAATCAGGTGATGCATCCACGGGTTCACCTGCACGGTGCTCCAACAATGAAAATCTTCCAGGAGCGGGAACTTCTTCTCCAGTGCCCGCACTAGCGGCACGACCGGTTTTGGGTCCAGCTTGCACTCCTGGGACAGCGAGGAATACCAGCCACGACCAGCATCGTGAATGTGGCCGGCGGCAGTGGCCTCGGTGAGATACACCGGCAAGGTGCCGGGTTTGATCTCAAGGCCAAGCTCCTGCACGCGCCGGGCAATGGCATCCGTGGTGAAATAGGGTGATGCAGCTTTAATTTCCGGAAACACGCGGGTGAATAAAACTGTTTTGGCGTTCATTTTGGCTTGGCCTCCTCCACAGGTTTTGATTTCGTCTGTCGCCAGGCCGCAGAGGGCATAGGCCTGCTGGTCAATCTCCTAAAGGACGCATCTTCAATCTATTCCGGCGCAACTCCCCGCTTAACCTGCAAATAGGAGCGCCCATGACCTGCGTCGGTTCCTGGAAATCCGGGCCGCGCGGCACCTTGCAGGGCATCTGAGCGACAGTTGTCATCTTGGAAATTCACACCACAACAAAGGGTTACGGGCCTTTGATAAAGGAAAAGGACGAGGGTGAAAAGGGAAAAGTGAGGGAAAGACATGCTGCGGGGTGGACTGGGACCAGGGCGAGGTAGCCGAATGGGGGATGGGACCTAAATGCGCATTGTGGATTGCGGAATGCGGGAGCCCGGGTTCTGGACTTCCGAGCGTTTGGTTTGTTGGGTGGCTGGGCGGATGTACGGTTGGCTTGGGGAAATGGGACGCCCGACGAATGCAAGACGCCGACAGGGGCCAATTCGGAACTCGGAACTATCACGGACTACAGACCACCTGGGATCAGGCGCAAGGGGGAATTAGCCCGAGGCAGGAGCTGGCTGACGAGCCGGGTGATCTCCTGAATGTTAGCGGGCTTTTTGAGAAACGTGAAAACCGCTGCGGTGGGCTCGTGCAACCCGATGAACTCCGGGTCATGACCGCTGGAGATGATGGCAGGGAGAGCGGGGTTTTCCGCCTGCATTTGCTCAACCAGATCCAAGCCGCTCAAGCCCCCCGGCAAAACCATGTCGGTGTACAACAGGTTAATCTGCCGGAGGTTTTGCTGCCAGAGGAGGAGGGCTTCCGGGCCATCTTCGGCAAGCAACACCTGGTAGCCTGAGAGAACAAAAACCTGGCCCAGAAAAGCACGCCAGTTCAAATCATCCTCCACAAGAAGGATTAATGCAGTACGCTCGGGTTGTGACGTGACACTTATTTGGGTAAAATATGACTAAGGAAAACAACCGTCAAGCCTACATGGAAGGAATGCGGATTGTGGATTGCGGAGTGCGGATTTGGGTTTTCCCGCAGGCTGGATTATCGAACGACCCCAATTTCTAACCGGTCACGTTTGGCGAAAAACACCCACCCACCAGGGGGGGGCGGAACGCGTGATCATGCTCACGCCTGGGCGGGCTCCAAGACTGTGCGCAGCTTGGCGGCCAGGTCTTGCAGGGAGAATGGCTTTTGGATGAAATGCACGCCTTTATCCAACACGCAGTGGCGACCGATGACATCCGACGTGTAGCCGGACATGAAGAGGCACCTGAGTTGCGGATGGCGGGCGACCAATTGCCTGGCCAGGTTCTGGCCATTCATCCCGGGCATCACCACGTCGGTCATTAGCAGATGGATTTTCCCCGCGTGCGTTTCCGCCAGTTGGATGGCCTGGCCCGGGGTGTCGGCGCTCAGCACCGTGTAGCCCAGCCGGTGAAGGAGTTTCTGGGAAATGGCCAGCAGGGAGGGCTCGTCCTCCACCAGCAGCACGGTTTCGCCGGAACTGCCGGGCAGGGGGCCGGTGGGCTCCATTGGTGCCGGAGCGGCTTCCCCCACGAAGCAGGGCAGGTAGATCCTGAAGGAGGTGCCGTGGCCCAGCTCGCTGTACACCTGGATGTGCCCGCCGTTCTGTTTGACGATGCCATACACGGTGGCCAGCCCCAGGCCGGTGCCCTCGCCGCTGCTTTTGGTGGTGAAGAACGGCTCGAAGATGCGGGCCTGGGTGTCCTTGTCCATGCCGCAGCCATCGTCACTGACCGTCAGCCGCACATACTTGCCGGGCAGGAATTCCGGGTGATCCTCGCAATAAGCCTCGTCGATGACCGCATGCTCCGTTTCGATGGTGAGGCTGCCGACGCCGCCGATGGCATCGCGGGCGTTGACGCAGAGGTTGGCCAGGATTTGATCCACCTGGGTCGGGTCCATTTTTACGGCCCCCAAGTGTGCGGCCGGCGCCCAGGTGAGATGGATATCCTCGCCGATGAGCCGACGGAGCAATTTGAGCAGGCCTTCCACCGTCTCGTTGAGGTTCAACACCTGGGGGGCAATGGTCTGCTGGCTGGCAAACGTCAGCAACTGGCGGACCAGGTCGGCGGAGCGGTGGCCGGCCTTGCGGATTTCCTCCAGGCAGGGGCACACGGCACTGCCCGGCGTTGCGTCGTCCAAGGCCATATCCACATTGCTCAGGATGGCTTGGATCATGTTGTTGAAATCATGCGCGACCCCGCCCGCCAGATGCCCCACCGCCTGCATCTTTTGCGAGTGCTGAAGCTGGCCCTGGAGTTTGGCCTGCTCGGCCTGCGACTGCTTGCGTTCAGTGATGTTGCGAAAATAGCCGATGAGGCCATTGATCCGGCCGGCTGAGTCGAAGCTAGGAATGTAAGAGCCTTCAAAGTACTCGGTCTGGCCTTGACGGTTTAGAAGGGAGGTCTCCACCTGCTGCGGCTGACCGGTATCCAGCACCTCCCGTTTGATGGCGGTGAGTTTTTCGGCGTCCTCCCGGGCCAGGAAATCATGGTCGGTCCGGCCGATCACGTCGGCTGGGGTGAGTCCTATCGGCGGATTGATAACAAACAGATAGCGCAGGTCGCAGTCCTGCATGAGGATATGGTCCGGGGTGTGGGCGGCAACGGCGAGGAACCGTGAATCGCTTTCGCGCAGCGACTC
Source organism: uncultured Verrucomicrobiota bacterium (assembly GCA_903930345.1). GTDB lineage: Bacteria > Verrucomicrobiota > Verrucomicrobiia > Limisphaerales > CAIYYI01 > CAIYYI01. The sequence continues at coordinate 3,962 of CAIYYI010000180.1, forward strand.
TTCCGCCCGCTTGCGTTCGGCGATATCCCATGTGAGATCAGCCAGGGACGCTACCATTTCGATATCTGTCGCATCGTAGTCGATGGGTTTGTTGCCAACCCCCAGCAAGGCCACAATCCTGGTGGCGCGCAGCACTGGAACGACCAGCTCCCGGATGATGGGGGTATGGCCCTCCGGTAGCCCTTTGCGGTGGGGGAGTGCAGCATAGTCATTGTGGATCACCGGTTCGCGGGCGCGGAGGGCATCCACCCAAACACCGGCCTCCAGCACGGGGTAATGGCGGCCGGCCCCGGCGGCCCGGCACAGGTGATGGGTGGTGTTGGTGGACCAGGCCTGAAGGGAAAGAGTGGTCTGATCGGCTGCCACAAAATGAAAGAAGCCCACTTGGCTGCCTGTGAGAGTCTCCACCTCATCCAGGGTGGACTGCAGGAGTTCGGTCAGAGAATGGGTCTGGCCGAACTGGAGCAGGCGCAGTCGGGTTGCCATGACCGTCGCAGCCCGTTGGCGTTCGGCGATTTCGGCCTGCAGTTGCGCGTTGGCCTGGCGGAGCGCGGCGTCATGGCGGGCAAGGGAGGCGTAGGCCCGGCCCAGGGAGAGATGCGCCTTAACGCGGGCCAGGAGCAACTCAGCATGGAACGGTTTGACGAGGTAGTCCACCGCGCCCGCCTCCAGGCCGGCCACCCATTCCTGCACCTCGGCAAAGGCGCTGAGCAGGATGATGGGAACGTGGCGCGTCGCTTCGTTCGCCTTCAGCCGCCGGCACACTTCCAGGCCGTCCAAGTCCGGCATGCGCATATCCAGCAGGATCAGGTCTGGCGGCTGCGCCGCCACGGCGACCAGGGCCAGCTTACCGCTATCAGCCGGACGCACCTGGTAGCCGGCCCAGCCCAGGACATTCACAAGCAGGGCGAGGGACTCGGGATGATCATCCACGGCCAGAATGGTGCTGTTATCGCTCATGGTTTTCATGTTTTCCGTTTCACGAGAGCCAATGAAGTCATCAATCACATCAGCTTTAATGCTCATGGGAACTATCCAGGCAATTCCTGACGGTTTGCGACAGTTCCCGGATATGAAAGGGTTTCTGAAGAAACACAACGCCGGCGTTGGCAGGCAGGCCGGCCCCGGACACCTCCGCACTGTAGCCGCTGGTGAGGATGACTTTCAAGCCGGGTTTTTGCGCCCGCAACTGGCCGGCCAGGTCCAGACCGGTCAGATCCCCAGGCATGATCATATCCGAAAACAACAAGTCAATCTGCCCGGCGTGCTCCTGCCAGACCGCGAGGGCGGCCTGGCCGTGGGCCGCCTCCAGCACTTGGTACCCCAGACGGCGCAACCCCCGTGCCACCATCTGCCGCACGCTCGACTCATCCTCCACCAGCAGGATCGTCTCCCGGCCACTGAGGGGAACGCTGATCGCTTCCTGGACAGGTCCTCCCGTTGCCCGGTGGGTAGCGGGGAGAAAGACTTTGAATGTAGCACCCTGGCCAAGTTGGCTTTCCACCTCCATCCACCCCCGATGCTGGGCCACGATGCCATAGGCGGTTGCCAGGCCCAGGCCGGTGCCTTGGCCAACCTGCTTGGTGGTGAAGAATGGCTCGAAGATATGCTTGAGGGTGGCTTCGTCCATGCCGCAGCCGGTATCGGCCACGGAAAGACAGACGAACAGCCCCGGCTGCACCTCCGGGTTTCCTTGGATGCGTTCCGGCCCCACTTGGAGGGATCCGAATTTAAAGGTGAGCAAGCCGCCTTTGGGCATGGCATCCCGCGCATTCACCGCCAGGTTCATGATGACCTGTTCCAGCATTCCGGCATCGGCCTCCACCATGGGCAGGGATTCGCACCGCTCAAAGCACACGGTGATGTGTTCACCAATCAGCCGCCCCAGCATTTTGAGCAGGTTCGTCAGCAATCCGTTTAAATCCAGCACCTTCATTGCCATGACCGAGCGTCGGCTGAACATGAGCAGTTGCCGGGTCAGGGTGGCGGCGCGCGTGGCCTCGGTCATCAATTGTTCCAGCGTTTCCTGGGTTTCCGGGTCGAGATGCGGATCCTGCTGCAACAAGCTGAAATTCATCATCAAGGCGGCCAGGATGTTGTTGAAGTCGTGGGCCACACCGCCGGCCAACTGGCCAATGGACTCCAATTTCTGGGCCTGGCGCAATTGTTCCTCCAGAGCCTTTCGCTCGGTGGCGTCCGAGATGAAGCCGTGCCAGATTGTGGAGCCGTCCGCCTCCCGCTCCGGGAGGGAACTGCCAGAGAACCAGCGCACCGTGCCATCCGGAAACTTGGTGCGGAACTCATGGACCCACGGGGTCAGATTTTGAGCCGATTGCCGGATGGAGGCAATGAGGTCCGCGTAGTCGTCGGGATGCGCGCGGGCAAACGCATTGGAGGCATCCTCACGGACCTCCTCCGGGCGGAGCTGGAACAGGTTGTGAAAGCCGTCGCTGACGTAAGGGAAGCAAGCGGTGCCATCGGGGCGCAGACGGAATTTATAAACCGATCCGGGAATCCGGCTGGCGATTTTCTGGAGGCGGTGCAACGCTTCTTCCTTGGCTGCTTCCGCCTTTTTCTGCTCGGTGATATCAATGAAGACGCACACGAACTGGTTGGGCGCCGGCCGGAAGGCTGAAACCTGGAAATGCTTTCCGAGATCGGCGGAATAGTTCTGGAAATACACAGGTATGCCCGTGAGAGCGACGCGGCCGTAAGTCTCAATCCAGTGGGGTTCAGTGCCGGGCATCACCTCCAGGACGGTTCGGCCCACGATGGCCTCGGCTTTCAAGCCGGTCATCCGTTCAAAGGCGGGATTCAAGGCCAGGAAACGGTAATCACGAGGATTGCCCTGTTGATCGCAGATCAGCTCATGCAGCGCAAAGCCGTCCAGCATCTCCTGAAAGAGCATGCGGTAGTTCTGCTCGATGCGCAGGCGCTCGGTGATGTCCCGGATAAAACAGAAAAGCCGGCCGCCGGAGGTGGCCAGATAGCTGACACTTATTTCAACGTTGATGAGGCGGCCATCCCGGCAGCGATGGCGGCGTTCAAACCGGGCCCCCTTGGATTGCCGAATTATGGCGAGGTTGGTGGCAATATCTGCGGCGGACTGGTCCGCTTCCAAATCAGGGATCGACCGCTGCAACAACTCAGCGTGTGAGAACCCGGACATCTGACAGTAGGCATCGTTGACCTCCAGGATCCGACCTTGCAAATCCAGCAGCCAAAAGCCATCCAAGGTAGTCTGGAGAATGGTGCGGTGAATCAGCTCGTTTTGCCGCAGCTCATCCTCGGCCCGTTTGCGCTCGGTGATGTCGGTCATGAAATTGAGGCTGCATGGCGTTCCCTCCAATACAATGGTTTCGCTGGAGACCAAGAAATCCCGCACCGCTCCGGAGCGCACCCGGTATTGGGCCTCAAAATTCCTCAAACAGCCGTTTTGCCTGAGTGTGTTCACAAACTGCTGCCTTTGGGCCAGATCAACCCAGACGCCCAATTCCAATGAGGTATGCCCGATCACCTGTTCCCGCGCGAAACCAAGCGTCCTTAAAAAGCAATCATTGACCTCGACATAGTGCCCATTCTCAAGCGAATTGATGGCCATCGCCTCCGGGCAGGCCCGAAAGGACTTGGAAAATATTTCCTCGCTTTTTGCCAAGGCCATTTCCACTTGTTTGCGATCGGTGATATCGATACAGATGCCCGTCATGCGCACCGGATGGCCGGAGGGATCATAAGTGGTATCCCCCAAGGCGGTGATCCAACGGATTTGGCCGTTTGGATGGATGACGCGGTACTCATTGTTGAGGGGGGCTCGCGTTTTAATCGCTTGTTCGATTTGATCCGCAGCCGGCTTGCGATCCTCAGGGTGAATCACCCTTTCCCAAGTTTCGAAGTTTGCCTCCGCCCCACCAGAATCAAGGCCGAACATGGCGAATAGCTCCGGGGACCAGTCCAGACGCTGAGCAGTCATATCCCAGTCCCAAGGAGCTGCCGCAGCGGACCGATACGCCAGTTCCAACCGGTGCTTGCTCTGGGCGAGTGCTTCCACGCCTCGCCGGTGTTCGGTGGTGTTGTGAAAATAACCGACCAGGCCATCGATCTGGCCAGCCTGGTCAAAGTTGGGGATGTAAGCCCCGTCAAAGTACTCGGTCTGGCCCTGTTGGTTTAGCAGGGAGGTCTCCACCTGCTGCGGTTGACCGGTTGCCAGCACCTTCCGCTTGATGGAAGTGAGCCGATCGGCGTCCTCCCGGGCCAGGAAATCATGGTCGGTTCGGCCGATCATGTCGGCCTGGGTGAGACCGAGCTGCGGATTGATGACAAACAGATAGCGCAAGTCGCAGTCCTGCATGAGGATATGGTCCGGGGTGTGGAGGGCAATGGCGTTGAAGCGCGCATTGCTCTCGCGCAGCGATACCTCCATCCGTTTGCGTTCGTTGACCTCGGCTTGCAGTTGCGCATTGGCCTGGCGGAGCGAGGCCTCCTGCCGGAGGAGGGCAGCGCGGGACTGGCCCAGGGAGAGATGCACCTCCACCCGGGCCAGGAGCAGCTCGGGCTGGATCGGCTTGACGATGTAATCCACCGCCCCCAGCCGCAGGCCTGCCACCCACTCCGGCACCTCGGCGTGGCCGCTGAACAGGATGACGGGAATGAGCCGTGTCTCCGCCCGGGCCTTGAGCTGGCGGCACACCTCCAGGCCGCCCAAGCCCGGCAGGCGCATATCCAGCAGGATCAAGTCCGGCGGATGCGCGGCCACGGCGGCCAGGGCCAGCTCGCCGCTATCGGCCGGCCGCACCTCGTAGCCGGCCCCGCCGAGGATGTTCACGAGCAGGGCCAGGGACTCGGGATGGTCGTCCACGGCCAGGATCGTGCCTTTGGTACTCATGCGTTTGTTTTCAACAGTTCGACAGATTACTGTCTTGGCTTAGGAAAACTTTACCAAGGGCGGGTGGTTTTACTAGAACGAATGTCAAAACGGCGGGATGACGCCATGAACCTGCGCGAGGCGGAGAAAACGGCGCGTATTGGGCCGCATCGCGAGCAGGGCAGGGGGCTTCAAAGGCGGGTGTTGTCAATCAGGCGGGTTTTTCCGACGAACACCGCCAGGGTCATTTGCACACCGGGGCGGACGCGCTTTTGAGGCTGCAAAGTGAGGGGGTCGACAAACGCCAGGTAATCAAGTCGTGCGGCTGGCTGGCTATTGATGATCCGCGCCACGGGGTCCACTACCTTTTGCACCGGCAAGCCCCCGGGATGTCGGAGGAGCAGCCGCCGGGCCACCTCCATGCCATAGGATAGCACCAGAGCCGTGCGGCGCTCTGAGCGGGAAAGGTATTTGTTGCGGGAACTCATGGCCAGGCCATCCGGTTCCCGCACGGTCGGGGCCACCACCATCTCAATCGGAAAATTCAAATCCTTCACCATGCGCCGGAGGATGGCCGACTGCTGGAAATCCTTGGCCCCGAAGACCGCCAACTCCGGCAGCACGAGGTTGAACAGTTTGGCCACCACCGTGGTGACGCCCCGGAAGTGAGTGGGGCGGGTGCCGCCCTCCAGTTCGCGACCCAACACCTCCTCCACCACGAAAGTGCTGTACTGGCCCTGCTCCTTGCCCGGGTACATGGCCTCGTTATCCGGGGCGAAAATGACATCCACCCCCGCCTTGCGGCAAAGCTGGCGATCACGCGCGAAATCACGCGGGTACCGGCTCAGATCCTCATGCGGAGCGAACTGGGTGGGGTTGACGTAGATACTGAGCACCACCAGGCCGGCGGGACCGACGCGTCGCCGGGCCTCGTGGACGAGGCTCAGGTGGCCGGCATGCAGGTAGCCCATGGTGGGCACCAAGGCAACCCGCTGGTTGGACTTTCTCCACTGCAACGCCAGTCTCTGCATGGCGTCAGCGGCATGAATCACTTTCATAAACGCATCATCCGCGCGGAATCCGCCCGGTCAATGGAAAATCGCGGGCCGGAATCAGGAGGCGGGGACAAACCGCTGCAGGATCAGGGTGAGCAGGAAAAGACCGGGAAAGGCCACCAGATAACGGGCATTCTCGGGATCCACCCCGGTCACGGCCAGGAGATCGACAAGCACAATGCCGGCGAGCAGGCTGACCATGGAACGTTCCGGCATCCCGAGGCGCAGACTGCGGACAATCCAGAGCACCAGCACACCGGCCAGCAACCAGCCGCGCTGCCGGTAATCCCCATCGTTCACCAGCAGGGCCAGCAGCACTGGCACCAGCAACAGCGCCACCGGCCAGTGGCGCAGCCATCCGGGTGCGCGTTGAGCCCGGGGGAGCCAGCTTAATCCGGCGACGTAAGCGCCCAAGGTCACCGCAGCCCACAGCGCATAGCCATCCATGCCTTGCACCCCGGCCAGAGCGGCCAGCAGGAACAGGATCCCCCGGCAGATGCCCATCAGCACCGGCGCAAAGGAGACGGTTTTGTGGGTGGCGTTGTAGAGCAAAATGGAGGCGGTGAGGCAGGCGGTCAGCAGGAAGGCCACCGGTTGCGACAGCGCCAGGCAAAGGATGCCCAGCAGCAGCCAGCACCCACCCCAAAACCAGACCTCCCGGACGGAAAACAGCCCGCCGGGGATGGGCCGTTCGGGACGGTGTTCCCGATCAAAAACGACATCGCAGGCGTCATTCAGGAACATGCCACCAAGGTAAAGGCTGGTTGCCCCCAAGGTGAGGCGCAGGAAGCTTTCCAATTCTCCCCCTCCGCATAACAGCCAGCCCGCCAGACAGTTGGACCACACAGTGGGAAGATTGGAGACTCTTCCCAACCTCATCAAACCGCTTAACTTGAGCAAAGCCTGGTGGTTATGGGGCATGGACGGAGCTAGAAAAACGATCCGGACTCAAAAAAGCAATCCAAATTCCAATTCGCTGCAAATATCCCAAAGCTTTTGTCACGGAGCGCCGATAACGAATACCGTAAGCGGTCAAAGTGGTACCGGAGGTTTGGGCGTAACGCAGTGCGGGCGCATCTGAACCTAATTCCAATGAGCTTTCAAGCTGAGCCTAATTCGCTTGTTCTTTGGGCCGCTGGCGTTGTTGCTCGCTCGTTACAGATCGCTGCGGATATGCGCCTCGCTCGCGCCTAGCCAGCGGCCCAAAACCCGGCGCGCCTTAGTCTCATCTTGAAAGCTCATTGGAATAAAGCCGAATCGTGAAGCATGGGTCAATTTGTCGCCACATGAGAGCAGCGTTATCTACCAAAATATCCGCCTTGGTTGGCGGAAGTCTGCTGGTATTAACCATCGCCGTCGGGGTGGTTACCTGGTTCAGGGTGAACTCCGCCTTCAACGCCCAAACCGAAGGGGACCTGGAGATTCTGAGCAACAGCGTCAAACACGATATCCGGCAGATGGAAACCAAGGCGCTGGAAGTGGCCACTCTGCTGGCGACCCGCCCGGATGTCACCGGTGCAGTCGAGCAGACCAATACTGCGGTACTCCAAAAAATCAGCCGGGAAACCCTTCGTCAAACCGGATTGGAACTGATCACCATTGCGGATGCCAAGGGTCGGGTGGTGGCTCGCGGACACGCGGACAAGGTTGGGGACGATGTCAGCAATCAGGCCAACGTGCTCAAGGCCCTGGCGGGTGAAATGTCCTCGGCCATTGAGGAGGGTACGGTGGTCAAGTACTCGTTACGTGCCGGTTGTCCGGTGCGGGTGGGCAATCAAGTCATTGGCTCCATCACCACCGGGTACGATATTTCCGCCAGCCATAAACTGGTGGATGGCATCCGGCAGAAGTACGGCGTGGAATGCACGATATTCAAGGGTAACACCCGGGTGAGCACGACCCTCTCCAATGGCCAACAGCGGATCGTGGGCACCCAGTTGAGCAATGCCACCCTGGAGGAGAGCGTGTTAAAGAAAGGCCAAACAGCAATTGGCATAAATACAATTCAGGGAGCCACTTACAACTCTGTTTAATGGCCGATCAAGAGCCCGGCCGGAGCCATTATCGGCGCTTTTTTCATCGGAAAAACCCGGCAGGGCATTGAGCGGGCCAATCGCAACCTGGCCGTTTCCATCATTCTCACCTCGGCAGCGGTCAGTCTGGTGCTCATGGGGTTGGCGTACCTGTTTGTCCGTTCCCTGGGCCGGGATCTGCGTCTGGTGGCGCAGGAACTGGATAGCAGCACCGGCACCATCACCAGCACGGCCGCTGAAATATCCACTGCCAGCATGGAGGTCTCCGAGAATGCCAGTCGCCAGGCGGCGGCTCTGGAGGAGACCGGGGCTGCCTTGGTGGAGGTGTCCAGCATGACGAGGACGAATTCCGACCATGCCCAACAAGCCAGCGACCTGACCCGTTCCGCGCGTTCCGCAGCGGAAACCGGCACGCAGGATATGACCAGAATGGCGACCGCCATGAAGGATATCCAGGTCGCGAGCAGCAACATTGCCAAGGTGGTTAAAACGATTGATGAGTTTGCCTTCCAAACCAATCTGCTGGCCCTGAACGCGGCTGTGGAAGCGGCGCGCGCCGGGGAGGCGGGCAAGGGCTTTGCGGTGGTGGCGGAGGAGGTCCGCTCCCTGGCCCGGCGCAGCGCGCAGGCGGCCAAGGAAACGGCCAGCATCATTGAGGATTCCGTGGTGAAAAGTCGGCATGGCGTGCAGATCAGCGACAAAGTGGCTGCCGGGCTGAGGGATATCGTGCGAAAGATCCAGGAGGTGGACGGGTTGGTGGCTGAAATCGCCGCGGCATCCCGCGAGCAGACCCAGGGGATCGGGCAGGTCAGCACCGCCATGGGGCAAATGGAGAGTGTCACCCAGGCCAACGCCGCCGGGGCCGAGGAAAGCGCCGCCGCCGCCGAGGAACTCAATGCGCAAGCCGGGACGCTGACCCACGCGGTCAACACCTTGCTCCGGGTCATCGAAGGCCGGATTGAGGTCGGGGCCACCCAGGAGCACAAGGTGCCCCGGATGAAAACCACCCCTCAAAACAGCCTCCACCTCCGGCCTGACAAACGGCATCAGGACGTGCCGGAGGTCATGCCACCTCAGGCGGCCACCCCGGAACCCACGCAGGGTTTGCCGTTTATCAAAACCAAGCCCCTCATCGACTGGGATGCCCAGAGCATGTCCACTGGTGTGCCTCAGGTAGACCAAGAGCATCAAGTGCTCATCCAACGCATCAACCAACTGCATGACGCCTGCCTGCGGGGCACCGGGCGGAAGGAACTGCTGGAAATGCTGCATTTCCTCGGCGAATACGCTCAGAACCACTTTGCGCATGAGGAAACCATCATGGACAAGCACCGGTGCCCGGCCGGGCAGCAAAACAAGGATGCCCACACGCGCTTTCTTGCCGATTATGGACAACTGTTGGAGATGGTGGAACGGGATGGGGCCACCACGTCCGCCACGTTGAAACTGAAGGAAATGCTGGGGGATTGGCTGAAAAACCACATTTGCAAAATCGACTGCCAACTGAAAACGAGCGTGCCCGGGGAGCCAGAGGTCACACCCGGCGGCCGTTTTTCCAGTTGAACCACCGACTGCCCCCCGGGCGACAGCCGCCGGGCCAAAGGTGGATATTGCTCGGCCAACACGTTATCGGCAAGCTGGATACACCTCTGAACAAACCTGCGCTTGCAGTGGTCAAAGCCAACTGACAAGAATGCACGGGTTGTTCGGACATGTGTAACAGATCAAATCAACATCGGCTGGATGGTGCTGCCAGAAGCCGGGTCGGCCACGATTGGCCCATCTGGGTGCTCCTATTCTGGCTGGCCGCATGGCCGGCCTTGGGGGCCGCCTCCCTGACCGCTTCCCTGGATCGCAACGTCATTCCCCTGGGGGAAAGCGCCACTCTCAGCCTCGCTTTTGAAAACACGCAACTGAATGGCGCCCCGCAGTTGCCCGAAATGAACGGGTTGCAAGTCACCAGCGTGGCCATGCGCACGGAAATCGCCACTGGCACCGGCACACCGGTCAACCGTCAGGTTTTCAACTACACCTTGGAACCGACGCGGGAGGGGGATTTCACCATACCGGCTTTCAAAGCCTCCATCGGTGGGCAGGTCATGGCCAGCCAGGAATTGAAATTGAAGGTGGTCAAAGGCAAGGTGCCACCTGCCGCCACGGCCGGTCCCGAACCCGCCTTGGTCCGCCTGGTGGTCCCCAAAAATGAGGTGTACGTAGGCGAACCGATGCCGGTGGAAATTCACTTGTACTGGCTGAACGCCCAGAACATTCAACGCCCACAACTGAAGGCGGAGGGTTTTTCGCTGAGCGAGTACACTCCCCCGGCCCAATCAAAAACCCAACTGAATGGGCAGGTTTACAACCTGGCGGTGTTCCGGTTGACCGCCCGGGCGGCGAAGACGGGTCCCGTAGCGCTGGGACCGGTGGAGGCCTCCTTGGAGGCGCTGCAGCCGGTCAACAATGGACGACGTCGCAGTCCCTTTGATGATCCCTTCGGCTTTTTTGGCCCGCAATATCGTGCCGTGCCCATGAATCTGAAGAGCGATCCGGTGAAATTGACCGCGCTGCCCCTCCCGACGGATAGCGGGACGGGAACGTTCAGCGGTGCCATTGGCCAATTCCGTTTGACGGCCACAGCGGCCCCCACCAACGTGGCGGTTGGAGATCCCGTCACCCTCAAAATCCAGATCACCGGCCAGGGGGCTCTCGATTCCCTCAAACTGCCGGAACAACCGCAGTGGAGGGGTTTCAAGGTGTACCCGGCGATCAACCGATTGGAAACCACGGACAACCTGGGCCTGGTTGGCACCATGAATTTCGAGCAAACAGTGGTGCCCCAGAACATCAGCCTCAAAGAAATCCCCCCCTTGGTTTTTACGTATTTTGATCCCGTCAAACGGGCCTATGCGACTTTGACCGGACCCCGCTTTGACATCATCGTCCGCCCCAGCGGTGGTCAGACGACCATCTTTAACCCCACCCCGACGCCGGAAGTGAGCACCAACACGGTGGCGGCCAGTCCTTCGGAAATCGTCCACATCAAACCGCACTTGGGAACCCTGTCCCCCTCCGGGGGCGGTTCGGCCTGGTCCTTGGGTTGGCTGTGGTTCAACCTGCTGCCACCGGGGCTCTTGGGCCTCACCCTCTGGTGGCACCAGCGGGCGCAGGCCCGGGCCGCCGACCCCCGGCGGCGACGGCGCTTGGAAGTGCGCCGCCTGGTTCAGGATGGGCTGCAACAGATGCCCGGGCTGGCAGCCGCCCCCGAGGCGGAACCGTTCTATGCGCTGGTCTTCCGTCTGTTGCAGGAGCAATTGGGGGCGCGTCTGGATCTGCCCGCCTCAGCCATCACCGAAGCCGTTCTGGAGGAGCGGTTGCGCCCCAGCGGATTTCCGCCGGAATTGCTGGCGATGCTGGGGGAATTGTTCACCGCCTGCAACCAGGCCCGCTATGGGGGCGGGCTTTCCCGGCAGGACCGGGCTCAAATCGCAACCAAACTCACCACGACGCTGGCCTCATTGGAGGAGGCTGCCCGATGAAAATGCGCCTGGGCACCTTTTGCTGGAGTGTGTTG
>CAIYYI010000181.1 GCA_903930345.1 uncultured Verrucomicrobiota bacterium
ATCAGCATCTTGAGTGACCAGTTTCTGGCCGAGGTGCGCGGCCTCAAGCACAAGAACGTCGCCGCCGAGCTGCTGGCGAAGCTGCTCAAGGACGAACTCAAAGTCCGTTCCAAGCGCAACCTCGTGCAGAGCCAGATTTTCAGCGAGAAGCTCAAGCAGACCCTCGACGCCTACCACAACCGCGCCATCAGCTCGATGCAGGTCATCGAAGAGCTGATCAAGCTCGCCAAAGACCTCGACGCCGCCACCAAGGCAGGCAAGGAGATGGGCCTGACCGATGACGAGAAGGCATTTTACGACGCCCTCGCCGCGAATAATTCCGCCGTGACCGCGATGGGCGACGCGAAGCTCAAGCTCATCGCCGCAGAGTTAATCACGCAGGTGAAGAAAAGCGTGACCATCGACTGGACCCTCCGCGAAAGCGCCCGCGCGAAGATCAAAGTCATGGTGAAGCGCATCCTGAACCGCCATGGCTACCCGCCGGATTTGCAGGAAGAAGCCGTGAAAACCGTGCTCGCGCAGGCCGAACTCCTCTGCGCCGACTGGGCGGCATGAACTGGCTATGAAACCCATATCCCATCCAGCCCCGGATCCTCCAACTCCTGCTTTCGTTTGATTTCCACCTGAACCGCCTTCCTCAATGACTTTTTGCCGTTCTTATTTCCCGCCCCCTCCCCGTTACGGCTGGACAAGCCGGTAAAAGCGCCGGTCTGCATCCGCCGGCAGGTTCAGCCGCACGCGCCCGTCCTGCAGCGCGGGCACCGCCCGGACCGGTTGCCACCCTCCCCCCTGCGTGTTCGTGGTGGATTCCAAGAGGAAGTCGCTCGTCTCCGCCGGCCATTCCAAGCCCAGGGCCTGCTGCCCCCGCCGGATCCCCAGCCGCGGCGTGGGGCTGTCCATTTGCCCCATCAGGTAGAGGTCAAAGCTGATGTCCGAGCTGGTCCCATTCACCTGGTGGATCTCCACCGCCAGCCAGTTCGTTCCGGGTCGCAGCCATGCGGCCGGCCAGTTCGTCTGCGTGTACACCGTCTCCTCGTTGCCGATGGAGCTGATGGCCTGGGTGGTGTGGGTCACCGCGCCGGTCGGCAGGTTGCTGCGGAAAACTTCCGTGCCGTTCAGGTAAACCACCGCCCCATCATCCCGCAGCAGCCCCATCACCAGGTTCGTGTAGCGCGCCGGGTCCGGCACGTTGAAGGCCCGGCGGAAGTAGGTGGTGATATATTTTGCGCCCACGTTCGGTCCGTAGCTGACGACGGTCCGCTCTGGCCGTCCCTCCGCATCGTCGCCGTAGCCCAGCTCCGCCTGGCCGGTCTTCCAGCTGGCATCGTTGAAGTTGGTCCCCCGCCAGGCCGTGCCCTGGTTGGATCCGTTGTCCAGGTACCGCCAGGTGGAGCCCGCTGCGACAATGCTCTCCTCCAGCTGCACGACCACCCGGTTCAGGGTCCCGCCCACGGTGTCGGCCTCCGCCGGCTGCACGGCCAGCGTGTATCGCCCCGCCGGGGTGTTTGACCAGGTGAAGCTGTGCGGCGGACCGCTCGTCAGCCGCCCCAGCCAGGCGTTGCCAGCGAAAAAGTCCACGCCCCCGGCGCTCCGGGCGGGGTCTGACAGCACCGCGTCTATCTGCAAGTCCGCCGGTGCGCCGTGCGTCGTGAGGTGCCGGGGGCTCACCAGGGTCAGCGTGGGTGGCCACGGCGCATGCGGCAGGGCCGGGTCGGGGCCGATTTGCGCCAGCGGCAATGGCTGGAACCCGAGGGCGAACGCCGGCGAGTTGGACTGCAGCGCAAAGTTCAGCCGGTTGGTGTCCGCAAACAGCGGATCAATTCCGGTCAGGTTGTTCGTCAGCAGCACCCCGGCCTGCGCTGCCGTCTCAATGCTCGTCCAGCCGCCTGCCCATGCGATGTTGGTTCCAATGACGTTGCCCATCGGCGCCATCGGGTTCTCGTTGAATACGTTCGTCAGCTCCGGGTAGCGGGCGCTCCAGGTGGCCCCCTGGTACGGCAGCGACACCAGCTCGTTGCTCAGCGTCGTGAGCGCGGTGGACGCCCAGCCCAGCCCCCGCGCATCAAGGCTGATCGAGGTCTGGCATGCCACAAAGACATTGTTGCCAATGAAGTTGTTCCGCCCACCCCCCACCAGCACGCCGCGCGGCACCTGGTAAAAAAGGTTCCCGTACACCAGCGCCGAGGAGAATTGGTCATCCAGGTAGACGCAGTTCGCTCCTCCGCCCTCAAATCCGTAGATATGGTGAAAGTAGTTGTGGCGGATCACATGGCCGCGTGTGCTCCAGGTGCGGCCGGAGTAGATCACCCCGGCATCGTTCGACTCGTTCACCAGGTTGTGAAACTCGTTGAACTCGATCAGGTGGTCGTTGCCCCCAAAGGCGATCCCCTCGTGCGGCGCGTCATGGAGTGAGTTGTGCGCGATCCGGTTGCCCACTCCGCTCACCACGATGCCGGCATGGTAGACCGGATTCCACCGGCTCCAGTGGTGCAGGTGGCTCTGCTCCACGTACATTCCCGCCGGTGTCAGCGTGGCTCGCGTCCCGCCCCCCAGGCTGATGCCGCTGTCCCCGCAGAAGTAAATGTGCCCCCCGCTCACGCCGCTGCCCGGGCTGTTTTGCAGCGAGATGCCATTCTTCCCCACGTTGCGGATGGTGCACGATTGCAGCCGGTTCGTCATCCCGCCCGAGATGCTGATCGCCATCCTCTGCGCCCCCTCAAAGGTGAATCCCTCAAACGTGACGTATGACGCGTTGCTGACCGTCAGCAGGGTGCTCAGTGCCGAGACCATCACCGCCCCGTTCGTCAGCGGACCGGGCGGCCAGAAGTAGAGGAGGCCTGCCGTCCGGTCAAGGTACCATTCGCCGGGCATGTCCAGTTCCGGCAGCAGGTTGAACGCGTAGAACCACTGGCCTGGTCGATACCCGTAAGTGTGGTACGGTGCCGCGATGGTGAGGATGTGGTTGACGGGATCGATCGCCTGCACCCGCTGCCGCTGGTCGGCCCAGTCCCAGCACCAGTACCCGTGTACCATGGCCTCCGGCTCGCCTATCCAGCGGGTGGGCCGGTCCCCGCTGTACAGCAGGATGCCCTCCACTGTGCCGGTGGTTCCGCGCACGTTGAACGGTGTGGCCCCCAGCACATCGACGATCCGCGCATAGCCGTCGTTGGGCCACCGGGCAAGGGTCATCGGCTGCCCGGCCCAAAAGACCTCCAGCCCGGGATCGCTTTGCGCCCAGGTGCTCCCGGCCGTCAGCAGGGTGAAGTTGGTGATGCCCTCCGCCCGGAGATCGGCGGCGTACACTCTCCCCCGCGCGGCGGGGTCCAGCCGCGCCAGCGTCGGCGCATCGCTCACCGGCGTGAAGCCGTTCACCATCCGGCCGCCCGTGATGAGCACCTCCTCCCCCGCTCGCGCGCGCCAGATGACCGGTGCCGTCGCGGTCCCTGAATCCCCGGCCGCCAGGTCCAGCGGGCGGGCCAGCTCGTAGCGGCCCCCGGCCACTTCGATCACGGCACCGCCCTTCGGGAGAAAACCCGCCTGCGCGTAGGACCGTACCAGGTCCCGTGCCCGTTCCAGCGTCGCCAGCGGTTGCCCCGCGCTGCCCGGGCCGCCATCATTCCCGCCGGGGGCCACATGGACCGCCAGGGCGGCGGTCGCTGCGCCGGCCGTCTGCCCCGCTAGGAACAGGTCAAAGCTGATGTCGGTTCCGGTGGTTGTATTCTGATGAATCTCCACGGCCAGCACGTTCGTGCCCGTGCGCAACAGCAGCGGATTCAGATTGGCGAGGAAAAAGGTCGCTTCGTCCGCCCCGGTGACGTTGGTGGAGGCGGCGGTGAGGTAGCTGATGGCGGTCAGGGGCATGTTATTGCGCCAGATTTCCGCCCCGTTCAGGTAAACCACCGCCCCGTCGTCCCTCACCACCCCCAGCACCAGGTTGGTGAAGCTGTTGGGAGTGGCCACGAACGTATGTCTGAAGTAGGTCGTGACATATTTGGCGCTGGCATTGGTGCCGTAGCTCACCACCGTGCGCTCGGGGCGTCCATCGGCAGTGTCCCCATAGCCCAGCTCAGCTGGACCGCTGGCCCACGCGCTGTCGTTGAAGTTGGTCGCCCGCCAGGCTGTCCCCTGGTTGGATCCGTTATCCAGGTATTTCCAGCTTGCCCCCGGCGATACCAGAAAGGTCTGCGCCCCCATTGTCTGCTCCCCCAGAAAACCAATCAGCACCAACGCCAATAAAATACGAGTGAGCATCATGACGCTCATCCATAGCAGCACTGGGTTGGATCGTCAATGCCACCTTCCCCCGCTGCCGCCCTCTCCCGTCCCCACTCCCCAGCCCAATTCCTTTAATATTGTGCGCGGCAATGTTGCCTCGCTGAGCGTTTCTGTTCATAATCCCCGTGACACCGACCAAATCCGCTTTATGAACCACCTCACCGCAATCCTGCTGCTGGCTGTCTCGCCCCTGCTGGCTCTGGCCGCCGAATTTCATGTCACTGTCCAGGGCGACGACGCGCAGGACGGCTCGCGCCGTCGGCCCTTCCGTTCCCTCTCCGCCGCCGCCCGCGTGGCCCAGCCGGGGGATGTCATTACCGTGCATGCCGGCACCTACCGGGAATGCGTCACCCCGCCGCGCGGCGGCCTCTCCGACGCCCGCCGCATCACTTACCGGGCCGCCGCCGGCGAGCGCGTCTTCCTCAAGGGCTCCGAGATCGTGCGCGGCTGGCGGCTTTTCAAGCCCGGCGTCTGGACTGTTACCCTGCCCAATTCCTTCTTTGGCGACTACAACCCTTACCGGGATCTCATCAAAGGCGACTGGTTCAATGACCACCGCCGGCCCCATCACACCGGGGAGGTTTACCTCAATGGCAAATCCCTGTGGGAAATGCCGCAGCTCGATCGCGTCGTCAATCCCCGGCCCGTGCCGGGCGCCGCTGATCCCGATGGCTCCACTTGGACCTGGTACTGCGAGAGCGATGACGCCGGCATCACGCTTTACGCCAACTTCCATGACCGGAACCCTAACGAGCAGCTGGTTGAGATCAATGTCCGCCGGACGGTCTTTTATCCCGCCGCCCCCGGCGTGAATTACCTGACGGTGCGCGGCTTTCATATGTCCCATGCCGCCACCCAGTGGGCGCCGCCCACCGCCGGCCAGGTCGGGCTCATCGGCACCCACTGGAGCCGGGGCTGGATCATTGAAGACAATGTGGTCACCGATTCGAAATGCTCCGGCATCACGCTCGGCAAATACAGCGACCAATGGGACAACACCTCGGCTAATTCCGCTGAAGGCTACGTCAAAACCATTGAGCGCGCGCTCGCCAACGGCTGGAACCCGGAGACCATCGGCCACCACATCGTCCGCCGCAATGTCATCTCGGATTGCGAGCAGACCGGCATCTGCGGCAGCCTGGGCGCCATCTTCAGCCAGATCCATGACAACCACATTTTCAACATCTGGGCCAAACGCCAGTTCTCGGGCGCCGAGATGGGCGGCATCAAGCTCCACGCCGCCATTGATGTCGTGATCCGCCACAACCGCATCCATGACGCCGGCCGCGCCCTCTGGATGGACTGGATGGCGCAGGGCACCCGCATCACCGGCAACCTCTGCTACCGCAACACCACCGATGACCTGTTCGTTGAGGTCAACCACGGCCCGTTTCTCGTCGATCACAATCTCTTCCTCTCCGGCATCGGTTTGCAGGATTGGTCCCAGGGCGGTGCTTATGCGCACAACCTGTTCACGGGCAAAATCGTCAATCGCCAAGAGCTCCGGCGCGATACCCCCTACCACCCCCCGCACGCCACCGTGCTCGCCGGCCTGACCAACATTTCCGGTGGCGATGATCGTTTCTATAACAATATCTTTGTCGGTGCGGGTGCCACCAATGCCTCCGGCACGGGCCTGGCGGTGTATGATGTCCGCGAGCGCCCCTTGCAGACCGGCGGCAATCTTTACCTCAACGGGGCCCGCCCTTACGCCCGGGAGTCTCAGCCCGCCGTTTTCAACGGCCTGAACCCGCTCGTGCGGGTGCGCGAGCACGACCGCCAGGTCTGGCTGGATTTCGCTGCCGGGCCGGAACTGAAAACGCCCACCACGGTGCTGGTCACCACGGACCTGTTCGGCCGGACCGCAGTTGCCGGGCTCCCTTATGTCAATCCGCATGGCTCCCCACTGGTCTTGGACCGGGATTATCTCGATACGAAACGAAAATCTGCCGCGCCTGCCGTCGGGCCTTTTGAAAAGCTGGGCCGGGGGGTGGTCAAAATCAGGGTCTGGTGACCGGAGGGAATTCTTATGCGTACCTGATTGCCGGTTTGGGGACCTCCCCGTCCTCATTCCGCCTTCGGCCGCCCGATTTCATTTTTCAGTCACGTCCGGTCACCTTTGGTCACGTTTAGTCATCTTTGGCCATAACCATCACCCATAAAAGTATTGTATCATACAACAAAAACACACCTATCCGGCTTGCCGGGCCGCGGCATTTTTGCGAGTGTATATCACGTAATGAATACAGCATCAATGTCAGCTGGTGATTCTCCGGGCGATCTCTTCCCGGCCGTCGCCCAACCCTGTCGGCCATCCCCTTGTCATCGAATGTCCAGCCGACATCTTGCATTCGTCCGCGTCCCATTTCCTGGGCCATCCGATCATCCAGCCCGCCACCCGGCAAAACAAACAGCCGAAAACC
>CAIYYI010000182.1 GCA_903930345.1 uncultured Verrucomicrobiota bacterium
ATCAATTTGATATTCAGCTATTGGAGCGACGGACCGGCGGCCGCCCGAAAGGCTTGGACCGTGCCCCCACCGCAACGCGCTGATCAACACCCCACATCATGTCAGGCGACCATCCCAACCCCCAGCAAGCCGAGTTCAAATACTGGGCGTTCATCAGTTACAGCCATGCTGACAGCGCCTTCGCCGACTGGCTCCACAAGAGCATGGAGACCTACAAGGTCCCCAAGAACCTGATCGGCAAACCCTCCCGCAGCGGGGTGGTTCCGGAGCGGCTCTTTCCCATCTTCCGCGACCGCGAGGAACTGCCGGGCTCCGCCAACCTAGGCGACAATCTTTCCCGCGCCTTGCAGCAGTCCCGCTACCTGATCGTCATCTGCTCCCCCCGCTCCGCCGCCTCCCAGTGGGTCAATCAGGAGGTTAAAATCTTCAAGTCGTTCGGACGCGAGGATCGGGTGCTGTGTGTGATTGTGGATGGCGAACCCAACGCCACCGAGCACCCGGAGCTGGGCCTGCAGGAATGTTTTCCGGAGGCGGTCCGCTTCTGGGTGGACGCCGAACGCCGGGTGACCACGATCCCGACGGAGCCAATCGCGGCCGACGCACGACCGGGCAAGGACGGCAAGGCCAACGCCCTGCTCAAACTGCTGGCCGGCCTGCTGGGAGTCAACTTTGATGACCTGAAGCAGCGCGACCACGAGCGCCGCCAGCGGCAAATGGTGGCCCTGCTGGGCGCCGCCATCTGTCTGATGGGCGTGATGATCTACTGGATTTTCGCCGCCGAGATGTCCCGCCGCGAGGCGCAGATCAACGAGGGCAAAGCCCGGGCCTCCGAGCAACGGGCCATTGAGGCCAAGGCCGAGGCCGAAGCGAAGAAGAAGGTGGCCGAGGCCGCCCTGGACGGTGAGAAACGGGCCAAGGATGAGGAGGCCAAAGCCAAGGTGCAGGCCCAGGAATCCGCCCGCCTGGCCAAGGAAAACGAGCAGGCGGCCAAGGACCAGGAACGCAAGGCGAAGGAAAGCGAGATCCAGGCCATCGCCGCCCGGAACGACGCCCTGACCGAACGCAAAAAGGCGCAGGAATCCGAGAAAGTCGCGGTCACCGAACGGCAGAAGGCGGAGGAGCGCGAACAAACCATCCGCCGGATTCTTTCCGCCGCCGATTTCAGCTCGGCCGCCAAGCTGGTGGATGAAAGCCAGGAGGGCCGCGCCCTGGCCTATCTGGCCCGCGCGCTGCGCTTTGACCCGCGCAACGACTCCGTGGCCGCCCGGCTGACCACCCTGCTGGGCTACCGCAACTGGGCGCTGGCCCTGATGACTCCCCTGGCGGTCAACGGCAAACCGGTGGCCGTGGATTTCAGCCCCGATGGCAAGCTGGCCGCCGTGGCGGCGGACAAGCAGGTGGTCACCTTCACCACGGCCACCGGCCAGGCATTTTCCACCCCGCTTCAGCACAAGGGAAAAGTCAACGGCGTCCAGTTCAGCCCCAACGGCGAGTGGCTGCTGACCGCCTCCGAGGACGGCACCGCCCGCCTGTGGGAAACCGCCACCGGCAAGCCCGTGGGCGAAGCCATGAAGCACGCGGATTGGGTGCATGGCGCCAGCTTCAGCCCGGATGGCAAACTGATTGTCACCGCCTCGCAGGACCGCACCGCCCGGCTGTGGGAGGCTGGCACCGGCAAGCCAGTGAGCGAGCCGATGGGGCATGACAGCCGCGTGCTCTGGGCCGGTTTCAGCCCGGATGGCAAGCTGGTCGCCACCGCCGCCGGACAAAGCGCGCGCCTCTGGGATGTCACCGGCAAGGCGCTGGGGGAGCCGCTCAAACACGAGGGCGGCGTGGTCATGGTCAATTTCAGCCCGGACAGCAAACGGGTGGTCACCGCCTCCGGTGACAAATCCGCCCGGATCTGGAACGTATCCGACAGCATGCCTGTGGGCGAGCCGATGAAGCACAACAACTGGGTGGACTGCGCGGTGTTCAGCCCCTCCGGCAAGACCGTCGCCACCGCCTCGTCCGACCGCACGGCCCGCGTATGGGATGCCGCCACGGGCAAACCCATCACCCCTCCCATCCTGCACGATGATGCGGTGCGAAGCGTCTCCTTCAACCCGAATGCCACCCTGCTGCTCACCGCCTCGGCTGACCGCACCGTCCGGCTCTGGAATTCCACCACTGGAGAGAACGTAGCCGAGGCGCTGCGCCACAATGGCCAGGTCACGGCGGCACGCTTCAGCCCGGACGGGCGTTTCATCCTCACTGCCGCCAACGACGGACAGACCCAAATTTGGACCGCGCTGAAAGGCGAACCGCTGCTGGAACCGCTGGTTCATGATGCCTACGTCAACGCCGTCGCCCTGAGCTCTGACGGCCGGTGGGCCGCCACCGCATCGGATGACCGCTCCGTGCGCCTCTGGGAGGTGCTGAGCGGCAAGCTGCTTTTCCCCGGCTTCGAACATACCCGCCGCGCCACCTGCGTCCAATTCAGCCCGGATGGCAAACTCCTGGCCTCGGGCAGTGATGACAATACGGTACGCCTCTGGGACACCGCCGCCGGCAAAGCGGTGGGCCAACCGCTGACCCACGATGGTCGCATTCTCTCCCTCTCCTTCAGCCCGGACAGCACCCGCCTGCTGACCGTGTCCCGTGGTTCCGGTGCCCTCCTGTGGGATGTGGCCACCGGCAAACTGGTCGGCAAACCGCTGGAACATAAGGCGCAGGTCAACTCGGCCCAGTTCAGCGCTAACGGCCAATTCATTGTCACCTCCTCCGAGGATAAAACCGCCCGCCTCTGGAACGTAGCCACCAGCACCCCGGTCGATGGTCTCATGACGCACGAAGCAGAAGTCACCTGCGCCACGGTCAACCCGGATGGCACCCGGGTGGCCACCGGGGGCCGGGATCGCATGGTCCACCTGTGGGCCATGCCGACCGCCAAACTCCTGGCTTCATTCCGGCACGAAGCCGCTGTCAACAGCGTCGCCTTCAACCAGGACGGAACCTTGCTGGCCTCGGCCGCCGATGACAAGCAAGTGCTGGTGCTTGATGCCCAGACTGGCCGCCCCCTCACCGAACCGCTCAAGCACGAGGACAAGGTGGTGCAGGCGATCTTCAGCCCCAATGGCCGCTTCCTGCTGACCATCTCGAAAGAAAGGAAAGCCCACCTCTGGGACGCCGCCACCGGCAAGTTGCTGACCGATCCTCTGACCCAGATGGGGACGATACAAGGCGGGGCCTTCAGCGGCGACAACCGGTTTGTGGCCACCTGCGGCGAGGACAAGTCAGCCCGGGTGCGCCTGATTGCCATCCCCACCCAGCCACCCACTTGGCTGGGCGAACTGGCTGAAGCGGTTGGCGGCTTCCGACTCAGTGACGCCGGTGGCGCAGAGCCGGTGCAGGACGCCCAGATACGGATGTCAGCCCTGCGTGCACAACTGGCCCAAACTCCGGAAGATGGCTCCTATCAGACATGGGGCAAATGGTTCCTGGCCGACCGCTCCACCCGGACGATCTCCCCAGCCGCCACCATGACAGTGAGGGAGTACGTGCAAAGACGCGTGGATGAGGGAGGGGCCAACAACCTGACCGAGGCATTGCAGATGGAACCTGGCAACGGCCTGGCCTTGGCCAAACTAGCATCCTTGAGCAAGGAGGGCGATCAGGCTGATTTTTATTCCCGGCTCGCCCTGAGCTATGATGCCGGCAACCCGTTTGTTGCTTGGACGCGCGCCCAGGTGCTGTTGGCGCAAAGCCGTTTCGCCGAAGCCTACCCGGTGATGGAAGCCGCTCTGAAGATCGATCCGAAAGCGGTTAAAACCTTCGGACCAGAAGGCCGGGAGATCACCTCCAGAAACCGCGAGAGCGGAATTTCCAAAGGCTGGCTGCCCAAGGGCTGGGACGACGCCAGCACCGCCACCTCCGTCTCGGTCACTTACACCAGGCTGACGGATGGCCCGCAGGCGGATGTCACGGCCCTGCAGATGTCCGTCACCAGTCCCACCCGCGGCCTGGCCCAGCTCACGGGTCCGCGCTTCATTGGAAAGGTCGGAGCCCGGCTCGTCGTGGAAGGCTGGGTCCGCAGCGCCAAACGCCAGGAAATCACCCTCGCCATCCGCCAGTTTTTCAGCCCCTTTGACAAGTTTGCGGAACAATCCCTGCGCACCACCGAACAGTGGAAGCCCTTCAAGGTCAACGTGGCCCCCGGCAAGGATTTTGCCGCCGAACTGGCCTTCACCCTGCCTCCGGATTACACGGTGGATATCGCCGGCCTGACCGTCCGAGAGGAATAACCGGAGGCGTTGGATTTGAGTGCCTGAAACGCCTGGGGACCCCGCAGAAAACCCATTCATCCATGAAGAACAAACCACCCATTGGCACCAGCCATGAGCTGCAGTTCGTGGTGGCCGCCAGCCACCTCATCGACTTTGCCACCGACGGCATGCCGGGGGTGCTCTCCACCCCGCAACTGCTGGGCTGGCTGGAACGGACCGCGCGGGAATTGCTAGTCCCCTTTCTGGAGCCGGGTGAAAGCTCGGTGGGCATGGAGGTGGAAATCGCGCACCTGGCTCCCACCCCGCCCGGCCAGACGGTCACGTGTGTGGCCCGGGTGGTGCAGGCAGAAGGTGCCCGGGTCACCTTCACCATTGAGGCCCGGGACGCGCAGGAACGCATCGCCCGCGGCTTGCACAAGCGTGCGGTGATCCGCAAAGACCGCTTTGCCCAGGCCGTGCGGCGCAAGGCCGGGGCGCGTTAACGGAAGAAAATCAGCCAGACCACGAAGAGCATCGGCAGCATGAAGGGCAGGGTGAACTTGAACACATACCCCAGAAAACCCGGGGTATGCACCCTCTGCTGGTCCGCGATGGCCTTTACCATGAAATTGGGGCCGTTGCCGATATAAGTGTTGGCGCCAAAAAACACCGAGCCCACACTGATCGCAACCAGGCATTTGACCCAAAGCGCATTGCCCAGGATGAGCGCCAGTTCCACGTCGGCGGTGGTGACTTTGCCCGCCGCCAGCAAGTCCGGATGAAACCGCTGCAAGGCCTCCACCGCCTGGCGGATGGGTTCCGCATTCGGGCCGGTCAGCGCCGCCAGTTGGGCCGCGTTATCCCGGAGATGCTCCATCACCGCTTTGACCAGCTCTGGCGGTGAGGCAAAGCCAATGGCCGCGCTGAGAAAGCTCAGGTAGGTCGGGGCGTTGTCCAGCACGCTGGAAAGACTGCCGCTCCCCCAGTAGAAGAAGGCGGGGGTGGCACTGCCCAGACTGGCGGCATGGCCCTTCAGATAATCTAGGGCCGGCATCATGGTCGCAAAGATGCCAATGAAAAGAATCGCCACCTCCCTGATCGGGTGGAAGTTGAAATCATTGGATTTGTGCACCGCCTGCTTGGTGGAAAACCAGGAGCCGAGGGCCGCTGCGATCATGATCCCCTCCCGCAAAAAGGGCGGATCATTGATGAACACCGAACCCAGGATCATGGCCAGAAACAACACATTATGGCTGCCGCTGAACCGCCAGGCACCCTCCGGTTCGGCCAGGTGCGCCCGCACGGACTTGGCCGCCCGCAGGTAATTCTTGCGGTCCACCATGTAAAACATCGCCAGCAAAATACCCACCCCGGTCAGCCACATCGGCCAGCAGCGCTCCACCACCCAGAAGAACGGCACCCCCTTCAGATACCCCAGGAACAACGGCGGATCACCAATGGGCGTCAAACACCCCCCGACATTGGACACCACAAAGATGAAGAAGACGACATGATGGGTGGTGACCCGGTACTTGTTCATCCGAATCCACGGTCGGATGAGCACCATGGAGGCCCCGGTGGTGCCGAGAAAATTGGCCAGCACCGCCCCCACTAACAGAAACACCACGTTGTCCTTTGGGGTGGCCTCGCCCTTGACGGTGATGTGAATGCCCCCCGACACAACAAACAGCGACCCGATCAGGATGATGAAGCTGAAATACTCGATGCCCGTGTGCAGGACCGTCACCCGCGCAGCGGGGGGCAGGCCGAAGAGGTAATAGCCCAACACCGTGGCCGCCAGCCCGAAGGCGACTGTGGGGTAATGACGCGACCACCAATCCGAAAACCAGAGGGGAGCCAGCGCAATCGCGGCCAACAGCACACCAAAAGGCAGGATCATCAAGGGATTCGGCTCGTACGCCATTCTTAAAACCTAAGAAGACCGGCACCTGGAGTCAATTGGAAAAGCCGTCTTTCAAAGGCCCAAAGGCACCACCAATTAGAGAGACCACCAGGTGTAAAGGCAAGGAACTGGCCTTGGAACCACGCTGAAGTCGGCGCGGCCCAAATTTTCTTGCACCGGTCGGCGACAACCATTGCCTCTGGTCTGGCTGCTGTTCCGTTCCAACCGCAGCATTGGAATACATACTGAATTTAATCACTGTATATAATATGTGAATAGTAAGAACCGACCCCGGGGGTCGGTTCTTACTATTCACATATCGGTGCCAGCGGCAGACGCCCGCCTTGGGAAACTGACGGGCAGAGTTGATCCGGAAGCCCATTTTCAAACCGAAGCTCGGTGCCTCAGCTTGAAAATGGGCTCCCGGTCAACGTTTCAACGCCGACTAACCCGGCCGGAGAGCGTTTCATGCCGCCTCCGCAACCAGGTGATGGCTGCGGATGCGAATGCGTTCCTGACGAACGATTTGCAGACGTGCCTTCTGCGCCAGTTCCTCCAGGAGCGTGGGGAACACCAAGAGGGGAAACGCGGTCATCCAGGCGCGCGAAGCCGCCTCATTGGCCGCCCGCCGCAGGGGAGCGTTCAACTCGGGGGCCAGGTTTTCAGCGAGGAGTTTCTTGAGCAACCGATCTTTCAACCGGTCCAGCTCCGTTTCCATCGTCCCCCGGAAGGGGACGGCCGGCACCGTCTCAACTTCGAACCGGTCTCCCGGTTCGAATTCGGTCCGCAGGGTCCAACTCATGGCATGGTTCATAGTTCTTCTATCGTTTCTTTTGGCGGGAGGCTTAGCCTCCCTGGTTAAAAATAAAAAACCCACGATCACCTGGGCGATCGTGGGTTTGGGAAAATCTTTGGTGACTCTGGTTAGGAAGATCCCTCCACGTTGCGCCCCATGGAACGGCAAGACTGCCAGGAACTCTGGCCCTTGCCGCCGGCGGTCAAACATTTAATCTGGTGTACGGTAATCACGGTTAATTGCGCTCTGTGCGCACACCCATAATGCCGCATCCCTGACAAAAGTCAAAAATTTATTTGCTCGCGCAAAGGGGAAAGCCTTGGTAGCCAAGGTGGAGAGCAAGTCTGACCGGGCCGGGAAACCGGGTTGGGCCGGGTGTCGCATATGCGGAATGAATTGTGCTGCACAAAACTTGCTGTGTTAACCGCATTGAAAACATCACCGAAGTTGAAGATGGTTGCCTGCGGGGCTTGTAATGCCAAGCTGTTTATATCCAGTGATTTGGCCCCGTTTGAGACCATCCCCTGCACCAAGTGTGGCCACCCGGTCATGCTCACGGCTCGCTTGGGGAGCTACGAACTGCGGGCGGTGATTGCCTCGGGCGGCATGGGCACCGTCTATCGCGCCTTCGATCTGATGTTGGAGCGGGAGGTTGCGGTCAAACTCATGAAGGCGGAATTGGCGGAGGATCAGCACGCGGTGGATGCCTTTTGCCGGGAGGGCCGCACCATCGCCGCCCTCAACCACACCAATATCATCCACGTTTACGCCTTCGACCGTTATCACGACCGGCTCTACCTTGTCATGGAGCTGGCGGATCGGGGCAGCCTGGACCACCGCATTGAGAACGAGCACTGCCTGCCGGAGCTGGACGTGCTCGACATCGGCATCAAGGTGGGCTCCGCCTTGGACACCGCCTACAAGCATGGGCTGCTGCACCGGGACATCAAGCCCGGCAACATTCTTTTCAACATTGATCGCGAGCCCAAACTGGTCGATTTCGGACTGGCCGGCAACGCCGAGGAAGGGCTGGGGCATGAATCGGGCATCTGGGGCACTCCCTACTACGTCGCCCCCGAGAAAATCAAACGCGAATCCGAAACCTTTCTTTCCGATCTTTACAGTCTGGGGGGCACCCTGTATCACGCCCTGACCGGCCATGTCCCGTTTGAGGCCTCCACGGTTGAGGAAGTGATCATGGCCCATGTCCACACTCCCCCCACCCCCCCCAACCTGGTCAATCCGGAGGTGACCCAGCCAACGGCGGAAGCGCTTTTGATCGCCCTGGCCAAAAACCCGGGGGACCGCTACCAGAGCTATGATGATTTCATCATGGCCCTCACCTCCGCCCGCAGCCAACTCCTGGTGCGGCGCTACCGCGAATCGCAGCACGATTGATTGGCACCACGGTTTTCCCCGAATAAGTTGACTGCCTTTGCCGTCTGGTGATTGGTCTCTCTCATTTGCACGGCAGCATGAAAAACAGTCCATTATTATCCTGGGCGTTTGGCCTTTGGCTGGCGGGGACGGTTTCCGCCGAAAATTGGGCGCAATGGCGCGGCCCCGCCTTTAACGGTTCCAGCCCGGAAACCCGGTTGCCAGTGGCGTGGTCCACGAACCAGAATATGGCTTGGACCGCTCCGCTGCCCGGCCACAGCGGAGCCACCCCGATCATTTGGGGCAATGCCATCTTCGTCACCAGCCCGGATGCCCAAAAGGATCTGCACCTGCTCTGCCTGAATCGCCAGGACGGAGCCCTCCGCTGGCAGCGCAAGGTCAGCACCGGGGATCGCACCATCGGCATGAACAACATGGCGTCCCCCTCCCCGGCCACGGATGGCCAGACGGTGTTTGTGCTCTTTGGCACGGGTGACCTGGCCGCCTTTGATTTTGACGGGAAGGAACTCTGGCACCGCAATCTGGCGGGGGACTTCGGAAAATTCGCCCTGATGTGGATTTACGGTTCCAGCCCGCTCCTGTTCCAGGACCGGCTTTACATCCAACTCCTCCAACGCAATCCCCCGGAGTACAGCCACGCCCTGGATGACAAACCCGCGCGCGAATCCTTTCTGCTCTGCCTGGACCCCAAGACCGGGCGGGATCTGTGGCGCCAGGTGCGGGTGACCGATTCCGCCAAGGAATCCATGGAGGCCTACACCACCCCCATCCCCCACACTGGCCGACAGGGCACCGAATTGCTGGTGGTGGGCGGCGACCATGTGAGCGGGCACCGGCCTGACAACGGCCAGGAACTCTGGCGCGCCCGCCTGCATGATGTCCGCAACGATTATTTCCGCATTGTGCCATCGGCCGTGGGGGCGGACGGGCTGATCATTGCCTGCGGCCCCAAGGGCCAGCCCGTGGTCGCGTTCAAGGAAGGCGGCCGGGGGAACGTGACAAAAACCCATCTCGCCTGGTCCTTCAAGGAGAACCCCACCGATTGGAGCACCCCTTTGTACTACCAGAAAAAGCTGTATGTCCTGGACGGCGGCAAGCGGGTTTTGAGCCGGTTGGATCCGGCCACCGGCCAGCGTGAATGGTCTGGAAACCTCGGCGTGACCGAACGCATCTGGGCCTCACCGACCGGCGCAGATGGCAAGATCTACGTCATCAGCGAACGCGGCACCACCATCGTTTGCGCGGCGGATTCCGAGTTCAAAATTCTGGCCACCAACCGCCTGGAGGAGAACCCGACCCGGGCCTCAGTGGCGGTTTCCGGAGGTCAACTGTTCCTGCGCACAGCCCGCAACCTGTATTGCGTGGGCAAACCCTGATGTCAGGCAACCCAGCACCCATGTCCACCCTTCGTTTCCTCGCGCTTGCGACCCTGAGCTGGCTGGTCCTCCCGCTGGCCAGCTGGGCCCATCACGACCCGTCCGCCAGGGTGCCCTCCCTGCGGGCGGTGAAAATCAGCGAGGCCGCCACCGTGGATGGCGTGCTCGATGAACCGTTCTGGCAAAAATGCCCGCCGGGGACGGATATGCTGGAGACGCGCACCCAGGAAAAAGCCGTCCTCCCTACCGTGGTCCGGCTGGCCCACAATCGCACCTTCCTCTTTGTCGCCGTGGAGTGTTTTGATGATCGCATGGAGGAAATCCGCGCCTCGGAGCGCCGGGAGGACCGCAGTTTCACAGGGGACGACTGGGTGGAAATCCATTTTGATCCCATGCACCGCCATCAGGGGAAATACGCCTTTTACACCAATCCGCTGGGCACCCGGGCCGAGGGAAATGAGGGGCCGTCTGGGGTGTTCAATTATGGATGGACGGCGGAATGGACGGTCGCCACCCGGCAATTGGCAGACCGCTGGGTGATTGAAATGAGGATTCCCTTCAGCATCATGAACTATGAACGGCGCAACCAGCAGACCTGGGGCTTCAACGTCACCCGGGTGGTGCGCCGCACGGATAGCACCAGCTTCTGGAGCTTCAGCCCCACCGACAGCTACAAGCCCTGCCACTTCGGACACCTCACCGGATTGGACCTGGCGGACACCACGTTTGACCGCAACTGGGAGATCACCCCCTACGCCAGCGCCCGGGCGGACTTCAACGGACGTTCGCACACCCTCATGGAGAGCGGCATGGACGTCAGCTTCCGGCTCACCCCCTCCGTCTCCACCGCGTGGACCTACAACCCGGATTTCGGCCAGGTGGAGGCGGACGATGACACCATCGAACTGCGGGACACCGAACGCTTCCTTTCCGAGAAGCGGCTGTTTTTCCGCGAGGGCGAGGATCTGATGCGCCAAAGCCAGCAACTCTACTACAGCCGCCGCTTCACCGATATCGAGGGGGGGGCCAAGATCACCGGCCAGATGCGCAGCCTGAGCTATTCCTTTTTGGACATCCAGGGCGACCACATCCATGACGGAAACTGGCGCGGCAACTCCGCCGTGTTGCGCATGGTGCAAAATGTGCATGACCGCTCCAACCTCGGCTACTACCTCAGCGATTCCGAACTGGAGCTGGGCCACAGCCGGGTGGCCGGGCTGGACAGCACGATGTTCCTCACCGACACCTGGCGCTGCAACCTGCAGGCCACCCTGGCCGATGACCGCCGCGAGCGCGCCTCCGGCGCCCCCCTCAAGGACCGGGAGGATTACCTGGCCAGCTCAACCCTCATTTATCGCAAGTACCCCTGGGAATTCGACTTTGGCTACCTGGGCATCTCCCGCGATTTCAACCCCCTGCTCGGCTATATTCCGCGCCGCAACATTTTCGGCCCCACCTTCCTGGCCGACTACACCACCCGCTCCGACTCCCGGTGGTACAAGGAAATCTCCCTGACCTACGACACCCAATACTTTGAAAACCAGGATGGACGGAAGAACCTGCAGGATCACAGCGTGGATTCCGACCTCATCTTCCGCAACGATGTGGCCTGGGATTTGGGCCATGATCAGGATTACCACGCGCCCTGGAGCAACCGGCACACCCATTCCGGATTCACCCTGTACAACTCCGACTACTGGCGCTCCGCCAGCCTCCATGGGGCGGTCGGTAGTTTTGAGGGCACGGATTATCACCAGCTCACCCTGGGCAAGCCCCTCAAGCCGCTCGAACGGCTGCCGATCCGGTATGAAATCACCGTGCGCAAAGAGGACAAACCGCCCGGGATGAACGATATCGTGTGGCTGAACCGGGTGGTGTTCGACCTGTTCCTCTCAGATGACATGTGGGTGAAAACCTCCCTGCAGCACCGCAACCACGGACTCCACAACATCAGCGTCATCTACGGCTGGGAACGCCTGTGGCGGCGCACCAATTGGTACGTGGTTTTAAACGAGCTGAAGACCGGTTCAGAGTCCGTCACCAGCCTGTTCACGAAGGTGACCTACACTTTTTAGGGGGGCGGACGCCTACTTTTTGGGTGTGTTGACCCCGGCATTCATCTTGCGCAGCTTGCTGGAGAGATCCACCGCGATGTTGCGCATCACCACCATGCCCAAGTGGGGCTCCCGCTGCACCAATTCCTGAAAGGCGCTGCGCTGCACCACCAACAAAATGCTCGCCTGTCCGGCGATCGCCATGGCGGTGCGCGCCGCCCCATCCAGGAAGGCCAGCTCGCCAAATATCTGCCCGCTGTTGATCGTGGCAATCGGCTTGGACTCCTCGTTCAGACAGATGTCCACCTGCCCGCGCATCACGATATACGCCTCCACGCCGGCATCCCCCCGGTTGAACACCCGCTCGCCCGGCCGGTACAGCTTTTGGGTGAACAGACGGGCGATCTTGCGCAATTCACCATCCCCCAGACCCTCGAATATCGGCAGCGTCCGCAGCAGGTTGATGATCGCCACCCCCACCTTCTGATCCTGAAAACTCAGATCCACGATCCGCACCACCGTCGCCGCCGACGCGGTCAGCGGCAGGCTGTCCATGGAGTACACCGTGTTCAGCTTGACCAGCTTGACGACATCGGTAAAGCGGTCATTGACGGCAAAAAAGCCCGGAAAATAGGCGATCGGGACAAAGCCAAGCTGCTCGGTGCATTTGAGCAGACGGGGGGAGCTGACCAGCACATCCACCTCGATATAAGCCGCGCTAAACTGCTCCTGCGCCGCCCGCACACACTGCTGGAACAGCGCCCCGATGGAGATGTCATCGGTGGAAAAAGCATCCACAATGCGCACACACCGGTCATGGTCATCCACAAAGAAGGCCAGGCCGCAAACAATGTTGCCGTTGCGCTGCCCCAGATAGGCCCGCACGGGCGCCTCTGTGATCATGCGCAGAAAACCCGCCCCACGGTTGTAGCCGGTGGAAACCTCGGATTGGGGATTGGCCCCCCGGGCCTGCATCCGCCACAGCTCAAAATCATCCACGGTGGCATCCACCACCTTGACATCGGTTTGCAGCGGATATCCGGTGGCCCCGTCACGGATGGCCATCGGATTGGGGATTTTCAGCGCATCCAGGGCCTGGGTGGCCAACTCGCTGATATGGGGAAGAGACTCGGAAAACGGGGTGCGTGTGGCCAGGATCGGCTTGGCGCATTGCACGTAGAACAGAAACCCCTGCCGGGAATGGATCATGTGCTTGAAGGGTTGGAAACCCACGCACACATAACCCGCATTTTCCCAGAGGATTTGCTGTGGATTATCGGCGCAAGGCACCCGCACCACGGCCATCTGCCCGCGCTGCGCCACCAATTCATTGAGCTTTTCCAGCAGCAGTTCAGCCGCTCCATCGGCATAGCTTTCCGGACGGAAAAGATTGCGGCCGAGGTTGATGACGGGATTGACGGAAGCCTCGACTGATTTGAGCAACGTGAGGGAGGCCTGAATGCGCCCGCCCTCGACCGCCACCCAGGTTTCATCGCCGCCGGAAGCGTCGAGTTGGCTGGCAATCCAAACAGGGTTATAAACGTCCTTGCCAGGATATTGTTCTCCCAGCGTATTCTTGAGCAAATCAAGCCACCGTGCGGCATCATTCGCATCCGCCAACCGAATAGTAGCAGCCATGTCCTCGGAGATTCTGCGTTGTTTTTGCCTCAGCCAGCACACCCGATCACGGAAAACAAACGGCGTAAAAAAACATCAAATGGTGCCCGCGACAGGACTTGAACCTGTACGATGTTACTCACTAGAACCTGAATCTAGCGCGTCTGCCAATTCCGCCACGCGGGCCCTGCTCTCCTCAGCCCAACCATGCGCACCGGGATTACCCCAGAACAACGGTCTTCGCTGAAGACGGACTACTAATTACGTCGTGTTCGGTTAGAGAGCAAGAGAAAATCGTTTTCAACCATTGATTATTCGCTCGCCTCCGTACCGGTCCGTCTGGTTGGAGCCAGCTGGCATTGGTTGGCCAGCGGCAGTATTCCACCATCTGCCCCTCCTAAAACGGCATGTCGCAAGGTGCTGCCTGACCAGAGTTCCACAGCCCGCCAACCGGAAACAACAGGCCCGAAGGTGAGTACGCAAGAAACCCGCAAAACCGGCGTCAGAATCACGCCTAATGCGTGAAAAATAGCCCTTGCCAAACGCCGGAAAACCATGATTTACTGAGCACTTCACAGTGCATTATGGTTGGCATCAGTACTGCTAGGGTGTAGCTAGCAAAATGCTGTTACGGCAACACGAGACCGCCATTGCGCGAGCAGAAAAAATTAATAGTCAAATAGTTATGAAGCAAAATCGAAAGAACATAGTCGGGGCGTTCACCCTGATTGAATTGTTGGTCGTTATCGCCATCATTGCCATCCTGGCGGGCCTCCTCCTGCCGGCACTGGCCAAAGCCAAAGCCAAGGCGCAACGTATCAACTGCGTCAACAACCTCAAGCAGGTGGCCCTTGGCTACCGCATCTGGTCCAACGACAATGGCGATAAATTCCCGTGGCGCGTTACCGTTGCTGATGGAGGGGCTTACAACCGGCCTCTGATTGAGCAATTCTTGGTCGCCAGCAATGAAGTCGGCTCGCCCAAGGTTCTGGTTTGTCCCAGCGATTCCAAGAAAAGTGTCACAGGTGACTGGGCGGTCTTTGATGACAACGATGACCATGTCAGCTACTTCTACTCTTCCGATGCAGATGAAACCAAGCCCTCCACCTTGTTGGTTGGTGATCGCAATATTGCTGACAATACAACGGCAAAACCCAACCCGATCACTACAGCCATGGCCAATGGTGCCAATCTGAAGTGGGATGAATCCATCCACGTCAGCGCCGGCAATGTGGCCCTGGGCGACGGCAGCGTGCAGCAGTTGAGCAGCTCCGGCCTGCGCAAGCAACTCCAGAGCCATTTCTCGAACTCGACCGGCTCCACCGGCAGTGTGACCGTTATTTATCCTTCCAACTAATCGTTGGTGTATTTCCTTCAAGGCATCCGGGAAACCGGATGCCTTTTTTGTTTTTCGGGCCGGTGTGAATTTTGCTAGAAAACAAACACTTCACGAGTCATCTCCTGCCAAAACCAAAGCGGGTACCATCGCGCACAAATGTCACCATGCCCTAAAACCCTTAATTAAACCGAGTTAACCATATGGCGACGCAAAATAAATAAGGACTGGCAGAGTTGGCCGTGATCTTGCTAATTTGAGTTTCAACAACCCGAAACATTTTAACTGACCCATGAAAATGATGAAGCAAACTCAGAAAAGCGCGTTCACCCTCATCGAACTGCTGGTGGTTATCGCCATCATCGCCATTCTGGCAGGGCTCCTCCTCCCGGCACTGGCCAAGGCGAAAGCCAAAGCGCAACGCATCAATTGCGTGAACAACGTCAAGCAAGTCGGTTTGGCCTTGCGCCTGTTTGCCAATGACAACGGTGGTCGTTTTCCGTGGCAGGTGTTGGTAGTTGATGGCGGGTCCCAAGACGTGGCAAGGCAGGAGACTTACCACCACTTCCGAGTGCTTTCCAACGAGGTGGGCTCCACCAAAGTGCTGGTCTGCCCGAGTGAGTCCGACAAAACACCGGAGCAGAACTTCTATAATCTGGTCAACAAGAACGTCTCCTATTTCCTGGGTTTTGATGCCGATGAAACCAAAGGCCAATCCATTCTATCGGGCGACGGCAACGTCACTGGTGTCAAGAACGACCAGGACTGCGGTTCCTTCAAGGGTGCCAAAGCAGGCGTCATCTCCAAAACTTCGACCTGGACCGAGTCCATCCATGTCAGCGCGGGCAACCTCGGATTGGGTGATGGCAGTGTCCAACAGGTGAGCCGTTCCGGTTTGCAAAAGCAGGCCATCTCCTCCGATCAGGACAACGGCAACAACCATTCCCGTTTCCCCAACGACTGAGTCCAGTCCAAGACAGGCTTTGCGAGGCGGCACTTCGGTGCCGCCTCTTTTTTTGAGTCCGATTTCTGAGCGGCAGCCACAGGTCACCCGGCCGCACGCTCAATGATGGTCTGCAAGCTGGTCCTGGGACGGAATCCGGTCACTTGCTCCAGCCGCCCAATCACCGGCTTGCGCCGCAGCATATCCTCAAACCCGGGCGCGTAGGCCTCCGCATACGGCACCAGCTCCACCACGGATCGCGAACCGAGCACGGCAATCACCCGCTGGGCCAGATCAAGGATGGTGGTTTCCTCATCGTTGCCCACGTTGAACACCAACCCCCGGGCCGCCGGGGTGTTTTGCAGGCGGATCAGGGCCTCCACCGTGTCCTGCACAAAACAGAAGCACCGGGTCTGCCGGCCATCCCCAAAGACCCGCAAGGGCTCGCCGGCCCGGGCGGCGGCGATGAATCGGGGCAGCACCATGCCGTAGCGGCCGGTCTGCCGGGGCCCCACGGTGTTGAACAGGCGGGTGACCACCACCGGCAGGCCGCGTTCGGTGGCATAGGCCAGCGCCAGAAATTCGTCCATCAGCTTGGAGCAGGCGTAACTCCAGCGCCCAAGATGGGGCGGCCCAATGAGCAGATCATCCGTTTCTGAAAAGGCCGGGGCATTGCTTTTGCCATAAACCTCGGAGGTGGAGGTCAGGAGCACGGGCACCTGCTGCCGCTGGGCGGCCTGCAACAGCACCTGGGTTTCCCCCAGATTGGTTTCAATGGTGCGCACGGGTTCGCGCACCACCAACTCCACCCCCACTGCGGCCGCCAGGTGATAGACGCCTCCCACCCGGGCCAGCAGCGCCCCCAACCCGTCGCAGGTGGAGACTTTGGCCACGATGATTTCCAGCCCGGGATGTTTCGCCACCGCGTTCAGATTGTTGAGGCTGCCGGTGGAAAGATCATCCAGCACCACCACCGGATGGCCCTGGGCGAGCAAACGTTCCACAAGATGGGAACCAATGAACCCGGCGCCGCCGGTGACCAAAACAGGTTTGAGACTTGGCATAGGCAAATTCGGGATCACCTCAGGGCAGCGCCCGCACCAGGGCCTCAGCCAGTTTCTGGCGATAGGCGGGGTCGCCAATGCGGCGCGCTTCGGAAGGATTGGAAAGGTACCCCCCTTCCAGCAGCAAGGCCGGCCGCTGCTGTGTAACCAGCACATCCATGAACCGCGCCCGCTTGATGCCGCGATCAACCGCCCCGGTTTGTCGCACCAGGGACCGGTGCAATTTGGCGGCATAATGCAGGTTTTGCGGGTCAAAGCGATTGCCGGGCAGCATCAGGCTGGCGTTATCCTCATATTTGCGGGTGATGGTGGAAGCGAGCCCGGCCGGAGTGAGACAGTAGGTCTCCACCCCCGACGGCTCCGGTTGCGCCACCGCATTGAAATGGAGGCTGACAAACAGGTCGGCCTGTTGAAAATCCGCCACCGCCACCCGGCCGGTCAGGGAAAGGTCACTGTCATTGGTGCGCGTCAGGACCACCTGCCAGCCATTGGCCTCCAGCAAGGGCCGGGCCCGCATGGCCCAGTCGAGGGTGAACTCTTTCTCCAGCCGGCTGTTCAGACAACTGCGGGTGCCCGGATTGCTGCCGCCGTGGCCGGGGTCCAGCACCAGCAGGCGGTTGGTGTGCAGGATCTCCGCCGGCGGCTGCAGCAGGGGCCGCAGTGTGCGGCTGGCATCCACGGGATGCACATGCAGATAACCCTGGTGCCACTGCGGAGCGCAGCCCAGGGCCACCTCCACCCCCTCATGCCGCACCACCCGCGAACCGGCGGCCAGCAACAGGTTGCCCATGGGGGAGACAATCTGCACCGCCCGAATCCCATTGTGGGTCAGCGCCACGGTGCGGCCCAGCCCGTTGGTGCGCACCCAATTGGTCACACAGACCCATTGTGCCAGGGGATAGTAAACCGGCACCGCCACCAAGGGGGCCAACCGGGGGCCGGGCAACGCCACCGTCTGATTGGTGCCGGGGGCGGGGTGTGGGACCGGTGGCACCGGCACGACCGGAGTCACCTGGAGCGGGCTGGGTGCAGCCACTGGCGGAACCACAATCGGGGCCGCCCGCCGCGCAGTGGTGCGGCAACCGGTCCCCCACAGCAGGGAACCGATCAACATCACGGAAAACAGGATGCGCAGCACGGGGGCATTGTCAGAAAATCCGTGGTGAAAACAAGTGCGAAAGGGGCAAGTGTTTGAGCATCCATCGGCCAGGGCGGGGTGGCGCAAAGCGGATTTCAAAACGCCCCGTTACGCAACAGCTCCGTTACGTGGTCCTGATTTTACCGGCGCGATGCCCGGATGCGGGCTTGCCCGGGGGCGGGCGACAGCCCATATTAGCCCCGCACGGCGGAAGGTTCATCCGAGGGGCCTCAGCCGGGTTGCAACAAAAGTGAAAATCGTCATCGCCATCACGGGTGCCAGTGGTGCCCTGTACGCCCAGCGGCTGCTGGACCGGTTGGATCCGGCCGCCCATGACGTGCATGTGGTCATGAGCCAGTACGCGCAGCAGGTGATGGGGGAGGAAATGCCGGAAGGGCTGCAATTCAAACCGGGCGTCACCCGGCACAATGTGAAGAGCATGAACGCCCCCTTCGCCAGCGGCTCCAATCCGGCGGATGTCATGGTCATCATCCCCTGCACTATGGGCACTCTGGGCCGCATCGCCCACGGGTGCAGCAGCGATTTGTTGCTGCGGGCGGCGGACGTCATGCTCAAGGAGCGCAAGAAGCTGATCCTGGTGCCGAGGGAAACCCCGCTCAGCCTCGTGCATGTGCGCAATTTCGAATTGCTGCTGCTGGCAGGCGCCATCCTGCTGCCGGCCAACCCCTCCTTTTACACCCGGCCCCAGACGGTGATCGAGGTGGTGGATACCGTGGTGGCGCGGGTGCTGGATCAGATGGGCATCACCAACACCGCCGCCCCGCGCTGGCGGGAGGAGCCGGAATAGGTTTGTTCGCATGCGCAAATGGTTCCAACAACTCCGTTCCTGGCTGGAATTCGTCAAATTCTCGCACACCCTCTTCGCGCTGCCGTTTGCCCTGGCGGCCATGGCGGTGGCCGCGCGGGAGAACCAGGGCTGGCCGGGCGCCAGAAAATTCGGGCTGATCCTGCTGGCGATGATCTGTGCGCGCACCTGCGCCATGAGCTTCAACCGGATTGCGGACCGGCATTATGACGCGCTGAATCCGCGCACCGCCAAACGACATCTGCCCGCCGGGGCGGTTTCCGTGGCCAGCGCCTGGACGCTCTGTCTGGGCAGCGGCCTGGGGTTGATCGCGGCCAGTTGGTTCATCAATCCGCTCTGTTTCTACCTCTCGCCGGTGGCGCTGGGAGTGATTTGTTTCTATTCCCTCACCAAGCGGTTTTCAAATTACACGCACGTTTATCTGGGGGTGGCCCTGGCGCTGGCCCCCGTGGGGGCCTGGCTGGCAGTCCGGGGCACGGTGGTCTCGCCCCGCGAAATCGTCGCCATGAGCCTGCTGGCGGTGGCGGTCATTTTATGGCTGGTGGGGTTTGATATCATCTATGCCCTGCAGGATTACGAGTTTGACCGCCAGCAGGGCCTGCATTCGCTGGTCGTCGCCTGGGGACCCAAAAACGCGATGGTCGCCGCGTTCCTGGCCCATTTGCTCATGCTCCTGTTCCTGGCGCTGTTCGGGGTCGCCTGCGGTTTTCGCCTGGCGTATGGGGGTGGGTTTCTGCTCATCCTGGTTTGCCTGATCTTTGAACACTGGCTGGCCCGGCGACGCAGTGTGAACTGGATCAACAACGCCTTTTTTCGCCTGAACGCACTGGTCAGCCTGATCTTTCTGGTGGTGGTCCTGGCGGAGGTGGTTTTCCAAGGCGGCTTCCGTCTCCGGGGGAAAAAGTCCCCGCCGCCCCCGGCCAGGCTATCTTTCTCCATAGGCAAGTAGCTTTTGGAAAGCCACTTGCGTCATTAATCCAAATCGATTCTCGCCTTTGAACGTTCCCTCCGCTAGGCTGGCCCAACCATGGGGACGTGCTGCGGCGCGTCCCCGCAACTTTAAGCGGCCAAAAACGGTCGCCGAAACAGTGTTAACCCCTCCCTCAATCAGGGAACGAGGTATTTTGATTTATGACGAGCGCTGAAATCCGCCAATCGTTTCTCGACTTCTTCAAGTCGAAGCAGCACACCATTGTCTCCTCTTCGAGTCTGATGCCGGACTCCCCGAACCTGCTGTTCACCAACGCGGGCATGAACCAGTTCGTGCCCATTTTCCTCGGGCAGATGAAATGCCCGTACACCCCGGGGCGGGCGGCGGACACCCAGAAATGCATCCGCGCGGGCGGCAAGCACAACGACTTGGAAGATGTGGGGATGGACACCTACCACCACACTTTCTTCGAGATGCTGGGGAACTGGAGCTTTGGCGACTATTTCAAGCAGGAGGCCATTGAGTGGGCGTGGGAACTGGTGACCGAAGTGTGGAAGTTCCCCAAGAACCGCCTCTACGCCACCGTCTATAAACCCGGCCCGCAAGACCCGGCCGAGTTTGATCAGGCGGCCTACGACCACTGGTCGCGCCTATTCACCGCCGCCGGCCTGGATCCCAATATCCATATCTGCCACGGGAACAAGAAGGACAATTTCTGGATGATGGGCGACACCGGCCCCTGCGGCCCCTGCTCCGAGCTGCACGTGGACCTCACCCCGAACGGCGACACCCTGGGGAAATTGGTCAACCAGGGTTCCCCAAAGTGCATCGAGATTTGGAACCTGGTCTTCATGCAGTTCAACGCCAACGCGGATGGCACCTTCGTGCCCCTGCCCGCGCAGAGCGTGGATACCGGCATGGGCTTCGAACGGGTGACCAGCATCATGCAATGCACCCGGGGCTTTCAGCAGTTCGACGGGATCATCTCCAATTACGAGACCGACATTTTCCGGCCGATTTTCGACCGCCTGGGCCAGATGAGCGGCAAACAGTACGGCTCCACCCTGCCCCCCCTGGGCAGCTCCGGCGACACGCCACAGGAAAAGGAGGACATCGCCTTCCGTGTCATCGCCGACCACATCCGCACCCTGAGCTTCGCCATCGCGGATGGCATCCAGCCCGGCAACACGGACCGCAACTACGTGCTGCGGCGCATTCTGCGGCGGGCCGTGCGGTACGGGCGCACGCTGGGCTTCCACCAGCCGTTTTTCTACAAGCTGGTGGACGTGCTGGCGGAAACCATGGGCGACGTCTTCCCCGAAATCCGCGCCAAGCAGAAGCACGTGCAAGAGGTCATCCGCGTGGAGGAGGAGGCCTTCAACAAGACGCTGGACCGGGGAATTGAGCTTTTCACCGGGGAGATCGCCACCCTGCCGGTCGGCGGCCAATTGCCCGGGGCCTTTGCCTTCAAGCTGTACGACACCTATGGCTTCCCCCTGGATCTGACGGAACTGATGGCGCGCGAACGGGGCCTGAGCGTGGATGCGGCCGGCTTCAACACCCTCATGGAGGCGCAGCGGGATCGCGCCCGCAAGGCACAGAAGAAGACCGTCATCGAACTCTCCCAGGTGGAGACCACAGAACCCACCCGCTTTGTCGGCTATGATCAACCGGCCACGGAATCCAAGGTGCTGGAAGTAGTTGTGCTCAAGGACAAAACCGCCGTCATCCTGGACGCCTCCGCCTGCTACGCCGAGATGGGCGGCCAGGTGGGCGACACCGGTGAGATCACTGCGGGCGGGCGCCTGTGGCCGGTGCTTAGCACCCAGAAGAGCGGCAACACCTGGCTGCATTTCATTCCGGGCGACGAGGCCCCGATCACCGGTGAGACGGTGACCATCACCGTCAACACGGCCCGCCGCGCGGCCATCCAGCGGCACCACACCGTCACCCACCTGCTCCACTGGGCGCTGCACGAAGTCGTCAGCCACGAAGCCACCCAGAAAGGCTCGTTTGTGGGGCCGGACAAACTGACCTTTGACTTCAACAGCGCGCCGCTGACGTCGTCGCAGATCAGCGACATTGAGCGGCTGGTCAACGAACGCATCGTGG
This sequence comes from uncultured Verrucomicrobiota bacterium, assembly GCA_903930345.1. Lineage (GTDB taxonomy): Bacteria > Verrucomicrobiota > Verrucomicrobiia > Limisphaerales > CAIYYI01 > CAIYYI01. Next base: position 21,739 of record CAIYYI010000182.1, read on the forward strand.
AAAACGCCGGGGTGTCCTGGAGCGAGCTGCCCCATGCCCAGGTGAAAGAGCGCAAGAATGTGATGCAGTTCTTCGGCGACAAGTACGGGGACACCGTGCGCGTGGTGCAGATCGGCGGCCAGGCGCACGCCCTGGACGGCTACTCCATGGAACTGTGCGGCGGCACGCATACCCGCGCCACCGGCGAGATCGGCCTGTTCCGCATCGTGGCGGAAGCGGCCATCGCCGCCGGGGTGCGCCGTATCGAGGCGGTGGCCGGACTGGAAGCCTACCGCAAATCCGTGGAGGAAACCCTGCTCATCAAGGCCCTGGCCGGGCGGGTCAATTCCCCCATTGCGGAGCTGGACAAAAAGGTGGAGAGCCTGCTGGCCCAGCAGCGGGAGCTGGAGCGCCAGATCCGGGCAGCGGCCCAAAAGCAGGCGGCGGAAACCGCGCGCAGCCTGCCCGCCAAAGCCCGCACCCTCAACGGCATTCCGGCCATCATTGAAAACCTGGGCTCCCTGGACGGGGACACCCTGCAGGCGATCATCAACGATCTGAAAGGCCAGTTCAAGGGCGTGATCGTGCTGGGCGGCTCCGCCGGTGGCAGCGTGGCGCTGGTGGCGTCGGTGACGCCGGAATACACCTCCCGCGTGCAGGCCGGCAAGATCATCCAGCAAATCACCCCCATCGTGGGCGGCAAAGGTGGGGGCAAGCCCGACAATGCCCGGGGCGGCGGCAAGGATCCCGCCAAACTCGAGGAAGCCCTGCAGAAAGCGGCCTCCCTGCTGTAAAACCATTTGAATGGGCGGAACGGACTTTCAGGGTTCCTCTTGAAACCCCGTCCGCCCTTTCCCTTTAACCGCCCCAGCCTATGTCGGAACCCACGAAAGCCCCAGCCAAGCCGAAAGCCGTTCGGAAGCGCAAGCGCACCTCGAACCCGCCCATCAACATCCGGGAGATGGAACTGCGCGACATCCCGGCGGTGTTCGCCCTGGGCCAGCGGCTGTTCACCGCCGAAAAATGGCCCACCCTCTACCGCTCGTGGGATGAGCACGAACTGCTGCAACTGTTCGGCACGGATGAGGAAACCTGCCTGGTGGCGGAAAGCGAAGGCCTGGTGGCCGGCTTTGCCCTGGGCCGCATGATGGACAAGCCCCGCAGCGCCTGGCGCTATGGCTGGCTGCTCTGGCTGGGGGTGGACCCCACCTTCAAGCGCCGCGGTATCGCCAGCCGCCTGATCAAACAGATCACCGAACGATTCATCGACCGGGAGGCCCGCATCATGCTGGTGGACACCGACGAGGACAACGAGGAGGCGCTGGCGTTTTTTCGCCGGCACGGCTTCGGCCAGGAGCTGCGCCATGTGTACCTGTCTGAAAACCTGGAGGACCATCCTTATTACCGGGAGAAGAAAGCCGAAGCCAAGGGCTGAGACCGGACCGCCGAAAGCCACTACTCCAAACCATTATTATTTGCGTTACAACCGGCATCTGCTATATTGCGCGCACCATGAAAAAGATCATCTTGGCAGTATTACTGGCGGCCTTCGCGGTCGCTCCCCTGGCCCGCGCGGAAGCGGGCAAAACCTGTCCCGACAAGGACAAAACCACGTGCCCCGAAAAGGGCGGTGATAAGGGCACCTGCCCGAAATCCGGCGGGGAAAAGGGTACCTGTCCGAAATCAGGCGACAAAAAAGCCTGATCCACAGACCGTTCGACCACCGTCGACAAACAGCCCGCCTCCGGTCATCCACCGGAGGCTTTTTATTTTTTTGGCATGCGGCCGAATTCCGGCTAAGCTGGTGGCCGGGCATTGACAAATGAAAACACGCTCCAAGAAAGCCGAGTTCGATTCGATTGAATCCGCCATCGCGGATCTGCGCCAGGGACGCATGATCATTGTGGTGGACGACGCCGACCGGGAAAACGAGGGCGACCTCATCATGGCGGCGGAACACGCCACCCCGGCCGCCATCAACTTCATGGCCAAGCATGGGCGCGGCCTGATCTGCGTGCCCACGACCCATGAACGGCTGAAGCAACTGGGGGTGGAGCAGATGGTGGTGCAGAACCGCGACACCTTCAAAACCGATTTCCAGGTGAGCGTGGATGCCGCCCGCCACATCACCACCGGCATCAGCGCGGCGGACCGGGCCAAAACCATCCGGGTGATGGCCGATCCCACCGCCGTGCCGGCCGATCTGGTGCAACCGGGGCATGTCTTCCCCCTGCGCGCCAAACCCGGCGGCGTGCTGCAACGCGCCGGCCACACCGAGGCGGCGGTGGACCTGGCCCATCTGGCCGGCTGCCGCCCCATCGGCGTGATCTGCGAGATCATGAACGATGACGGCAGCATGGCCCGCCTGCCGGAGCTGAAACGCTTTGCCCACCGCCACAAGCTGAAGCTCTGCACGATCGAGGAGCTGATCAAACACCGGCGCACACGCGAGAAACTGGTGGAGCGGGTGGAGGTGATCCAGATGCCCACGGACTACGGCGACTTTGAGCTTTACCTGTACCGGTCCAGACTGGATGACGCCAACCATCTGGCCCTGGTCAAAGGCGATGTCACCCAACGCAAGCCGGTGCTGGTGCGCGTCCACAGCGAGTGCCTGACCGGGGATGTCTTCGGCTCGCGCCGGTGCGATTGCGGACCGCAGTTGCACCAGGCCATGAAGCAGATCTCCGACGCCGGCTGCGGGGTGATCGTGTACATGCGCCAGGAGGGCCGCGGCATCGGCCTGGGCCCGAAAATCCAGGCGTACAAGCTCCAGGAAAACGGCTACGACACCGTGGAGGCCAACCTGAAACTGGGTTTCCCAATGGATTTGCGGGAGTACGGCCTGGGGGCACAGATTCTCTGCGATCTGGGCCTCAAATCCATCCGCCTGCTGACCAACAACCCGAAAAAACTCGTCGGTCTGGAGGGCTACGGCCTGGAGGTGGTCGAGCAGGTGCCCATCCGGGTGAAACCCAACCCGCACAACGAACGTTACCTGCAAACCAAACGTGAAAAACTGGGGCATCTGATCTGACCCCGCATCCCAACCCGCCGCGCCATGCTGAAAAAAATCCAACCGCAAAAAATCACCGCCCAAGGCGGCCGCTTCGCCATTGTCGCCTCCGAATACAACCGTGAGTATGTGGACAGCATGCTCAAGGCGGCGGTCAAAACCCTGAAGGCCGCCGGTGCGGAGGAGATCAGAACCGTGCGGGTGCCGGGGGCCTATGAGATACCGGTGGTGGCCGGGCAGTTGGCCCGGGCCTCCCTGCCCCCCCTCTCAGCCATCCTCTGCCTGGGAGTCATTCTGCGCGGTGAAACCACCCACGCCCAGTTCATCGGGGAGGCCGTCACAAACGCCCTCATGCGCATCCAGGTCAAATGGGAGGTGCCGGTCATCCACGAGGTGCTCCTGCTGGAAAGCCACGAGCAGGCCCGCAAACGCTGCCTGAGCCGGGATCACAACCGCGGGATGGAGGCCGCGCAAACCGCGCTGAGGATGGCGGCCATCATGCGCGACCTGTTGGTCGATTAATGGGCCGAGGTGAGCAGCAGCACCTGCTCCAGGGTTGAAACGCCGTCGCGCACCTTTTGCAAGGCCACCGTGCGCAGCGGCTTCATGGATTGCTCCATGGCCACCTTGCCGATTTCCATGGCGCTGGCCCGTTTGATGACCAGCTTGCGGATCTCATCGGTCATCGTCATGATCTCGATGATGGCGGCACGCCCGGCGTAGCCGGTGTTTTTGCAGCGCTCGCAGCCGCGCCCACGGTAGAGGGGCACCCCCTGAAACATGTCGGGGTCGATCTGCAGGTCGCTGTACATCTTCTCCGGGTAAACCACCGCCTCCTTGCACGCGGGGCAGACCCGGCGCATCAACCGCTGGGCGCAGGAGAGAATGACCGCCGAGGAGATGAGGAAGGGGGCGATGCCCATGTCATCCAGGCGGGCCACGGCGCCCGGGGCGTCGTTGCAGTGCATGGTGCTCAGCACCTGGTGGCCGGTGAGGGCGGCCTCCACGGCGATCTCCGCCGTCTCCTCGTCGCGGATTTCCCCGATCATCACGATGTCCGGATCCTGCCGCAGAATCGAGCGCAGGGCGGCGGCGAACGTGAGACCGATCTCCTTCTTCACGGGCACCTGGTTGATGCCAGGAATCTGGAACTCGACCGGATCCTCCACCGTCACGATGTTGTACTCGGGATTGTTCAGCTCGTTGAGCACCGAGTAAAGCGTGGTGGTCTTGCCGGAGCCGGTGGGGCCCGTGACCAGGATCAGCCCGTGGGGGGAGTCCACCGCCACCTTGAACCGCTTGAAATCCTCCTTGTCAATGCCCAGCTTGTCCATGCTGGCACTGAGGTTCGATTTGTCGAGCACGCGGAGCACGCATTTCTCACCGTACACCACCGGCAACAGGGAGACACGCAGGTCGATATCACGCCCGCCGACCTTCACCCGCATGCGTCCGTCCTGCGGCAGGCGGCGCTCCGCGATGTCCAGGTTGGCCATGATTTTGATGCGCGAGGTCAGGGCCACCTGCATGTTCTTGGGTGGGGGCGGCATGTCAATGAGCGCGCCATCCACCCGGTAACGCAACCGGATGTTTTTCTCGAAAGGCTCCAGGTGGATATCGCTGGCCTTATCGCGGATGGCTTGCACCAGGATGATATTGGCCAGCTTGATGACCGGAGCCTCCTCGCCCGAGGCGGCCAGCTCGGAGATGTCGGCCATCTCCACGGTTTCCTTGGCCACCTCCAATGAGGAGGCCTCGTTGTCCGTCGCATCCTTGTCCGAGGCCGCCTCGTTGATGATGTCCTGCATGGAGGCCCCGCGGCCGGCCTCGATGTTGGCTAGCTTCTCCTGGATGCGTTCGGCGGGAGCGATGAGCGGGGTGACCTCCAGCTTGGTGATGCGCTTGACATCGTCCAGCGCCAGCACGTTGAGCGGGTCCGCCATCGCCAGGAAGAGGCGGTTGCCCAGACGCGAGACCGGTAACACCTTGTGGTTGCTGCAAATGTCCTTCGGCACCAACTCGGAGATCTCGGCGGTGATGGCGGTGCGGACCAGGTTGACCGGGGAGGTGTTCAACACGCGCCCCATGCTGACCGCCATGTCGTCCGGGCTGACGAGCTTCTGGTCGGTGATCAGATTGATGAAGCGTCGGCCCTCCTGCTTCTGCTTCACCAGCAACTCTTCAATTTGCTTGGGCGAGAGAAGGCCATCCTCCACCAAGGCATCCGCAATGCGTTCCTGAAAAGATTTTACGGCAGCCATAAGCGCGCAGGTTTAACGAAAGACCTTTTTCAGACGGGCGATGAGATCCGCCGGGTTGGTGAGGTAATAGATCAGGCGGGCCTTGGTCACCTCACTCAGATCCTTGGCGGCCTGCTGATTGAAGGGGTTGACGGTCGCCACCATGATAGTCTTGCCCATCTTGTCAAACGGCAGCACACACCAGCGCAGGCAAATCTCCCGGGGAAAACTGCGCGCCACCTCATTGTCCACATCGTACCGCTCCAACGGAATGTAGGCCAGGCGCGACTTGTCACACAACACCCGCAACGCCTTCTCTGGTTCCAGCACTTTCTTATCGATGATGTTCGCCAGGAACGGCTCAATCACCCGATCCGGCGACTTTTGCAGATCGACCGTCGGCCAGCACAGCTCAAAATCCGCGGCGGCAATGGTCTTGGTGTCAACAAACAACTTGTAAAACTGAGCCCGGCCATCGTCCAGCGACGTGACATTCTGGACCCCGGAAAAAACAGGGGCAGACGATGGTTGGGGCCTGGTTTCTTCAACTTCGGGCGGACGAGAACCCAGATTGGCGCGGCGCTCAATGTCCGTGAGCGCCTTTCTGACATCCGGATCGTTGGGGTGGCTTTGGAGGATGGTCTCATACTCCAGAATGGCGGAGGAAAGCTGGCCCAATTTGAAGTAAGCCTCGGCAATGCGCTTGGAGGTGCCCAACGTCTCCTGCTCCCGATTCAGCTTGGAATATGCTTCCTTGAGAATCTCCAAGGACTGCAAGTCATCAGGTTGCGACTGCGTGATGACCTCGAACATTTCGATGGTCTGAAGCAGTTGCGACTCTTCGCTTTGCGTCAAAGTTGCCATGTCGTTTCCGGGCGTTGTAAAACCACTGAACACCACACTGATCCGCCTGACACCGCCAGCATAGCCGGATCGGCTATTTGTTGCAACCACCGACTATTAACGGATTTGCGGAACTTTGGCAACCTCCGTTAAACCGGAAATCCGAGATCGCCTCCCGGGGCGGGATTGAGGCTCACTCTCACTGTGAACCCCATGGCGGTCGCAAATCAATAACATCGGAGCAGTTAACCGAATGTGGTTTTTGGCACTTCTTGGCACTTCTTGGCACTTCTTGGCACTATTTGGCACCTTTTGGCACCCGGTTTCGCGGCGGCGCATGGAAAACACGGGAAAAAGCAGAAATTGGGAAAGGTGAAAGCAGAAATATGGGACTCAGCAGCCTCGCAGAGCGGGACCCACCGGGTTTTGGTTTTCCATCCGGCCGGGGCAACCGATCTCCTGGATCTTTGGCGCAGCAGCACCAAGAACAATGTCAAAGAACAGCCGGGTGGTCCGGATAAAAGTTTACTAAAACTTTACTTTTTCTTTACCAGATCAGGGTTTTTCTGAACCCCTCCCCGGCCCACTCGTTTTCCCCCAATATTCCAGGGGCATTCACTGGGCAGATCGTAGGCTGGCCGCGCCAGTTTTTCAATACGAATTCGTTCACACTGGATCCGAATTACGGACACTGCGGAGCAAGTCACGCCTCTCCGTCTGGCTGAAGCGAATGGCAAATGGTGCCGAGGGCGGAGCTGTGACAATGGGAATCGGGGTGGACGAGTGGACGTCGCACGCGGCTCGGCAGAAGCCCCACCGGGTTTTGGTTTTCCATCCGGTCGGGGCAAACAATCTCCTGGATCTTTGGCGCAGCAGCACCAAGAACAATATCAAAGAACAGCCGGGCTGTTCAGATAAAAGTTTACTGAAATTAGCCCTGGTCAATGGCGTCCACAATGTCGCCGACAAAGCCATCGCCACTGTCCTCGATGCCGCAATCCTGAGTTTCATCCTCGTCCACTTCGGCGTCGGCATCAAGGTTCGGGCCGACGGACAGGTAGGTGACCCTCAGGGAGGCTGAATGCTAAAGGCTGAATGCTAAAGGCTGAAATCAGGGTCGTGGGGACACGCGGCCTACAAAGAAGAAAAAGGGCCATTATAGAAATTGGAATAAGCGGCGGGACGCCGCTGCCACCTTCCATAGGGAAGCAGAAAACAGCACAGTTGAAAGTAGGAATTGCGTTGACTGCCATGGTCTTCCGGGTGTAAGGGGATATCACCGCATAAAGCGGCGGCGTTAATCCGCGTGCTACCATGACCAAGGTGATCGGCTTCATTTGGGCGACCGTTGCCACCAGCCTGCTGGCTGGCGGATTTGCCGTTGATCAGGGGAGCTTCACCGGCGGGGGCGGCAGTGGCAGCGGGGGGCGTTTTTCCGTGGCAGGCTCCGTCCAACCGATGGCCCCACCCACCCTGCGCAGCAGCACCTATACGATCAGCGGCGGGTTTTGGAGCGCCGCCACTCTGGTCCAAACTCCAGGAGCCCCTGCCCTGACGGTCAAGCGGGAAGACAATTCCGGATTGCTCGCGTTTTCATGGGCGGCCACGGCGGATGGTTATGCCTTTGAGGAAAGCCCCACTTTGACCGGCCCGGTCATCCCGTGGACAGCCGTCAGTCCCCAAGGATTGCAAACCAATGGGATCACGATTTCCATCAGCATCCCGGTCCAGCCCGGCACCAGATTCTTCCGGTTGCGCAAGCCGTAGCCGGGGTGCCGGGAGAGCTGGAAAAAACAATTTCGCAGGTGTCCGGCTGGGATCTGAATCAAACACGCCCAACGATGAGTGGCATGCTGACACTTGCCAAAACGAAAAAGGCCCGATGAAAAACATCCATGAAATGCCGCTGAGTGAAAGCGGCAGGCAAAATGAAGTCCATTTCGCTCGAAGCCCCCTGGCGATCCCTAGTGCTCCGCACCTTTTCGGCCGTCGGACGACCGAGGCGGACCAGGACACCGGGTGGCGGGTCCGGTGGTGTCTGCTCCTGCTTTGGGCCGGACTGGGCTGGTCAGCGCTCGGGCAGGGCACAGCGTTCACCTACCAAGGGCGGCTGAGCGAGGGGCCAAACCAAGCCACTGGATTGTATGATCTGCGGTTCGGTCTGTATGCCAGCGCCACGGATGGTCTCCTACTGAGCCCCGGAGCCATCACCAACGCCGCCACGGCGGTCACCAACGGACTGTTCACCGTCACGCTGGACTTCGGTCCCGGGGTGTTCGATGGCAGCGACCGATGGCTGGAGCTGGCGGTCAGGTCCGCGGGCGGCACAAACTTTGAGACGCTGCGGCCGCGCCAGGCCATCACGGCCACCCCCTATGCCACCTATGCGGGCAAGTCGGCCAGCGCGAACACCGCCATGGTGGCCACCCAGGCGAGCTTTGCCAACACCACGCCCGCAACCGGGCTGACCGGCAAGCTGGCCTTTTGGCAGCTACCCGGCAGCCTGCTGACCAATGGCGCCACAGGGATCCAGTTGTCCGGCGTTTTCACCGGCAACGGCGCGGGCATCACCAATGTGGACCTGCACACCGTCAATTCTGACGGGACACTGTTCTGGACCCAACAGGGGCCCGACTTTGCCGCCACCGCCCTAGCCGTTGGCAGCACGCCCCACAGCGTGGCGGTGGCCGATGTGAACGGCGACGGCCGTCTGGATTTGATCAGCGCCAACACCAGCGCCAACACGCTGACCGTGCTGACCAACCATGGCGACGGCACTTTTATCCTAGCAGGCACCCACCCTGCGGGCGCTTCGCCCAACAGGGTGGTGGCCGCTGACGTGAACAGGGATGGCCGACCGGACCTGGTCAGCGCCAATTTGGATGCCAACACGCTGACGATCCTCACCAACAGCGGCCAGGGAAACTTTGGCCTCTCCGCCACGGTGGCGGTGGGGTCCGTGCCCCGGTCCGTGGTGGCGGCGGATTTCAACAGTGACGGCTGGCCGGATCTGGCCAGTGCCAACACCGCGAGCAGCACGCTGAGTGTGCTGACCAATGACGGCCGGGGCGGCCTGGTGCTCGCCTCATCCCCGGCGGTCGGCAACCAGCCGTATGGGGCAGTGGTGGGGGATGTGAATGGCGATGGCAAACCGGATCTGATCAGCGCCAATTTCATGGACAACACGCTGACGGTGCTTACCAACAGCGGGCAGGGCCGGTTCGCCACAGCCGCCACCCCGGCGGCAGGAAACCGACCCTATGCGGTGGCGGTGGCGGACATCAATCGGGACGGACGACCGGACCTAATCAGCGCCGACGCCCTAGGCAACACGCTCACCGTACTGACCAACGGTGGCACCTTTGCCCTGGCCGCCACAGTGAGCGCCGGATCCGCGCCCGTATCGGTGGCGGCGGCGGATTTCAACCGCGACGGGTGGGTGGACCTGGCCTGTGTGAACACCTATGACCAGCGGATAAACGTGCTGACCAACAATGGCCGCAGCGGGTTTGCCTTGAGCCACACCAACACCGTGGGGGCGACGCCATGGTCCGTGATGACGGCGGATGTCAATGGCGATGGGAAGATGGATTTGATCACCGCCAACGCCGGGGACGACACGCTCTCGGTCCTCCTCAACACACAGCCGCCGCCGCAACTGAACCTCATCGGCAACGGCAGCGGGTTGACCGGCCTGAATCCGACGAACCTGACGGCCGGCACGGCAGCCATCAACATCTCCGGCAACTCCAGCACGGCCAGCCTGGCCAGCAGCGTGGCAACGGGGGCGGTGGGAACGGCGCAACTCGCCCCGGGCGCGGTGACCTCCGACAAAATCGACGACGGCGGGAACGCCGCCTATCAGCTATTTCTGAGCACAGCCCAGGGGATGGCCAGCGGGACGGCACTGCCGTTCTCGGCGCTGAGCCAGGTGGGTTCCGATGGATCCGCCACCATGGCTTTCTCCATCAATGGCACGGGGTTTGGCTCCGTGGTGGGGTTCACCAGCACCGAAGGCATTTCCAAGCTCTACACCAACTATGTGCAGGTACGCCATAAAGGATCTCTGAACCCGGAAAGCCAGATCGGGGCGACGGCACGGCTGGTAGTCACGCACAACGGCCGGACCACCGCTTGGGGCGGAATTATCGCCGGCTGCTCGGCGGGCGGCGGCAGCGGCAGCAGCGGCATACATCTTTACACGTTTAGAATCGAATCGACGCTGGCCAATCTGGCCCACAGCAGCGACTACCGCATTAACCAGGCCCAAACCACACCGGACATCGTAAAAGGCGTGCTGCGGAACATCGGCATGACGTCGTTTGAGGAACGACTTTCGGGGACCTATCGCCAGCTCCCAAACTCAATCCAATACAACGAAAGCAACCTGGGGTATGCCAGCCGCCTGCTGGAGCAGGAGGGAATCTATTACTTCTATGACCACAACCCCAGTCCGCCCTTGCTGGTCCTGGCGGACAGCTATTCAGCCCACGATACCGAGTCCGCCCCCTCGGTCAGCTATTATGGCGACACGGAAACGAACC
>CAIYYI010000183.1 GCA_903930345.1 uncultured Verrucomicrobiota bacterium
CCACCGCGGTGACCGCGCTGCAGTTTGTCACTCGCAACGGAGACAAAGCTACCAGACATCCAGATTCGTGCAAGGGTTTTTTGAATTTTTTTTGATCTGTTTTCAATCGCCCCTCCCTCCCAGCGCCAGTTTCGTTGATATTTCAACGGGATAATGGGGGTTTTGGACTCCAGTTCTTGCAGCAAAGAAATGTTTTTTTCCGCTGCGGCATCCTTCCTGAACTCCTCCATCACCACCAAAATCACCTCTTTCACACCGGTTCTTTCCAGCTCTGCCAGGGTTAAACGCACCTCATTCAGCATTCCCAGTCGGTTTTTGGCCACGACTATGACCCCACAACGCAGATTTTGTATGATTTCCCTGGCACTGATGCCCTCAGCCAGCGGTGAAAGCAACCCGCCTGCCCCCTCCACCAACACCAGATCCCGGACCTCCGCATACCCGTTCACCCAGCCCAGAATATCCTCAATTTCCACACGTATTTGATGTTTTCTTATCCCCAGCAAAGGCGTCACTGGCTGCTTAAAAAACCAGGGATTCACTTCGTCATCTGGCCATCCCACCCCATTCATCTCCTGGATTACCCGCACATCCTCACGATCCCCAGAGCAAAACGGCTTGATCCCGCAAGCACTGATCCCTTTTTGCCGCGCAAATGCCAGCAAGAGCGATGTTAACACAGTTTTTCCCACCCCGGTTCCAGTGCCGGTGATGAACCAAATATTTCCCTGCTTTTTGCTTTTGCTCCGGACAATTTTACAGGGATGCCCCTTGGCACGGCCAATCGCCCCTGAATGGGGTTCTGCACGGTTTAAAACTTTCGTTTTCCTCCTCATAGATTATCGCATTGCATTGCCAAACAACTAGATAGGGTTTATCCCGTGAATCTGACCGAACTTTTTACTTCAGGACCACTGTGGCCGCTTCAATACCCGACTTTCAGCTTCAATCTCACTCACCTGCTTGTTGATTTCTCGTTTTCCCCACCCCGATTCCGGACTCAAACCGGTTTTCAATATCCTTGGCTCTTTGATTCAGGGCGCCGAGGATAATCCTTCCCATCGCACTACCCAATCTTCCCCTTTGGGAAAACCGGGGTTCACTTCGCGGCCAGCCCCATCCCAACCGGCTGCCATCATGGCCACGGCATACAGCAACCCACCATTGCCGGGCAAATAAATCGTCAACCCAGGCCTCTGGTGATTATGCCCGTTGCCCCGATAGACATTCTTCGGTGTGTCCATCAGCAAAGCCGACACAGCCTTCTCGCGCTCCCCCAGTCGCGCCGCCGTGAGCGCGACCATGGGATAATCCCAACCCCAAGTGTGTGGCCAATTCCAATTCTGCCACACCCAAGCGAACGTGTTGCGCATGATTTGCGGTTTAATGCCCGGGCCCGGCAGAAACCCATACGCCATCAGAACCGATGGGTGATCATTTGCCCACCGGGGATTCGTATAGCTGTCAGGGGCGGATTCCGCAAAAAGGTATTTATCCGCCGCAATTGGCGGTTGGGAAAGGCGTTGCAGCACACGATCCCAGTGCGCCTCACGGGGCAGTCCCAGGCGCTCGCGCCAGGACTGCGCCACCTGCAAGCCCCAAACCCAGTACGTGAGTTCAAACGTGGGGTTGAAGGTGCGTTCCTTGGGGAAAGTTTCCTGGGCGCAGTGCAGCGGCGGCCCCATCACCAGGCGCCGCCCCCCCTGCTCTTCCACGACAAAAGAACTCATGAATTCCGCAGTTTCAAACACCACCTCCCGATATTTCTCCAGCGTGGCCCGGTCCCGGTGTGCCCGGTAACACAACTCGGCGTAGAAGATGGGATGCGGCTGTTGCCAGACCAGAAACGGCCCCACTGGCGAGGGGGATTCAATCCCGCCCGGACCGGTCATCTTGGGCCATCGCGCCCCCGTGTAACCCTGGCGGCCGGCTGTGGCGCGGGCCTGGGGCAGGATGGTTTGGTAGTAAGGGAGACTCTTTTCCAACAATTGGGGGCGGTTCCACAGGGCAAAGTGAGCCGCGTGCCACCAATGCATTTCCAAGTGAAACTTGCCCTCCCAACTGTTGAAGGTCAGCCCGCTTTCCTGGGGTGGCAGCGTGCCTGCGCACTGGATGGCGGTGAGGTATTGGGACAACACCACCCGCCGCTCCAACTCCCGCCACCGGACATCCTTGCTGCCGGAGAAATCCACCGCCCCACCCGACCTCCAGAACCGTTCCCAATGGCCATGCACCATCCCTGGCAACATTCCCCAGTCAGCCAGGGGCTGAGTCCGCCGTGTCGGAGCAAACATGCACAGGAATTCCAACATCTCATTGGTTCCCGATGCCGTAAGCCGATAGTGATGAGCCTTGGTTTCCTCCCACTTGGCGAAGGCTGGCCGCCATTGTGCCTGCACCTGGTAGGTATCCTGGTCCAGCGTGCGAAGCAACTCCGCCCGCCCCGGTGATCCACTGACCTGCCGGGTTTGATGCGCCTCCGGCCGGGACCAATCCGCCGTTGTAAAAGCCCCGGTTCCGTAGGGAAAAGCCAAATCGATTCCGAGTCGTCCGGAGGCGACAAGCGATGATCGCACCCTGACCAATACCCCGTCATCTTCTGGCAGGGAACACGTTTCCACCGTGACCATCTGGCCCTCCAGTTTAAACCGGCTGTGCAGGGTGCCGCTCCAGAGGTCCAACCGCTGTTCCACTTCCGTCAAATCATTCGTGCGGGCTGGTTGTCCGGTGGTGGTTCGCAGGAAAAAACCGATGCGGCCCAGATGCAGGCGATGCGGATTGGCCCGCAGCCAACTGATCTCCGGGGTGCGCCGGTTGCCGGGAATATCGGCGTAACCCACGGGGCGGCCATGGGCATCAAAGGGGGTGTGGTCGAACTTGCCCATGGACCAGCCTTCCGGATTGGGAAACGAGTGCCAGCCCCACTGGGAAAGAGTGCCCAACGGCAGGGTTTTGTCGTAAACCTCGGGGAAAGTCTGCAGACCGGTCGCATCCACGGTAAACGCAAACTGCCCGTTGCCCACCGAAAGCGGCGCTTCCACGTCAAAGGCATGGAGCACGGGGTTATGCCGTGCCACCACAGCCTGTCGATCAATGGGGGGTGCCGCCGCCAGGCACCACGCCATCCCTCCGATTAAGATCCCTGCCGCGAGGCATTGCTTGAGCATAAATCACGGTTTTATTTTGAGTGTGCCTTGGTGCCACGCACCGGCCATTCGCTCCCCCAGTTGCCACTGGCTGGACGCATCAAAATGCGTGCCCTTGTCCCAGGTGTTCAGATTCTCAGCCGAGGCAAAAAACACACCGGGCATCTGCTGGGCCACCGCCCGTTGCGCCTGCCGCACACCATCCCGCTTGCCATTATCATACACCTCCCCCACCACGAATGGCAAACGGGGTTCCCGCAGATCCTCGCGCATCCGCTGAATCAATGAGGATAATTTTGCCTGATACACATCGACACTGTCCGCCGCGTCTGATTCCCCCTGATGCCAGAGGATACCCCGAAGAACGAACGGCTCCCCGCGCTGACGCAACAATTCTGTTCCCTCCCGTACGGCATGAAGGAAATTGCTGAAACACGGCCCCATGGTCGCCGGTTCACCCGGCCGCCCCGGCCGCCAATCCCGCTCCAGACTGGTTCCCCCGCGCGTCGCTTTGAGAAGGGCGAACCGAGCCAGGGGATGCTCCTGACGCAACCGCGCCACGAAACCAAGCTCCGGACCAAACGTTGGGGCAGGCAACCCACCCCGATATCCGGGCGGCACGCTGAAACCGCCGCGCAGCGGCTCCCAGCCAGCCGAAGCCACCTTGAAATTGCGGTAGTAGATGAGGCTCCCCCGGGCGGACGCCACCTGGTTGGAGGAGAGTTCCGCCACCTGTCCCCGCCCATCCATATTGGATTGGCCCACCAGCACAAACACCTCCCACGGCGGCTCGGCGGCAGGGAGTCCGAACGTGCCACTCACTCCACAGGCAAACGCCAACCAGGCGCCAAAGATTTTTCTCACCATGGTCATCCTCATTTTGTTTTGGCCGGCTGGTTCAACCATCCCCCCTGGCGCAGCCATTGCTCACAGCGTTGCGGCCACGCGGCCACCGCTCCGCCCCGCACCCCCAGGCCATACCCATGACCACCCTGGTCGTATAATAACAGCTCATGCGGCACCGCCTGGGCCTTCAACGCCTGACTGAAGACGATGCTGTTGCTGACACTGACGCCATCATCGCGGGCATGCACAAGAAAGGTCGGCGGGGTCGCTGGCGTCACCCGCAGTTCAGCGGAATATTCCGCCAGCATCTCCGGCTCCGGGGATGCCCCCAGAAACGCCCGCCTCGACCCCTGGTGCGCCAGCCCCGTCTGCATGGAGATGACTGGGTAGATCAAAATGGAGAAATCAGGACGGCTGCCGCTCATCGACAGCCCGGTCGGCAGTTTCTCCGCTTGGGCGCTGTTCTGGGTGGCCAGGATGGCGGCCAAATGGCCGCCGGCTGAGAAACCAATGACCCCCATCCGCGCGGGATCCAGTTGCCAATCCGCTGCCCGGCTGCGCATCAACCGCAGCGCCTGCACCGCATCCTGCAGCGGAAGCGGAACCCGGTTCGGTGGTCTCTCCGCCTGCGGCAGGCGGTATTTCAAAACCATCCCGGCCACACCGATGGAGTTGAGCCAGCGGGCCACATCATGCCCTTCTTTGTCGATGGCCAGACTGCCATACCCGCCCCCCGGACAAATCAAAACGGCCGCTCCGGTCCGCTGCGCGACCGCCGGCAAATAGACGGTCAATCCCGGTTGCCGCACCCGGCGCACAGAGCGATCCGGCTTGGCGGCCGTGCCCCGCTCCACCACTTCCTCAGGCGGGGCGGCGGGATCCGCCTCCACCTGGCCCGGCGGCCACAATGCCACCTCCAGGGCGGGCGGGCGAGTCGGCGGCTCCGACGCCAGCAAGCTGTTCAAACCAGGCATCCCGGCTGCCAGGCAGACCAATAAGATCATAAGATCGTAACATGTATTTTTCATCGTTGCCCCCATCAGAATTGTGATCAGAAACAACCATGGGTGCATGCCGCGAATTATCAGGGGACCAACCGTTTCGGGCAAGCGGCAAACACCAACCCGTAGGCGCATTCTTTTTTGGTGGCAGCCGTCCCCCACCCCGCTAAGGTGGTGCCCGTGAAGGCTTGCTGCACTTACAAACCGCTTTCCCACCCCGCACCATCCACCGTGGTGTGCTTCGCCTTGCGCGAGGAAGCGGCCCCGTTTCGGGCGTTGGCGGGCGCGCGGCCCGATGTTTTCATCCTGGTGACCGGCGTTGGCAAGACAAACAGCATCAATTCTTTAAGAAAGACGCTTGAAAATTTCATCCCGCTGCGCCTGTTCACCTGTGGCTATGCGGGGGGCTTGAATCCCCAGCTCGCGAGCGGGGATCTGGTCATGGACTCCGACCCGGCATTTGATCGCCAAGCCCAACTGCGCGCGGCCGGGGTGCAACCTGCCCGCTTCCTTTGCGGAGATCGCATTCTGACCACCATTCCTGAAAAGCAAACCGCATGGGCTGCCACCCGGTGCGATGCGGTGGAGATGGAATCCGAAGCAATCCGGCAACTGTGTCGTGAGCGCGGCGTTCCGGCGGCCACCGTCCGGGTCATTTCTGATGCGGCCACGGAAACCCTGCCGCTGGATTTCAACCGGCTGATGAAGCCCGACCAAAGCATCCATCTTGGCCGCCTGGCGCTGGCGTTGATGAAAGCGCCGGGCAAGGTGCCTGAACTGATGCGGATGCACCGGCGCTTCCAAGCGGCCGGCCGGAAGTTGGCCCAGGCGCTGTCACAAGCGTTGCCGGCTCAAGGCTGAGGGGGAGTCACCGGAGGAGTGCCCGGAGTGCTGGCCACCAATTTGGGCTGATTGTCTTTCAGATGCTCGCTATAGCTGATGAAGGCCGCTCCCACCATGATCAGAGCCACCCCACCCCACCGCACGGCTGAAACGTTTTCCCTCAGGATGAACTGCGCCGCCAGAGTGGTCATCACAAAGCTGAGCGAGGTGAGCGGCCAGATGAAGCTGACATCCCGCTGGCCTAGGCAATACAGCAGGAAAACGAAGAATATGGTCTCCAGCAGCAGCCCCAGCAGCACGTTCTTGTTGGCGAATCCATTGCCCACCATGAACAGGATGTTTTTCCACGCCGCCATTTTCCCTTTGCGCTCCTCGTAGCGGACCACCACTTGGTCAACGCCCTTCTTCAAGGCGATCACACCCACCGCCTCAAACATGAAGGCGATGACCAGAATCATCAGAATTTTAGCCATAAATCACAAATCACGATATTGAATCAGACGAATGCCTTCCCGCTCCACCACCGCCCGCACCTGCGGGCTGACCAGGGCCGCCAGCTCATCCGGAAACAGGTCCGTGGCCGGATGCGAGTACACCTCAGAGGTTCCGGTTGGCAGATGGGGCAGCAGGTGCAGCAGATAATTCTCATCCACCCGGCCATCCTGCAACTGCCCAAACACTTGGTGGGTGAAACGAATGTTACGCGCCTGCAATTGCCGCCGACACCATGCCCCGAGGCATCGAAAAACCGTCGCCTGCAGTGTCCGGACAAAATATCGTCCCGGAACCGCCTTTAAATTGGGCCGTAACGGTTCGCAGGTCAACCGGCAATGGCGAATGCCCAACTCCCGAGCATGCGCCATCAGAAACTTGAATATCGCCGGTTGCATGTGCAGATGCAAATGACCATTCACATGGCCCAACGGCAGGCCCCAATCACGGTACTGGGCAAATTGCGCGTTGATTTCCATCGCCAATTGTTGCTGCAAATCCCTGCGGAAGAAATATTTCCATCCCAATGCCACCGGATCATGGCCAAACGCCCGCTGGGCGTCCACCAACCCCGGAATGCGCTCCGGCGGCAGCACACTATGCCCCAGGATCAAAGTCAGGTGCAACCCCACCCCCAGTCGGGGGTTGGCCCGCGCCAGGGCCACAGCTTCCGCCGCAGACGGTTCCCCCACCATCAGGCTGGCGCTGGTCAGAATGCCCTCTTGATGGGCGCGGATAACCGCCTCGTTGATGCCCGCCGAACGGCCAAAATCATCCGCATTCACCACCAATTGCCGGACACAATCAACGGGTGCCATAATTGGGTGAGTGTCCCCCAAGGGCCAGGCGGCACCATACCCGCCCAATCAGCAACAGCTTGTGGGCCTTGCTCAGCCGGGTGGGTTGCGGACCAAAAATTCTGAACTGTTGCCGCTCAAGTTTTTGCAGCAAACCCCAATAGACCGCCCCCATCAGCTCGGCAGCAATCATGGACCGTCGATCACCCGGCGGCAGACTGGCCCGCGCCCGGCGGTAATAATCATGTGCCCGGGCAGCCACGGCTTCCGCCAAGGCACGGAACCGGGGGGGAATACTCAAACCGCAGAATCGCCGTTTCACTCACTCCATGGCGCGCCAATTCCTCCTGCGGCAGGTAAATGCGTCCCCGCTCGGCATCCGTCTGCACATCCCGGAGAATATTGGAAATTGCCCGGGTCAGGAATACGTTGCCGTTATATTCCTTTTTTACTTCAATTTCATTATTTAAGATCTTGAATGATTCGAATACGATATTGGGTACAAAGGTGGATAGCTTGATTGAATCCGGGTAAAAATGGTTTAGACCATTGTCGCCGCCAAAAAACATTTTCCCCGATACCGGATTTTGGAAAAATGCACCTGCTACAAATTGTTTCGACTGCAATCCGTCATCCGCAGTATAGGTGTGTAC
>CAIYYI010000184.1 GCA_903930345.1 uncultured Verrucomicrobiota bacterium
CGGCAAGGCCGGCTTTGTCCTCGCGAACGGCAGCATGTCGTCCAACCAATCCGGCGAGGGAGAAATCCGCAAAGGCATCATCGAAGCCGACTTGTTGGACTGCATGGTGTCGCTGCCAGGCCAGCTTTTTTACTCCACACCCATCCCCGTTTGCATTTGGTTTCTAGCGAAGAACAAGAAGCATAAGCGCGCTCGGGATTGCAGCGGTGAAACCTTGTTCATTGATGCGCGCAGTCTCGGTTCGCCCTTGGATCGGACCCACTTCACGCTGGCAGAAGCGGATGTGGCCAAAATTGCAAAAACCTATCAGGCATGGTGTGGCGAAAAATCGGCCGGTGCCTATCGGAACGTGCCCGGATTTTGCCAATCAACTCCGCTGGAAAAAATTCGCGAACACGGCTACGTGCTGACACCGGGACGTTATGTGGGCGCTCCTGATATTGAAAGTGAATCGGAAGAGCCCTTTCAGCAGCGTCTTGAATCCCTCGTAGAGAAATATCAAGAGCAGCGCCGAGTTTCGCTTGCATTGGATCGTAAGGTGAGTGCCGCTCTAAAGGAGATTGGGTTTAATGTCTGACGCCGCCTGGACAACGAAACTGCTTGGCGACTTGGCTTTCGAGGTGAAAGATCGGGTCGGTCCGGCGTCTGAAGGACTGTCCGTTTATGGCGTGGATCGTCATGAAGGTTTGACTGGCGAGACCAAATATGTGGCGGATAGTCTCGACCGCTACAAGCTCATCAAACCGGGAATGTTTGCCTACAATCCCATGAGGCTCAACATCGGTTCGATTGGATTCTGTAAGCCATCATTCCAGCGAGGATTGGTCAGTCCAGATTACATCGTATTTGGTTGCAAGCCCAGCCAAATGAATCCTGAATTTCTGAATTATGCCATCCGGGGGCCGGAGTGGGTCCAATGGACTTCCAATGCTGGGGTCGGATCGGTGCGCCAGCGAGTTTATTTTAAAGAGCTTGCCCGACTCCCCATCACTGTCCCGCCCTATGATGCTCAACACGCCATTGTCGCAGTGTTAAGCAGGCTTGATGAAAAAATCAACGCTAACCGCCAGATGAACGAAACGCTGGAGGCGCTGGCGCAAACCATTTTCAAGAACCGGTTCGTGGACGCCACAGTCACCAATCTGCCAAAAGGCTGGCGCGAAAGCACGCTTGCCGAAGTTGCGGAGAATCCGCGCCGTGGCATCCAGCCCGAGGAAATCAAATTGTCCACGCCCTACATCGGACTTGAACACATGCCGCGCCGCTGCATCGCGTTGTCGGAATGGGAGCACGCCGCCGAACTCGAAAGCAACAAGTTTGAATTTGAGCGCGGCGAAATCCTGTTCGGCAAGCTGCGCCCCTATTTTCACAAAGTCGGCGTCGCGCCCGTGGACGGGGTTTGCTCGACGGACATTCTCGTTTTACGCCCCAAAGCGCCGGAGTGGTTCGGCTTTGTCCTTGGCCACGTGTCCAGCGTGGAGCTGGTGAACCACACAAACGCCGCCTCCACCGGCACCAAGATGCCCCGCGCCAATTGGAATGACATCGCCCGTTTTGAAGTTGCCCTGCCGCCCGAATCCGTCGCGGCGGAGTTCACCGACCTCATCCGCCCGATGATTGACCGCATCATCGCCAACATCCACGAATCCCGCACGCTGGCCGAGGTGCGCGACGCCCTGCTGCCCAAATTGCTCTCCGGTGAGTTGCGGGTGCCTGGCGCAAATTCAAAATCAAGGATTCCAACTCCCGCCCAACAATGCTAAAACCCTTTCCGCCATGAATGCGACCTTGATAAAACGCCTTTTTCGGGTGATCCAGTCGGGCTCCAGTGCCGACGTGGATACGCTCTGCCACCGCATTGTGGATGAGGAACGCAAGCAAGGGCATGAGCATGTTGCCCGGGATCTGGAGCGCATTCTCAAAGACCGCACACCCGGCAAAACCGCACCTCCGCCGGGAACCTTGCAACGCCTGCCCACCAGCCGTCGGGACTCCGCGCCCCTCGTTCAAGAAATTCCAGTGGACAAACTCCGGCATCACATGGTTTTGCCGGACATTGTCGAACGCCGTTTCCTGCGGATTGAAAAGGAATTCGCCGCCCGCACCCGGCTGGCTAAGCACGGTCTGAAACCTCGCCATCGCATCCTGCTTTACGGTCCTCCCGGCTGTGGTAAAAGCCTTGGCGCGGAGCGCCTGGCTTGGCACACCGGTCTGCCCCTCCGCAAGGTCCGCTTCGATACGCTGTTGTCCTCCTATTTTGGGGAGACGATGGCCAACCTGCGCAAAGTCTTTGACGCTGCCCAGACTTCCCCTTGCGCTCTTTTCCTTGATGAATGCGATTCCCTCGCACGCTCGCGCGGGGAGCGTAACGATGTTGGCGAGGTCTCTCGCATTACTAACGGCTTGCTGGAAATGCTCGAAGACTACCAAGGCGACGGCCTCGTCATCGCTGCCACCAACCTGGATTCGGCCCTCGACACCGCACTTTTTCGGCGGTTCGATGAGGTTCTTAAAGTCCCGCTGCCCGGTGTTGATGAAATTTGCCGCCTTTTGACAACAACACTTTCCCCGATGGAAACTGACCCAGCTATCAACTGGCGGGATCTTGCAAGGGCGATGGATGGCATGTCCGGGTCTGACGTGGTCCACATTGCAAAGAATGCTGCTAAGCATTGCGTATTGGAGGGGCGCGGTCAGGTCGCTGAGCCGGACATCCTTCACTCTCTTGCGGAGATTCAGGAACGCCACCAGGATTAATCATGCCAACGTCCCCAGATTTCCCCCATCTGCACCTGACGTTCCAAGGCAGTTATGAGCCGCTCTTCCACGGTGGACCACGCGAAAACCCGGATGTTGACGCCAACCGCGCCAATCCCAAAGGTCATGCGACCAGAATTCGCGGTATCTTGGGTGGACTGAGGCGCTCCGATGAGGAGCTCCGGAGGCTTCGCGCTGAGATCGGGTTGCCCGCCATTCCCGCCGACAAGGGTTTCTTGCTGCGTTTGCCCGAGGGGGTGGATGTTGACGAACTTGTCCGCGCCCTCGGCATAGAGTTGGTTGCGGAAACCGAGGAAGGTTTGATGTTGGTATCCTCGGTGGATCTTCTATTTACCAAATTAGAGGAGGTTTTGAAGCAGTTTGAATTGGGCGAACG
The DNA here is from genome assembly GCA_903930345.1 of uncultured Verrucomicrobiota bacterium. GTDB lineage: Bacteria > Verrucomicrobiota > Verrucomicrobiia > Limisphaerales > CAIYYI01 > CAIYYI01. The sequence goes on from CAIYYI010000184.1 coordinate 3,155, forward strand.
TGGCGGTGGGAGAGGTGCTTCGCTGCTGGATATTTACGATCGGCCAGACGATCCGGGACGCCTGAAAAGCATTCTCACGCCGGAAATCCTCCCCCAATGGCCGTTGGTGGATGCCACCAGTTACACGTTCGATCTTGGCATCCAGACCGCCACCAGCACGCGCGACATCCAGTGGCCACAGAAAAGACGCGCGAAGAACGAAAGCGATGAGGCATTCATTCTCCGTTGGGATACAGAGCGGGATAAGGTGCGGGAGCAGGCCAGCATGGAATGGGATGAAAAAGCTGAAGCACGTGTGAGCGAACTGCACGAGTTCATCCAACACTACGGCGGTGCAATTATTTCCGGGATGATTTCCAACCCGGCTCACGAAAGCGAGCATGGCATGGTGTTTCCTGACAGCGTGCAGGTGCGCGTGCGGATGAATGGTGTGGGTTTCCGGGACGTGATTCTGAATTTCGCCCATCTGTTCGAGGTCGCCTTGCCTCCGGAGTTGCAACAATCGCCAGCAGAAAGTCATGGGCGGCAAGTCCAGCCGATACTGATCGTGCGTGCGCCGACGAACGGTGCACCTACCGTGTGCGTGATAGACAGCGGCATTGAGGAAGGCCATCGCTGGCTTGAACCGGCGATTGATTCCGATACGAGCCGTTGCTTCCTCCCCGGCGTCGCACCGGACGACGTGGCTGATTACGTCAGCCCGCAGGGACACGGCACACGTGTCGCCGGAGCGATTCTCTATCCTGACGCCGTCCCCGCTGCCGGAGAAGTACAGCCGGTCGCATGGATTCAAAACGCACGCGTGCTCGACGCAAACAACAAGCTGCCTGACGCTTTGACGCCGGAGGAATATCTACATGAAGTCGTCGCTCATTTTCACGTTGCGTCGCGCTTCACCAAGATTTTCAACCATTCAATTAACGCAAATACACCTTGCTCGAAACAGCGCATGAGTTCATGGGCGGCCAAGTTGGATCAACTTTCCCACGAGCAGGAAGTTTTGTTCATCCAGTCAGCGGGCAATCAAACCCGTTTCGACAACGGAGACCAGGCCAATCCCGGCCTGCGCGCCCATTTGGACGCCGGCCTCCAGCCGCCCGCACATCAGTTGGAGGCTTCCATGCGGGTTGCCAACCCGGCACAGAGTCTTCACGCGCTGACGGTGGGTTCAGTCAGCGCGGCCGCGTTTGAGGATGCGAACACGCGCTCCTTTGCCACTGGCGAACACCTCCCTTCCGGCTTCAGCCGCGCCGGCTACGGCGAACCTTGGTCGGTAGTGAAGCCGGAGGTGGTCGAGATTGGCGGCGACTTGGTCTATTCGAAGACCGCTCCGCGTCTGGTCCGTGTTCAGCCGGAGATTGCCATCGAACTGCTGAATTCCACGCTGCACGGCCAACCAGCCTACTCCAAGGATGGTGTGGGCACGTCGTTCGCCGCGCCCAAAGTGGCGCATGTCGCCGCACATCTGCAAAACCTCTTTCCCGCTGCGTCTCCATTGCTCTACCGGACATTGATTGTGCAAAGCGCTCGCTGGCCTGGCTGGGCCGAAAATGAGGGGTCCAAAGACGACGTGCTCAAATTGATTGGATATGGACTTCCATCATTGAATCGGGCAACAACGAATTCTGAAAGGCGGGTCACGTTGATCACGCCGGATGCTGAAATCATTCCGAGCAAGCAACTGCATCTTTACACCATCCGAATTCCCGACGAGTTGAGGAACGCCGCCCTGGAAGCGAGAGTTCGGATAGACGTGACGCTGGCCTACACCGCGCTACCCCGCCGCACCCGCGCCCGGCGAACTGGCTACCTCGAGACCTGGCTTGATTGGGAGTCCAGCAAGTTGAGCGAACCAAGAGATGAGTTTTTGGAACGGATGCAAAAAAGAGGTGAATCATCCTACGTAGAATTCCCTTGGACGCTCCACAAACGAAAGGGGTGGGGCGAAGCGGATGAGACCTGCCGAAATCGCGGCACGGTTCAGAAAGATTGGGCAGTGTTTGATGCATTCAATCTGCCTGAAGAGTTTGCCATCGCCGTGCGCTCACACATCGGCTGGAATCATTTACCGGGTGCTGGCTCAGCCCGCTATTGCCTCGCCGTCACTTTTGAGGTCCTTGAGGGTGAAGTCCCGATCTACACACTCATTCAAAACGAAATCCAGGTCGCCGAGGCTGAAGCCCAAACCCTCGTGTCCACCACGCCTTAGCCGATGTCCTTCACCGAGTCCATCGTCGAAGACGCCACTCTGAACTGGTTCGGGGAGCTGGATTATGCGTTGCTCCATGGCCAGGAGATCGCCCCCGGCGAGGCGGACGCAGAGCGGGCCAGCTTTGCCGAGGCGTTTCTTCCGGACCGGTTGCGCTCCGCGCTCCGGAAGCTGAATCCTAAGCTGCCGGCGGAGGCGCTCGATGACGCCTACCGCAAGTTCACCATCCCCACCGGCCCCAACCTCACCGCCCAAAACCGTGCCTTCCACCGGATGCTCGTGGATGGCATCGCCGTCGAATGCAGAATACCCGCTGGTCCTCCCTCTCCCACTGGGAGAGGGAAAAAGGGTGGGGGTGAGGCGGACCATACAACCCGCATTTCCCACGAGATCGTCCGCCTCATAGACTTTGGCGACCCCGATGCCAACAACTGGCTGGTGGTTAACCAATTCACCGTCATCGAAGGCCAGCATAACCGCCGTCCGGATGTGGTCATCTTCGTCAACGGCCTGCCGCTGGGCGTCATCGAGTTGAAAAATGCGGCCGACGAAAACGCCGACATCTGGCAGGCGTTTGCCCAATTCCAGACCTACAAGCAGCAAATCCCGTCGCTGTTCGTCCATAACGCGGTCCTGGTCATTTCCGACGGCCTGGAGGCGCGCATCGGCACCATCAGCGCCGACAAGGAACGATTCATGCCCTGGCGCACGATCGAAGGCGAAACCGTCGCGCCCGCTGCATTGACCCAGCTCGAGGTCCTTTTGCGCGGTGTGTTTGACCAGCGTCATTTTCTTGACCTCATCCGGCATTTCATCGTGTTTGAGGACGACGGTGGCAATGGCGTGGTCAAAAAGCTGGCAGGCTACCACCAGTTCCACGCCGTCAACATCGCCGTGGCCGAGACCATCCGCGCTGCCAATGCCAGAGGCATGGCCTTGAAGGAAGACGGCGGCTACTTCGCCAAAAAGCAGCCTGGCGGTCAGGCCGGCGACAAACGCGTCGGCGTGGTCTGGCACACTCAGGGTTCGGGCAAGTCCCTGACGATGGCATTTTACGCTGGCCGCCTCGTGGTGGAACCGGAGATGGAAAATCCCACGCTCGTTGTGCTCACCGACCGCAACGATCTCGACGACCAACTTTTCGGCACCTTCGCCCGCTGCCACGAGTTGCTCCGGCAGAAGCCGGTGCAGGCCCAGGACCGCAACCACCTGAAAAAGCTCCTGCAGGTCGCCAGCGGTGGTGTCATCTTCACCACCATTCAGAAGTTTTTCCCCGAGGACAAGGGCGCCAGGCACCCGTTGCTTTCCGACCGCCGCAACATCGTCGTCATCGCCGACGAGGCGCACCGCAGCCAATACGATTTCATTGACGGCTTCGCCCGCCACATGCGCGATGCGCTTCCGAACGCCTCCTTCATCGGCTTTACCGGCACCCCGATCGAAAAGGCCGATGCCAACACGCGGGCGGTGTTCGGCGATTACATCTCCATTTATGACATCCAGCGCGCCGTCGAGGACAAGGCTACCGTCCCAATTTTCTACGAAAGCCGCCTCGCCAAGCTGGAGTTGAAACCCTCCGAAAAGCCGAAGATTGACCCGGACTTCGAGGAGGCCACCGAGGGCGAGGAATTGTCCCACAAGGAAAAGCTCAAAACCAAGTGGGCGGCCTTGGAAGCCATCGTCGGCGCGGAAAAGCGCATCGGGCTCATCGCCGAGGATTTGATTCAGCATTGGGATGCCCGCCTCGAAGTCATGGACGGCAAGGCCATGATTGTTTGCATGAGTCGCCGCATCTGCTTTGAACTCTACGAGGCTATCCGCAAATTGCGGCCCAAGTGGCACCACAAAGACGACGACAAGGGGGTTGTGAAGATCGTGATGACCGGCTCGGCCAGCGACCCGTTGGAATGGCAGGACCACATCCGCAACAAGCCGCGCCGGGAGGCGCTGGCAAAGCGGTTCAAGAACGGCAAAGACCCCTTCCAAATTGTCATCGTCCGCGACATGTGGCTGACCGGCTTTGACGCGCCGTGCCTGCATACCATGTATGTGGACAAGCCCATGCGCAGCCACGGCCTGATGCAGGCCATCGCCCGCGTGAACCGCGTCTTCAAAGACAAGCCCGGCGGACTCGTCGTGGATTACCTCGGCCTCGCCCACGAGTTAAAGCAGGCGCTGGCCACCTACACCGAGAGCGGCGGCCACGGCCAGACGGCCATTGACCAGGAGGAGGCCGTTGCCGTCATGCTGGAGAAATACGAGATTTGCTGCGACCACTTCCACGGCTTCAACTGGTCGAAATGGACAACGGGCAAGCCGGCGGAAAAACTTGGCCTGCTCCCGGCAGCCCAGGAATTTATCTACGCCCAGGCCGCGAAGGCCAAGAAGCCTGACGAGCACAAACTGAAATTCCTTCGCGCCGTCACGGAACTGTCGCAGGCGTTTGCCCTCTCTGTTCCGCACACCAAGGCCATTGAGATACGCGACGATGTCGGATTCTTCCAGGCCGTCCGCGCTGCCATAGCCAAGACCGACCTCAGCGGCAAGGAGAAATCTCCGGGCGACATTGACGCCGCCATCCGCCAGATTATCTCCCGCGCCGTCGCCTCCGACGAGGTTGTGGACATTTTCGCTGCCGCCGGTTTGAAGAAACCGGATATTTCGATTCTGTCCGAAGATTTTCTGTCTGATGTTCGCGGCATGCCTCAGAAGAACCTGGCGGTGGAGTTGCTCCGCAAACTCCTCAACAACGAAATCAAAATCCGTTCCAAGAAGTTTCTCATCCAGGCAAAGTCCTTTGCTGAGATGCTGGAAAAGGCGATCCTCAAATACCAGAACCGCGCCATCGAAGCCGCCCAGGTGATCGAGGAATTGATTCAACTCGCCAAAGAGATGCGGCAGTCCGACAAGCGCGGCAAGAACCTTGGCCTCAGCCAGGACGAAGTCGCCTTTTACGACGCGCTTGAGACCAGCGACAGCGCCGTGCAGGCGTTGGGTGATGAAAACCTGAAGTTCATCGCGCAGGAGTTGGTCAGAACCATTCGCGCCAACGTTACTATTGACTGGACGGCCAAGGAATCCGTTCGTGCGAAGCTGCGTGTCATGGTCAAGAAAGTGCTCCGCAAACACGGCTATCCGCCCGACAAGCAGGAAAAAGCCACTCAGACGGTCCTTCAACAGGCCGAACTCCTCTGTGTCGATTGGGCCGGATAACTCACATTCATGCCCGTGAAGCACAGCGGTTTGGAATTTAGCCAGTGTTATGATCATTGGTGGGGCATCAGCTACGGGCTGCTGTTTGCACCACTCCGTAGCGTTAGGTTCCGAGTCTGGAATCGTGACCGCAAGTTCCAGATCATTTCATCGTAATCCGGGGCCTTCCGGTCAACAGCCTTTCTAGGGCTCGAGGCCGGCCGTGGTTAGGCAATTTTTAGAATGCGTCTTGCTATTGCAAGACATCGCATTAGTGTTCGTGCTAATGCCATGTCGGCAGAATTAAATATGCCAGGTGCTTTTTCACATTTCACCATCGCCGACTGTGCGGTGGCACAGGTTGATTTCTCCGCCAGTCCCGATCCGGCTACCAGGATCACCGGGTATTCCCTGAGGATGTTCAAGGAGTTCGTCGATCTCGGTGCCGTGAGCCCCGATTGCCCGTTCCTTGACCTTGGGGATTCAAACGCCAAAGGCTGGGCCAACGCCATGCATTACTGGCATACAGCCGATTTTCTCAAGTTTGGTGTCCGATATTTTTCGGGAGTTCGAATCACCCAACAAGATACCGGGAAAATGAAGGCACTCGCCTGGCTTTTCGGTTATGCTGCCCACGTCGTGGCCGACCTGGTCATTCATCCCGTAATCAAAGCCAGCGGTTACGATTACGCTGAAAGTGAGCTAAATCACCGGCAATGTGAGTTGCAGCAGGACGTTTTCATTTTCTCCCAAAAGAAGCATGTAAATCCCGACCAAGTGGAATACATGGACGTCTTGCGTCAAGGCTGTGCCACTCTGGGGAGTCGTGGCCAATTGGAGTTGGAAGTCGCAAATCTTTGGACCCACTGCCTGGAAAGCATTTCACCTCCCGCGATCCTTCCCAATGGTTCGTCAGGTCCATCTGGACCACCCGATCCTGCGAAGTGGTTCAGGCGATATACCAAGCTAATGGACACATTTGTGGAAGATAGGGGCAGCCTGCCGTTTGTTCTTCGCCCTTTTGCAGACATGGCCCAGCTTGTAGTGCCCAAATTGCCCGATGCAACCTCTCCTTTTGTTAAAGGGCTTAAAGGCACTGTCAGCGGTCCGATTGACTATGAACCTTTGGTGGATATTGCGGTCTCACTGGTTCTCAACAAGTGGAGGGAGCTTGCTGCGGCCATTTCTGCCGGGGATCCCGGCCTCCTTACCTTGGCCAATGCCAATCTTGACAACGGCCGTCAGGATGACACTCAGACTCCATTCTTCATTGTTTGATGCTATGAGAAAAAGACTTCCATGGATTCTTGGCTTGGTTGCACTTGCATTGCTGATTACTGCCTGCCTTTCAGTTTTTCGTCCAAAGGCCAACCTCGAAGCCTACGAGTTAATTCCACAGCTTGAAAACCTTACCTCGGCGGTGTCCGCCGAACTTGAGAATCCCTTTCGCACCAACCAGTTGAATGGTGATCAACTCCTGGCTGCCGTGTTCGACCAGAAGCCCGCATTACGTCAGCGGTTATCCGGTTATCGACTGGCGCTAACGAACAACGCCAAGAACGCTATTATTTTGTTGAGCCCAAAAAACCAAGCCATAGCCTGGCTGGAGGATGCCACTTGGTCACAAAACGTGGATCGTTTCCATTTCCTCAGCAACCCGCAGCCGCCGTTGGTCTTTACTATCAGTTTGCCGTGATTGAAATATCTCAATTAGATGCTTGTGGCCTTATGGTTTACGATTTCCGTCCATGCTTTTAGGTGGGTGTTTGGGCGGCATTCGCTTATGCCGCCCGCTCGTTAATCCTTCATCCACCAACCAACCCAGATCCCAACCAACCCCGGATACTCCAAGGCCCGCAGCTTCATTTTCTGGCCGCCCAGTTTCCAGCGCCATCGCCAGCCACTTCCGCACCTCCTCCATCATATAGAAGAGTCCATCCCGACCATCTGGCGGGTGGGGGGAATGGCCATGGCAGCACCTCGAAAACGGCCAATATTTCTGACAATTTCTGACAACAAAGCAGCGTGACCATTCATTTTGGTTCATTTTCACCTGCATTCATATGCGAAATAAGTGCATAACACAGAGCAACATACGCATATTAGCGAACCGTCGCGAAAGCATTCTTTGGGTTCAAGTCCTGCTATGCGCACCATATCTCAAGTTCTTCCTCCCTTCAAACATCCTTCGTTTTCGGGCTTTTCTTTCGTGATTGCCTCCGTAAGCTTCCACCATTGCGTTTGTTATGGGTTTACGATTCTTTAACACCCTGAGCCGGACCGTGCAGCCGTTTGTGCCGTTGGATCCGGGCGGTCGTAAGGTGGGCCTGTATTGCTGCGGGCCCACCGTCTATGATTTTGCCCACATCGGCAATTGGCGGACGTTCGTGTTTGCGGACCTGGTGAGGCGCGCGCTGGAGTTTTCCGGGTACGAGGTGAACCACATCATGAACATCACGGATGTGGAGGACAAAATCATCCGACGGGTGCGGGAGACGGGCACGACACTGCCAGCGTACACCGGTCCGTACGAGGCGGCTTTTTTTGACGACCTGACGGCGCTGGGGTGCCGGCGGCCGCACCAATCGCCCCGGGCCACGGGCTACATTCCGGAAATGATCGAGCTGATCGGGCGGCTGATGGAGCGCGGGGTGGCGTACCGGGCGGCGGATGGATCGGTCTATTTCAGCATCGGCAAGTATCGTGGCTGCGGGTGCTGCTATGGCCAGCTGGTGAAGCTGAATTTTGATGAGATGCGCGCGGGGGAGCGGGTGAGCAGCGATGAGTATTCCAAGGAATCCCTGGCCGATTTCGCCCTCTGGAAGGCGTGGGTGCCGGAAGATGGGGCGGTATTTTGGCCCAGCCCCTGGGGCGAGGGACGGCCGGGGTGGCACATAGAGTGCAGCGCGATGAGCATGAAGCTGCTGGGGCCAAGCTTTGACCTGCATCTGGGCGGTGAGGATCTGGCTTTTCCGCACCACGAGGATGAGATCGCGCAGAGCGAGGGGGCGGGCGGGTACGGGCCGGGGCAGCGCTTTGTGAAGCATTGGATGCACGGGGCGCACCTGATGGTGGAGGGGAAGAAGATGAGCAAGTCCCTGGGGAACTTTTTCACCCTGCGCGACCTGCTGGCCAAGGGTTTCACGGGCCGCGAGGTGCGGTTCCTGCTGCTCTCGTCCCATTACCGGGAATCGTTCAATTTCACGCTGGAAGGCCTCTCCGGAGCCCGCACGGCACTGGCCCGGGTGGATGAGTGTGTGGATAAATTGCGGGAGACGGCCGCGGGCACGCCCGGAGTGCCGAGCCCGGGTCTGGTGGAGCAATTCCGCGCGGCAGTGGAGGAGGATCTGAACGTGGCGGGGGCCTGGGGTGTCGTTTTTGAGTGGGTGCGGGAGTCCAACCGCAAATTGGCCGCCGGAACGATGACGGCGGGCGAGGCGGCGGCGGCACTGGCGGCCTGGGAATGGGTGGACAAGGTGCTGGGGGTGGGCCGGGTGGTGGAGGCAGGGGCGCCGCCGGAAATCGAGGCGCTGCTGGAGGCCCGGCAGGCGGCGCGCAAGAGCAAGGATTTCAAACAGGCGGACGCCATCCGCGGGGAACTCAAAGCCAAAGGCTGGCTGATTGAGGATACCCCCAAGGGGCCCAAGCTGAAAAAGGCGTGAGCCCTCTGATGGCACAGTGAGAGCATTGATTATGAAACGTGATTCGCAAATCAGACGGCAGAGGGCAACCGGGCGGCGGCTCAGTGCCGGGGCGGTGATGTTTTTCTCCGCGTGGGTGGCGTGGGCGCAACCGGCCCCTTCGCCCTCGGTGTTCAGACAGGCGATCCCGGCGCCTCTGCCGACCAACGCCGGTCAGCCGGCAACGCCCACGAAGGCGGATGCCCTGGTGTTCGACGGGGAATCCAAAGAGCGTTTTGTGAAACCCGGCGAAACCACCATACCGTTCAGTTTCGCGGTGACCAACATGTCGCCGGAGGAGGTCTCCATCACCGGGGTACACACCTCGTGCGGCTGCACGACGGCGCAGCTGCCGGCGGTGCCCTGGAAGCTGCTGCCGGGCGCAGGCGGGGTGTTCAGCGTGAACATGGATATCCGCGGCAAGTTTGGCCAGGTGGTGAAAACCGTGACCATCACCTCCACGGCAGGTTCCAAGGTGTTGTCGGTGGTGGCGCACGTGCCCATGCCCAACGAGCAGACGGTGATGGACCCCGGCGCACGGATCCGCAACCAGGACATTGCAAAGATTGACCGCCAGGCGGTGTTCAAGGGGGATTGCGGGCGGTGCCACGCGGTGCCGGCGGCGGGTAAGACCGGCAAGGAGCTGTATGACGCGACCTGCGGCGTCTGCCACGAGGCGGAGCACCGGGCGGCCATGGTGCCGGACCTGCGCACCCTGGACCGACCGGCCCGGCGGGACTATTGGGTGGACACCATCATGAATGGCAAGGCCAACAGCCTGATGCCCGGTTTTTCCAAGATTCAGGGCGGACCCTTGACGGATGCGCAGATTCTCTCCCTGGCAGACTATATGGCGGGGCCGTACAAGCAGACGAAACCGACGGCGGGGGCCAAACCATGATTGGGAGATGAGCGTTGGGTGTTTCATTACTTTTGAGGGGACCGAGGGGGGGGGGAAGACCACCCAGATAGGCCGTTTGCAGGCGCGCCTGGAGGCGCTGGGTTTAAGGGTGCGGCCATTGCGCGAGCCGGGCGGGACCGAGATTGGTGAGGAAATCCGCCACACGCTCAAGCACAGTCCCCGCGCGGTGCCGATGACGCCGGAGGCCGAATTGCTGCTGATGAATGCGAGCCGCGCACAGTTGGTGCGGGAGGTGATCCGGCCGGCCCTGGCGGCGGGAGAAGTGGTGATATCGGACCGGTTCTATGATTCCAGCGTGGCCTATCAGGGGTATGGGCGGGAGCTACCCCTGGAACAGGTGAATGCCATGGTTGATTTCGCCGTGGGCGGCACCCGGCCGGATTTAACATTTCTGTTGCATGTGCCTCTGGCAGTGAGTGAAGCACGTCGCGAAATGCGCCGGGCAGGCGGTGCTCCGGTGCGGGATCGGTTTGAGGAAAGCGACCGGGCCTTTTTCCTGCGGGTGGAGCAGGGATTTCAGGCGTTGGCCCGGCGGGAACCGGGCCGATTCCGGGTGGTGGATGGCACGCTGGAAAGGGACCGGGTGAGCGGGGAAATCTGGGGGGAGGTGGAGGCGTTATTGCGGGCGCGCCAACTTTTACCCGAAACAAGCCGTTGACAACAGTTTTCAATTAGGTACCGTTACCCGCTCTAAACGATATTTAAAAATCGACTATGCCGAATACGAAGTCTGCTGAACGTCGCGTGCGGAACAGTGCCCGCAAGCAAGTGCGTAACCGCTCGGTGAAAACCAAGCTGAAGACGCTGGAGAAGAACCTGCGTTCCCTCGTGGAAGAGGGCAAGAAGGAAGAAGTCACGAAGGCTCTCCGCGAAATGCACTCGGTGCTGGACAAGGCCGCCAAGGGCGGGGTGATC
>CAIYYI010000185.1 GCA_903930345.1 uncultured Verrucomicrobiota bacterium
CCCCTCACACACCCCAGCCCCCAGGTGCTTCCAACGGCGGAGTCCAGCATGCGGCAAACACCTGTCGGCCGTATTCGGTGGCGAAATTGGCGGTGATGAGGGCTCCACTGGTGAGGTTGGCCTCGACGACCACGGTGCCAAGGGTCATGCCGGCCACGATCCGATTGCGAATGGCAAAGCTTTGGCGGTCACCGTTGCGATTGAATGGGAATTGGGAAATGACCGCACCGCTGTTGGCTATGCGATCAAAGAGTTCCCGGTTCTCCGCCGGAAACACCACATTGAGGCCGGTGCCGAGGACGCAGAGGGTGCGGCCTTTGGCTGTCAACGCCCCCTGATGGGCTGCGGTATCAATGCCCCGCGCCCCACCGCTCACCACCGCCACGCCCACATAGGCAAGCTGGTAGGCCAATTTGCGGGCGACCTCCAATCCGTAACTGGTGGTCTGGCGGGAACCAACCAGGGCCACGCCATTTTTATCCGTCCCCTGAAGGGTGCCTTTCACATACAGCACCACGGGCGGGTCGTAGATCTCCTTGAGGTGGGGCGGGTATTCCTCATCCTCCTGAATCACCAACCGGCAACCGTACTGGGCCACGCGCTGGAGTTCACTGGACAAATCCACCGACTCCTCCCAGTGGGCAATGGCGTGGGCGGTTTCCGGGCCAATGCCGGGCACCTGGCACAAACGGTGTTCCGTCGCGCGCAGCACCGCCGGGGCATCGTCAAAATGGCCCATCAATTGGCGGACCCGCACTGGGCCGACCCCTTCCACCATGTTCAACGCCACCAGCGCTTCCCGGGAATCCATGCGCTGACATCTACCGGACCGGGGAGCGCACCGCAAGGCTGGATTCTCATTTTCGACCAGTCGCCGGTCAAATATTGACGGATGATCGCTTGACGCCCAAGGAGGATGCGCCATGTTCCCCGAATGACCGTCAAACAGTTTCTCCAGCTCTTTACCGCCTCCGCCATGGCCAGCCTGTGGCTCGCTGGATGTGCCAGCCCGACTCCGGTCGCCACCAGCCCGGCCCCGGTCGGCGGGTTGGCCTCCGCGCCCAAGCTGAACGACGCCAAAGTCACCATCGCCACCTTCAACATTCAAAACTTTGGCGTGGCCAAGGAAAAAAAACCGGACGTGATGCTGAAGCTGAGGGAGATCGTCAGGCGCTTTGACCTGCTGGCCGTGCAGGAAATCAGCAATCCAACGGTGAAAGCCCCCGCCACCCTGCTGGAAAGCATCAGTCAGAATGATGTCCATTATGGGCTGGCAGTCAGCACCTCGACCGGGCGGCAACCGGACGACAAAGCCAGCCAGGAATCGTACGGATTCTATTGGAACCGCACCAAATTCACCCTGTTAAGCCAGCCCGAACTGTATGATGACAGCGCGGAAGACCTCTTCCAACGCGAACCGTATGTGGCACATTTCGGAACGGTGGTCGGCAACTTCACTTTTGTGATCATCAATGTCCATACCGCCCCCAAGGCAGCAGTGGCGGAGATCGCCGCGCTGCACAAGGTGGTACAATGGGCGCACTCCCGGTATCCGGCGGAAAACGACTTTATCGTGGTCGGTGATTTTAATGCGTCGGGAACCTACGCCACCCCGGCCAAACTTGATTCCCTGACCATCCGAGGGCCGGAATACCAATGGCTGGTGCCGGATGACTCCGATACCACCCTGGCCGCCTCAGACCGGGCCTATGATCGCATCGTCATCACCCAGCACACCATCCACAGCTTCACTCAGAAATGGGGTGTGCTGCGAGATTATCCGGATCCGCAGGTGTCCGATCATTTCCCGGTATGGGCGGAATTTCATACCGGACGCGATTTTTAGGCATCGGGAAGGCCGGATTCAAATGAGCGGGATCTGGCGTTCTTCCTTGGCCAGTGACTCACCCAGGCTTTCCACCCGGGCGCGGCGGCGCTCCATGATATTCTTTTCCAGCTTGAGATCGTAAGGGACCGGATAGCGGCCATCGTAACAGGCCATGCAGAAATGGTCCTGCGGCAGGCCGGTGGCCTTCACCATGCCGTCCAACGAAAGGTAGCCGAGGGAATCAGCGTTCAGGTAGCGGCGGATTTCGTCGTTGCTATAGTTGGCCGCCATGAGCTTGGAGCGGTCCGGAAAGTCAATGCCGTACACGCAGGGATGCATGTGGGGGGGACAGCTCACCCGCACATGAACCTCCTTGGCCCCGGCTTCCTTAAGGCTGTTCACGCGCGACTTGCAGGTGGTGCCGCGCACGATGGAGTCATCCACAATCACCACCCGTTTTCCGTGCACCAGTTCCTTGATCAAGTTGAGCTTCACCCGGACGTTGAAATCGCGAATCAACTGGGAAGGCTGCAAGAAGCTGCGACCGACGTAATGGTTGCGGACAAAGGCCATCTCATAAGGGATGCCGGCTTCCGTGGAGTAGCCAAGCGCGGCGCAATTGCCACTGTCTGGCACCGGAACGACAATGTCGGCATCCACCCCCTGCTCGCGGGCCAACTGCCGCCCCATCTCCACCCGCACACGGTAAACGCTGCGATCATTGATGGTGCTATCGGGCCGGGCAAAGTAAACATATTCAAAAATGCAGAAGGCGCGGCGCTGTGGCTCGGGATAGGCCTGGATGCTGCGCACCCCATCCTTGTTGATGATGACAATCTCCCCCGGGTCCAAATCCCGGACAAACTTCGCCTGGATGAGATCGAAGGCGCAGGTTTCACTGGCGAGCACCCAGGCATCATTCACTTTGCCAAGCGAGAGGGGGCGAAAACCCTGCGGATCGCGCACGCCGATCAGCTCCGTTTCTGTCATGATGACGAGGGAGAAGGCACCCTCAATGCGGCGGATGGTCTGGCGCAGTGTGTTTTCCACCCCGCCCAGCATTGGCTGAGCCAGGAGATGGAGAATGATTTCACTGTCCACCGTGGTTTGAAAAATGGAGCCTTTGGACTCCAATTCCTCACGAAGCTGCGCCGCATTGGTCAGGTTGCCATTGTGGGCAATGGCGATCTGTCCACGGGCACAATCAACGGTGAGCGGCTGGGCGTTGCGCAGGTGGGAGGAACCGGTAGTGGAATAGCGGGTGTGCCCCACCCCCATATTGCCAACCAAGTTATGCAGCACCCCGCCATCAAACACCTGCGGCACCAACCCCATGCCTCGATGCACCCTGAACTGCTTGCCATCGCACGAGACAATGCCAGCACTCTCCTGACCACGATGTTGAAGGGCATAGAGTCCATAGTAGGTCAGCTCGGCAGCGTTTGGATGCCCAAAAATACCAAAGACGCCGCAATAATGTTTAGGGTGGTACTGCATGAATGTGTCGCTGGTAAGCGCGCCTTGATTCCAACCAAGTTTCATCCCTGACGCAAGCCCCAAAACGCTCCAAAACGCGGAGATTGAAAGTCCCACAGGCCGGTTCTCTGTCTGAGTGGAAAAAGGGGGCTGAAAGCGGGGTTGGCCACCCCTCAGGATCGCCATCAAAACCAAGTTTAACACTTTAATCATTGGTATTCTGAATGTTACATCATTTTATTAAAACCCTTTATCCAGTTGACGCTCCATGGGTGAGCCTCTTAAGCTAGTCCCCTGCCGCTGGCGGGTGCCGGAAGCACTCGTGCGGAAACAGGTTATGCCAGAAGGATATTGCGTTAAGTGCAAAGCCAAAAAGGAAATTGCCGACGCGGTAGAAGAAGTGATGAAGAACGGGCGCAAGGCCATCAAGGGCAAGTGTCCGACCTGCGGCGTCGTCATGTTTAAAATCTTGGGTGGAAAAAATGGTTCAGTCACAGCGGGAGCACCCACCCCGCCCACAGTGACAGGGACTTGAGCGGTTTTGTTGTTTATGGCCGACCAATTAGCATACGTCATCCTGACTCCTTACACGTTACACAAATCCCGGACGGGGGGCATCATGGCCCGCCTGATCATGCGCACCGGATTGGATCTGGTGGCTGCCCGCATGTTTGCACCCAGCGCCGAGTTGGTGCAGGAATACGCCGCCAAGGTGGTTTCTTCCAACAACCCGCAGGACGCCCGAGTCCAGCACTTGGTCAGGGATTACATCCAGACCAATTTCAGCCCGGATCCGCGCACTGGCAGACGCCGCCGGGTGATGGTTTTGCTGTTTCGCGGCGAGGACGCCGCCAGCAAGGTGCGGTCGGTGGTGGGTAACTTCACCCTCAACCGCCGCAGCGGAGAGACCATTCGCGACACGTACGGGGACCTGATCATCGATGAAGCCGGAACCGTTAAGTATTTTGAACCGGCGGTGATGGCCGCCCCCAGTGCCGAGGAAATGAGCGAAAAACTGCGGATTTGGGCGAAATACTCGGATACCGATGGCGGTATTGTGGAGAACACCATCATCTATAACACCGATGCCGAGAAGAATGAGCGGACCTTGGTGCTGCTGAAACCCGACAATTTCCGGTTCCCAACCGGGCGCCCGGGCAACATGATGGACCTGTTCTCCCGCACTGGTTTATACATTGTGGGCATCAAGGTGCATCAGATGAGCGTGGCGCAAGCGTGCCAGTTCTACGGCCAGGTGCGCGACGTTCTGAAGGTCAAGCTGAAGGATCCCACCGCCGCCCGGGCCAGCCAGGTCCTGGAAAAGGAGCTGGGCTTCAAGATTCCCGCCGAGACAGAGAAGCAGTTGGGCGACCTTCTGGGACCGCTCATGGGCGATCACCAATTCGACATCATCGTGCGGTTCATGACCGGGCGCACCCCGGGCGAGTGCAATGAACAACAGCGCACGGGCCCCGGCACCGAAAAATGCATCGCTCTGGTCTATGAGGGGCCTAACGCCGTCAGCCGCATCCGCGATGTGCTGGGACCGACTGATCCGTCAAAGGCACCTCCAGGTTCCATCCGGCGCGAGTTCGGCCAGACCATCACCGTCAACGCGGCGCACGCCAGCGATTCGGCGGAAAACGCCCAGCGCGAAATTGGAATCGTGCAGCCGGCGGAAAATAATTTCCGGACCATCGTGGAGGAATTCCTGGGCAAAATCTGACCCCGGTTCATGGGTTTTACAGCCGCTCGTGGGCCTTGGCAGGGTTCAGCTCCACCACTCACGAGCGGCTTTTAATTTGTCTAAGAGGCGGGCATCCGCCGGGGGAAAGGTGTATCGGCCCAAATCGGCGGCGGCAACCCAGACAAAGGCGGCACAGCCGAGGGCTTGGGGCTCACCCGACTGCCAGGCACAGCGGAAGAACTTGAGGGCCACGGTTTTTTCCGGATAGGCGTGGGTAAGCTCCTCCACACACGCCCCCACTTGGACCTCAATGGCCAACTCCTCCTGCAATTCGCGCCGGAGGCAATCGGGAAAAGACTCGCCCTGCTCGCGTTTGCCGCCAGGAAATTCCCACAGGCCACCCA
>CAIYYI010000186.1 GCA_903930345.1 uncultured Verrucomicrobiota bacterium
CGTCCCCGTCTTCCGTTCCGAGTTCCGAGTTCCGAGTTCCCCGTTCCCCGTTCCCCGTTCCCCGTTCCGAGTTCCGAGTTCCGCGTTCCCCGTTGGCTTTCATCTTTCCAAACAATCCCGCACGGTCTTGGCCAGCACCTCGACCAAATACGGCTTCTGCAAGTACACAATTGCACCTGAGTTGGGCTGGTTTTGCACCACCATCTCCTCGTTGTAGCCGCTGGAAATGATCACCTTCAGCCCGGGTTTCATCGCCTGCATCTGCTGCGCCAAATCCAACCCCGTGAGACCTTCCGGCATCACCATGTCGGAAAACAGCAGGTCAATCTTTCCAGTCTCTTCCTCCCACACCCTCAGGGCCGACTGGCCGTCATTAGCCTCCAGCACTCGGTACCCCAGCCGCCGCAGGGCGAGCACCAACAAATTCCGAACCATGGCCTCATCCTCCACCACCAGGATCGTTTCATGGCCCCCGCGCAGGGCGCTCTTCCTGATCTCCGCCGGCGTCGGCTTTACTTTTGTGATCGCCGGGAGAAACACCTTGAAGGTGGTCCCTTTCCCAACCTCGCTCACCACCTCCACCCAGCCTTTGTGTTGGGTCACGATGCCATGCGTGGTGGCCAGGCCCAGCCCGGTCCCCTTGCCGAATTCCTTGGTCGTGAAAAAGGGCTCAAAGATGCGCTTTTGAGTGGCTTCATCCATGCCGCACCCGGTGTCAGCCACCGAGAGACAGACATATTTCCCGGGTGACACCCCCGGGATTCCTCTGGCTCGTTCCGCCTTGATCTGGACCGGTTCAATGGCGATGGTGAGCTTCCCACCTTTGGGCATGGCATCGCGGGCGTTTACGGCCAGGTTGGTCAGCACCTGTTCCAGCATTCCGGCATCCGCCGCCACCGCGCAGGAAAACTCCTGCTGGTCGTAGCGCACCGTGATGTTCTCCCCGATCAAACGGCCCAGCATTTTGAGCAGGTTCGTCACCAGCTCATTCAGGTCCAGCACCTTCATTTCCATCACGGATCGGCGCCCGAACAGCAGCAGTTGCCGGGTCAGGTTGGCCGCCCGCTGCGCCCCTTTCATCAGCTCTTTCAACGATCCCTGCGTTTCGGCATCCAGGCTGGTGTTTTCCCGCAAATAATCCAGGTTGAGCATCATGGCCGCCAGAATGTTGTTGAAGTCGTGCGCCACCCCACCAGCCAGTTGGCCGATGGAATTCAGCTTCTGGGTCTGGCGCAGTTGTTCCTCCAACACCCGCCGCTCCGTGATGTCTTCCTTCACCGCCAGGAAATGGGTGATCTGCCCCTGGGCATCCACCAGGGGGGAGATCGAGGCAAACTCCCAGTACAGCTCCCCGTTTTTCTTTCGGTTATGCAGCTCCCCGCGCCACTCGCCCCCCTGGGTGATGGTCTGCCAGAGGTGGCGATACTCCTCAGGGGTCGTTTTGCCTCCCTTCAGGATGCGCGGGTTTTGCCCGCAAGCCTCCGCCAGGGTATAACCGGTCACTTGCGTGAATTTGGGGTTCACGTATTCGATGCCCCCCTTGAGGTCGGTGATGACGATGCTCGTCGGGCTTTGTTCCACCGCCCGGGAAAGCTTCCGGATCTGGTCCTCCGACCCTTTGCGCTCCAGTTCTGAGGCCGCCCGAATGGCTACCAGCTTCAGCATCGCTTCGGCCAGGCCTCGGTTCCGCAGCGGTTTCCGTCCGATGATGGCGATGAGCCCGATCGGTTTTCCATCAAAGCTCCACAGGGTCGTCCCAATGTAGCTCTCCGCCTGCAGCTCCTGCAGGGCTGCGTCCTGGGGGAACAATTGGCAGACATCCTCCGGAAAACAACAGATCGTCTGCCCCACCACCGTCCCGCACGGCGTATCCTTCAGCGCATACGAGACGTTGGCCTCGTATTTGCCCTCGTTGTAAATCGCCAGCGTCTGGGCGGTCAGTCCGTCCCCCTCCAGCCGGTCAATGCACACGTACCCCATGTCCAGATGCCGGGCCAGGTACTGCGCCACCGTGGCAAAAAAATCGTCACCTGCCCGATGGGAGCCGGAGTGAAGCAAAAACAGTTGCGTCTCCTCAAGCTGTTTGCGCTCCGTGATATCCGTCAGCACCACCCGGTACCCAGGCGCACCCCCCGTGTCCAGGACCGCTGCGGCATCCAGCTTCGCCCAGAATTGCCCGCCATCCTTTTTCACCATCCGCAGCTCGCACTTGGGTGCGGCACCGGTTTTTAGCAGTCGGGTGAGGTACAGGTAGTAGGTGTCATTGTCCTCCGGCAGGATAAATGCGCTCAAGGGCCGATGAATCATCGCTCCTCGCGCCACCC
>CAIYYI010000187.1 GCA_903930345.1 uncultured Verrucomicrobiota bacterium
AATGCCGCACCTTTCACCCGCTTAGCTTCGGCGCGATAATACTCGGCAACCGTCTTCCAGAATGCAAACCAGTACGCCTTCCACTTCCCCTCCCGCCATTCATCCCAATCTTCTCTCTTGGTGAAGGTTGGTCGTACGTAGTGATCGTAAAACCCATCGTGGTTCCGCCAGCCCATCGCGCCACGTCCCCCATCAATTAAGCTCTGGATTGTAGCCTGGGAGATGTATGCGTCCTTCTCGGATTCGGGCGGTTCCGGAAGATTGAGAGAAACCATCTGCAGAAACGGACTGATGGGATCACGGCCCGCGAGAACACCCGCGATCCGTTGTTCGATGTCAACTTTGATTCGCGCGAATTGGGTGCGCATCTCGCCCTGTTCGGGGGGAGTGAGCGAACTCGCAAAAATATCATTGAGTAGTTCCGAGTCTACTTTCTGAGCTTTTTCGTTTATTACCACGAATTGGTAAATTTGATCCATCCATGTTGCATGCGTCATTGCGACAACGGGCAAGTAAACATCTGCCCTAATGGCGGAATCTGCTGCGCCCCAAAGTCGATGCTGACCGTCCACGACGAGTGCTGGACGGCACAGTGCCTCCATCGAACTAATCAAGGAGGTCAATTCAGGTTCACTCAACCCGTTTGTGTTTATGAACCACTCTGAATCCTGCTTCATTTGCAACATCTGGAGCACAAACTCCAGAACGTAGTTGTGACCAACGTCTGGGAGCGCTTGGAGCGGCGTTTGGCTGAACGATTCAACAATGGATAACGCGTGCGGATCCTTCTTCAGTCGCGCTGAGACGGTGGACAGAACAGTTGTCGCCAGCGTCTGAAGTTGCTCTGCTTTAGTTTGCCGCGTTTCGTCGATTGGGGACGTATACGACAGGGAAAGT
Source organism: uncultured Verrucomicrobiota bacterium (assembly GCA_903930345.1). Taxonomy (GTDB): domain Bacteria; phylum Verrucomicrobiota; class Verrucomicrobiia; order Limisphaerales; family CAIYYI01; genus CAIYYI01. Next base: position 898 of record CAIYYI010000187.1, read on the forward strand.
TTCCCCCGAGAAACCTCGGGGTCCCCTTGAATAGCAACGATTATTGCAGAGGGGCCAAGAACGTAGCCCGTTGCAGGGTCGCTAGCTTTCTGCCAAAACTCCCGAAGTTCTTTGTCTCGGCCTTGCGTGATCCAACGCTGAAAGAGCATACGGATGCGCCAACCTTTCCGCGGAATACCGGCCCAAGCAGCGAGTTGCTTGGCGGGAGCAGCAAACAACAGCAAGCGATCGCGGTGGTCAGTTCCGCCAAATTGGTGAAACTCAATCACAGGGACGGAGATGGACATTCGAAACTCCGGTGGCAAGAGGCGGCAGTTGAGGCAAAATGTCCTTCGGGACGTGTATTTTTGCGTTACCTTCCCCCCAGTTAAGGTGGTCAGCGATGTAGTTGTCAATCAGGTGCTCATGTTTGCCCAGAAAACCGGTGGCGGTATGCATCGGCTGCATCTCGGCCAGGCGCAAGATCGGTACCCTCAGAGGTTAAGGCGTGTCTGGCGGTAGAGTGCGAACCGGTAGTCCACAAAGTCGCCCGTGAGTGATTAGGATGCGGGGCGGTATTCAGCGGCAACTGGAATGTCTGCGACGAACCGGACGCTACGGCAGACTAAACAGCGGCGGCCGGATTGCTTGTCCATCCACCGCGACAGCGGCCATTCCAGCCACCAGGCCGCAAACGCCCGCTGCAGGGTGCCGTAAGCGAACTCGGACCGAGCGTGGCGGCGGATTGGCTGGGCTGGGTGCAAATGCCAGCGGGATTGCTCGGCGACGAACGATCGTTCGTTGCCCAGTTGTTTGGTCGCGGAAAATCGGCCCAGAGGCGGTCCATGCGGGGAGCGTTTTCCAGGGCCGCTTCGAGCACGGCCGGATCGAAGCGGCCGTTGCGCCAGGGGATCTGCTCGAAGTCGACGTCGTCCTTGAGC
>CAIYYI010000188.1 GCA_903930345.1 uncultured Verrucomicrobiota bacterium
AGTGGCCGGGTGGAAGCTTCAGTGGTCCTCACAAACAACTATTGGTTTTCGTTCGACTATCGCGGTTTCGTCGTCAGTTTCACAGCCGCCACCAACTGTTTTTCCGCGCAGGAGGATTTCTTCCTCGATCTTCCCCGCCACATGGGAAAATCCACCTTAACCACCAACGAAGTCGTTGCGCTTGCCAGGGAAACATTGCTCAAACTCGGGTACCAGCCAGCCATCACCCTCTCCGATACAGCGCCTGTGTTGGAAGGTCCCTATGATCTACAGGGCGGACATATCCCCTATTGTCGGGTATTGTGGGAGCCAATCAAAGAAGTGGATTCCGATGCTTACAGCAGAGTCAGGGTGGAAATCAACACCCAGCAAAAAACCGTGGTTGGCCTGTATCTTGAATTTGCCCACACTAATAAGATTGGCACGCCCTTGAAAATTGACGTGCAGCCCGAGCTTGAGTCGGAATTCCGAAAACGCACAAAATCCATGCTGCATATCCGCACCAACGATCCTCCACGCCTGCCGCCAAGCGTTTTGCCAGTGCGCTAATCTTCCGGGTGCAATTCCGGCATGCTTCTGCCCGGCGGTCTGGGTTGGCGAACGCAGCGAGCAAACACGCCTCAGGTTTTGGACAAACCCGTCATCGGCGGCAGCAGAGTGCCAGCGGCATCCCGCCGCTGTTTCACCCATTCCGCATTCCGCAATCCGCATTTGTGTGGGCCGTTTCCATTCCCCATTCGGCTACCTCGCCCTGGTCCCAGTCCACCCCGCAGCATGTCTTTCCCTCACTTTTCCCTTTTCACCCTTGTCCTTTTCCTTTATCAAAGGCCCGTAACCCTTTGTTGTGGTGGGGATTTCCAAGATGACAACTGACGCTCAGATGCCCTGCACGGTGCCGCGCGGCCCGGTTTTCCAGGAACCGACGCAGATCATGGGCGCTCCTGTTTGCAGGTTAAGCGGGGAGTTGCGACGGAATATATTGAAGATGCGTCCTTTAACCCTGGGGATGCCCCCCGCCATGGACGCTCGCCCCAGGCCACTGACTCCCTCCGGTGGGGCCAGTTTCCCCGACCGCATTTGACCCCCGCGCCATGTCCACCCGCTTTTTCACCAACCACGGCGAGCAAACGCTGTTCAAGAAGTTCCAGGGCGTCTTCACCAGCAACACCGACATCGAGCGTTTTGATGCCCTCGTTGGCTACCTGCGGTCCTCCGGCTACTTTGCCCTCCGGCCATACCTCGAAAAAGTCCCCCATATCCGCATCCTCGTTGGCATCAACGTGGACGCCATCATGGCCGACTACCACCGGCGCGGCCTGCTTTTCCTGGCCGATCCGACCAAGGCCCTTGATGAGTTCCGCCTCTGGTTGCGCAACGATATCCAGAGCGCGGAGTACAAGCGCGACGTGGAAACGGGCGTCCTGCAGTTCATGGACGATGTGATTTCCAAGCGAATCGAGCTGCGCGCCCATCCGTCCAAACGTCTGCACGCCAAGCTCTACATTTTCCGGCCCGTAGGCTTCAGCCAGCATAAGCCGGGCGCCGTCATCACCGGCTCTTCCAATCTCACCGCGGCTGGCATGGGGGTCGAGGATCAGGTCAGCAATTACGAGTTCAACGTCCTGTTGCATGATTTTGACGACGTCCAGTATGCGGCCGGTGAGTTTGAGCATCTTTGGGCCGAGTCCGTTGAAATCCTGCCCAAGTTTCTCACGGAGGTCCGCGACAGCACCTATTTGGCGGCGGTTGTCACCCCCCATGAGCTTTATTACAAGCTCCTGCTGGAATACTTCGGCCAGAGCATTGAGTACGACCCCAATGCCCTCACCGACCTGCCGGAAGGGTACAAACGCCTCAGCTACCAGGTGGATGCCGTGACCAGCGGTTTCCGGTTGCTTGAAAAGCACGGCGGTTTTTTCCTCGCCGATGTCGTCGGGCTGGGCTAGACGATGATTGCCACGCTCATCGCCAAGAAATTCTATTTCCACAATGGGTTTCCCGAGCACCGCTCCAATACCCTGATTGTCGTGCCGCCGGCAGTGGAGGATAGCTGGCGCGAGACGGCCAAGGAACAGTTCCGCCTCGACAACTGCGACATCATCACCAACGGCAGCCTGCACAAGGTCAGGCGTCCGGAAAAGTACGACCTCGTCATCGTCGATGAGGCGCACAAGTTCCGCAACGATACCGCCGAGGCCTTCGACGAATTGCAGCGCATCTGCAAATCACCCACCCAGCGCTACCTGCCCGACGGCTCGCGGGCGGCCAAACGCGTGATCCTGGTCAGCGCCACTCCGCTCAACAACCGCCCGGATGACATCCGCAACCTCATTTCCCTGTTTCAGGACTTGAAGGATTCCACCCTCAGCATCGCCAACCTGCAAAATTTCTTCGCCCGCTGCCAAAAGGCCTATCTGGAGGCCCACCGCGAGACCGATCCCGAAGTGGCCCGGCAACAGGTGAAAGCCATCTACGAACTCATCCGCACCAAGATCATTTCCGAGGTCACCGTGCGCCGCACCCGCAACGACCTGAAGGAGCATGACGACTACAAGCTGGACCTCGTGACCCAGGGGGTCATTTTCCCGCAGATCGTTCCCCCGCGCAAAATCCTCTATCCCCTCTCTCCCGCGCTGGAGGCCTTGTACGACCGCACCATGCACCTGCTGTCCCGTATCGACGGCCACGGCTTGACCTACAACCGTTACCGCGCCATCGGCTTCTTGAAGCCGGAGAAAAAACGCAAATACCAGAATGCCGACCGCATCTCCACCCAGCTCGCGGTCATCATGCGCACCCTGTTGGTGAAGCGCCTCGATAGCAGCTTCCACGCCTTCAAGGAATCGCTGCGCCGGTTCCGTGATGCCACCGGCGTCATGCGCGACATGTTTGCGCGCGGCACCATCTACATTGCCCCCAATCTCAACGTCACAGCGTTCCTCCTGGAGGGCCGGGAGGAGGAACTCATTGCCAAAATCGCCGAGCGCCAGCCCACCGACCCCACCATTGAGATCTGTTCCCCCGCCGATTTCCAGACGGGCTTCACCGAGGGCATTGAAAAAGACTGGCAGCGCCTCGATGAGCTTTATGCCGAGTGGAAGCAGGTCGAGGAAGATCCCAAGCTCGACGAATTCCTGCGCCAGTTGAAAGACGGGCTCTTCGATCCCAAGATCAATCGCCAGGGCAAACTGGTTGTCTTTTCCGAGTCCCGGGAAACCACCGCCTATCTTTTGGGGCAGCTCACCCAGGCAGGCTACAAACGCGTGCTCACCGTCTGTTCGGAAAATCGTTCCGAGCGCATGCCGCTGGTGCGGGCAAACTTCGACGCCAACTTCAAGCCGCAGGCGGACGACTACGATATCCTCATCTCCACCGAGGTCCTGGCCGAAGGCGTGAACCTCCATCGGGCCAACGTCATCGTCAACTATGACACCCCCTGGAATGCCACCCGCCTCATGCAGCGCGTCGGCCGCGTGAACCGTATCGGCTCGGTCGCGCCAAACATCTACATCTACAATTTCTATCCCACGGCCAAGGTCGATGGCGACATTGCGTTGCAGAAAAAGGCCATCATGAAATTGCAGGCCTTCCACACCGCCTTGGGCGAGGATAGCCAGATTTACTCGGAAACCGAGGAGGTGGACAATTTCGGCCTGTTTGAGCGTTCTCCCGAGGAGGAGGAGCGCGACCAGCGTCTGGCGTTGCTGATGGAATTGCGCCAGTTCCGGCAACAGCACCCGGAGGACTTCCGCCGCATCAAAGGCCTCCCCCTGCGTGCCCGGGTGGGGCGGGCGGATGCCAAACGTGCCGGCGCCACGGTCACCTTCATCCGCAGCCAGCGGCGCGACGCCTTTTACCGGGCCCGGCCGGATGGCGGCATCGAGGAGATTGCCTTGCTGGAGGCCGCCGATGAGTTTCGCGCCCCCGATCCCCAGGAAAAGAGCGTCCCGCTCCATGCCGCCCACCACGACCACGTCAATGCCGCGCTCACTCAGTTTCGGGCCTCCGTCGTTGCCGAGGCCTTGCAGGCGGCCACGGTGGATGCCACCCAGGGCCCGAACGAGCAGCGGGCATTACGGTACCTTGATGGCTTTTCCAGCCTGCCGTTTGTGAGTGAGGAGGAGCGCGCCTTGATCCAGTCCGCCAAACTCGCCATCCGGCGCGCCCGGTTCCAGAACTTGCAGCGCCAGATCAACCAGCTCCAGCGCTCCACCAAGAACGTAAAACTCACGCCTGCCGCGCTCGCGGATAAACTCATGCAAATTCTCCGCACCTACCCGCTCCAGCACCCTGCTGGCGATGCGCCGGTCTCTGCCACATCGCGTCCCTTGGACACCACGCCGGACATCATTCTCTCGGAGTCGTTTGACTCCCCGCTCCCTGCATGAACCCCTTCCGTTTTATTTAT
>CAIYYI010000189.1 GCA_903930345.1 uncultured Verrucomicrobiota bacterium
ACGACCCGGGGCGGTTGTGGGTGCTCGGCTTGGGGGGGCGATGAACTCCCGACTGGAAGCCCGATACGGCAGGCAGGATGCCTGCCGCCACAGGGGGGAGGCACCAGATCAGCTTTCACCGGGCCATGCATGAAAATGGGTGGGCTATCCCTTTCGGTTCACCTGGTCCAGGGCGGCAAAAATACCCTCCAGACTGGTCAGGCCTTCGCTCCGTTTGGTGGTGGGGTTCAACGCCTGTTTGAGGAAATCCACGGCGTCCGGGATGGTGCGGACATGCTTGGGCAGAATGGCTCCCGAGGCATTGGGATGACCGCCGCCCTTGACCCGTTCCGCCACCTTGCCCGCCTCGCCGTTTTTGCTGCGGAAACTGGCCACCACCAGGCCGTTGCTTTTCCGAAACAGCGTGACCAGCACGGGAAAGGAGGTGATGCCCTGCTCCAGCAATTGGTGCACGATCAGATTGTTGTTGCCCACAATGGTGTTCACAAACCCCACCTGTGGCGTTAACGCGCTGATGTTTTCGCGGCTCCAGGCCAGGCCCAAGGGGTCTTCCACCTGGCGTTTCACCGTCATCACTTCCAGCAGCGGATGATCCAGCAGTTTCTCCAAGGCGCCGTTGGTCAGGGCATGGAGATTCCAAAAGCCGTAGCTCTTCACCAGATTGGCGTAGTCGCAGGCCAGGATGAAGTCGGGATCGTTCTCCAGAAACAAATCCGCCACGTTGTTCAGGTGAACGAGGCGGTCCAGGGCCGGGGATTGGATGTCCGCGATCTGGCAGAGTTCGTAGCAGAGGCTCGCGGCGGATTTGGTGACATCGTGGATCAGGTAGGCGTTGCGGGCGGGAACCTCGGTGGGGTGATGGTCGATGACCACCCAGTTGGGGCGGTCCAGGCGGCTCTCGAAACCGAAATCGGTCACCCAGGCGGAGCGTTCACGCAACTCCCTCTGTTTCCAGTAATTATAGTGATAGGCTTCCAGCTTGACGTCGGCATCGAACAGTTTGCGGGCCAGGCGTGAAAGCAGCACTCCGGCCAGCAGGCCGTCCAGATCGCTTTCGTGGGTTAAGATGACTTCAGGTCTCGGCAGCTTCCCTAACATGGCGGAACACTAGACCCGAACCGGGCGGATGACTAGCGGAAATCATGGATTGACAATGGACGCGCAAACGATGAAAAGGGACGGCGCGTATGAGCCAATTATTGAATCAAGTGGCGGTGGTGACCGGGGCCGGTCGTGGGATCGGCCAGTCGATAGCCCTGAAATTAGCGGCGGCGGGAGCTGACCTCGTCTGCGTGGATTTGAAGCCTGAAGCGAACCAGGAAACAGCCGACCAGGTTGCCGCCCTGGGCCGCAAGGCCTGGATGTACGGGGCCAACGTCTCGGATGCCGCCCAGGTCGATGCCGTGGCCGAGAAAATCCTGGCCGATGTCGGCAAGGTGGACATTCTGGTCAACAACGCGGGGATCACACGGGACACGCTGCTGATGCGCATGACGGAGGCGGATTGGGATCTGGTGCTCGATATCAACCTGAAGGGCACGTTCCTGTTCACCAAGGCGTTCACCCGCGCTTTCCTCAAGCAGCGCTCGGGCCGGATCATCAACATTGCCTCGGTGATCGGGCTCATGGGCAATGCCGGGCAGTGCAATTACGGCGCCAGCAAGGCGGGCGTCATCGGGTTCACCAAGTGCGTGGCCCGCGAGCTGGCCTCCCGCAGCATCACCGCCAATGCCATCGCCCCCGGCTTCATCCAGACGGCGATGACCGACAAGCTGCCGGAGGAGGCGCGCAAGGCGCTGCAGACGCAGATCCCGCTGCAAAGCCTCGGTCTGCCGGACGACGTGGCCGAAGCGGTGCTCTTCTTCGCCAGTCCCGGCGCGCGGTACATCACGGGCCAGGTTTTGGCGGTGGATGGCGGTCTGGCGATGTGACCGGCCGGAAAAAATTTAAAAAAAACACTGGACGTCCCCGCCGCGAAGGGTTAGAGACGGGTCGCAAAACCCGGGCAAGGTCGGTGATCGCGACGGCAAAACGGGATTTGAAAACAATTTCGCGAATCGGGGCTTGACGCCCCTGACAACGTAGCTTAGACAACCCAAAAACAGAATACGGAGAAACCCATGGCTGCTGAAAAATCTATTGAACAGCGTGTAAAAGACATCATCGTGGAGCAACTCGGCGTGAACGCCGACCAGGTCACCCCGGAGGCCAAGTTCATTGAGGACTTGGGCGCCGATTCCCTGGACACGGTGGAATTGGTCATGGCCCTCGAAGAAGAGTTCGGCAGCGACATTCCCGACGAGGAAGCCGAGAAGCTTCAGAGCGTGGGCGATGTCATCAAGTACGTCGAGGAAACCAAGAAGTAATTCCAGACACGGATTTCGGGGCAGCGTCCGGACCAGCAAACGCCCGGGCTGCCCCCTTTTATTTCATGGCTAGCAATTGGATGGATCGTCGGGTGGTGGTGACCGGCATGGGGGTTGTGACCCCCCTGGGCAACACGGTGGATGAACTGTGGAAAAACCTGGTCGCGGGGCAGAGCGGTGTGGACCGCATCAGCGCCTGGGATCCGGCGGCCTACGATTGCCAGATCGCGGCCGAGGTGAAAAACTTTTCCGCCGCCTCCGCGTTCCCCTCCCCCAAGGAGGTGCGTCGCACGGATCGCTACGCCCAGTTCAACATCTTTGCCGCCCACCAGGCGCTGCTTGATTCTGGCCTTGATCTGGACAAGACAGATCGTGACCAGGTCGGGGCTTTTCTGGGGTCAGGCATCGGCGGCCTGTCCACCACGGAGGAGCAGCACACGGTGCTGATGACGAAGGGGCCGGGTCGCATGTCGCCCTTTGTCATCCCGATGATGATCCTGAACATGGGTTCCGGGCTGTTCTCCATGTATTACAAGCTGCGGGGGCCGAACCTGGCCACTTGCACCGCCTGCGCCACGGCCTCTCACGCCATGGGTGAGGCTTGGCGCACCCTCAAGATGGGGGATGCCAAGGTCATGTTTGCCGGCGGGGCCGAGGCCACCATCACGCCTTTCGGCGTGGGCGGCTTTTGTGCCATGCGGGCCATGAGCACCCGCAATGCGGAGCCCAGGCGGGCGTCCCGGCCTTTCGACCAGGGCCGCGATGGTTTCATCATGGGCGAAGGTGCCGGGGTGGTGGTGCTGGAGGAACTTGAGCACGCCAAGGCGCGCGGGGCGCGCATCTATGCGGAAGTGGTCGGCTACGGCAACACGGCCGATGCCAACCACATGACGGCGCCCGATCCCGAGGGCGGCGGGGCCGCCCGTTGCATGGCCATGGCGCTGCGCAACGCGGGCATGAACCCCACCGATATCGATTACATCAACGCCCACGGCACCTCGACGCCGCTGGGGGATATTGCGGAGACCAAGGCGATCAAGCGGGTCTTTGGCGAGCATGCCCGGAGTCTGCTGGTCAGTTCCACCAAGAGCTGCACCGGCCACATGCTCGGGGCCGCCGGCGCGGTGGAAATGGCCGCGTGCATCCGTGCCCTCCAAACCGGCCTTGTGCCGCCGACCATCAATCTCGAAAATCCGGATCCGGAATGCGATCTGGATTACGTCCCCAACGTGGCCCGCGAAAAGACGGTCAACGCCTTCATCAACAACTCGTTTGGTTTTGGCGGCCACAACGCCTGCGTGATCGGTCGCAAGTTTGTGGGGTAACTCTTCCGCATCGGCGGAAGAGAACCAGTCGGCCGGTCCGACCAGACACCCCATGCGGTTACTTTGGGTGAGCGGTTTGGCTTCCTACCGATGGCGTTCCTTGCTTCTTGGCGGTCAGTGGGGTCATATCCAGTCAGGTGACCGGATTGCCGGTGGCTTTAACCGGCTGGTTTCTGTCATCACATTAACGCATTGACCTCAGGGGCCGTAATGGTCCTGAATGTTCCATGAAGCAAAAATACGAGTACAAATTTGTCCGCCTCGGCGAGGGTTGGCTGGGTGCAAAGCGCTCTGCGGACATGGAGTATCAGGAGCAAATCCGACTGCACGCGCAGGATGGCTGGCGCCTCGTCCAGGTATTTGCCCCCGGCATGGGTGCCTACGGGGCGGCCAAGTACTATGAATTGATTCTCGAACGGGAGGTGTCACCCCCGCTTTGCCATGGATGAGCTCCCGTTGGATTTGATTGAAGCGCTCAGGGGCGCGAACCTGATGGTCTTCTTTGCCGACTGCACCGCTCCACATCGACGTGAATACCTGAAGTGGATCGCGGAGGCCAAGCGACAGGAAACCAGAGTCGTCCGCATCAGGAAAACGATCAGGATGTTGGTGGCCAAGCAAGCCCAGGAGGATGGTCGTACGAGGAAGAAATCCTGAGAACCGGTCCCCACCCTACTTGGTCGTCAGACCGGAAATCCGTCGGCCATTGATGACCAGATCCAGTTTGGTTACCAGGGTGCCGCCGCGCGAGCCATCCCAGATCTCGTTGCCGAACCAGAGCCCCACCACCTTGGTGTTGGCTGACAGGCCGCGCCGCCGGGCGTCCTTCAGAAAAGCGTCGAACGCCACCCGGGGCGGGGCACCCCGCAGGCCTTTGATCCGGTATTGGTACTGCGCCGGTCCCTCGGTTGTCTCCCTGGTCTCCACATACTCGTAGTCACGCTGGCCATCGTTCAGGGATCGACCGGTGGCCTCCGGGCCATACCAATCAAACAGGACCGATATTCGGGTGAGTGGGCCATCCCCCGCCGGGGAGGCGGAAAGCCAGAGGTGGGCTGCCAGGGTGTGATCCCCATGGTCGTTCTCCAAGCGGGTGACGGCATCCAGCTCCAGCCCGGGCGGTTCCCCACCAAAATCAAATGCCGCTGACGGCTCGCCCCCAGGCAGTTTGCCCAGGCCCACGCCCATCCGCAGCGGCTGCGGGCTGGCGGTCGCCCGCCGGTCCCATGACCAGCCGCCGCTGCCATCCTGGTGCCGGTAGATCCGCTGCTCACCCTCGCCTTTGGCGAAGGCGGGTGCCCCGCAACCGAGCACGAAACCATGCTCCAAAGCAATGGCCGGTCCGGTCCCGTTGCCAGGCAGCCGGAGGGTCTGCTCCGTCGCCCGCACGCGCGGCCGCCAGGCACCTTCCGGCGGCATCTGGCGGATGGCAAAATTGCGGACGCTGACCCAGTGTACCGCAGCCGGGGGGCCGTTGTAGAAGTGCAGGCTGGCCTTCGGCGGGCCTTTGACCGGCAGATCGCATTCCCCCACGTCGCGCCACTGCTGCCAGTGCCGGGTGCGGAACTGCCCGCGCACCCGGCTGCCGACCGCCTGCAGGCGCAGGTCCACGGCGTAATCGTCCAGCGGCACGATGGCCACGGTGCGCGCGCGGTCGTTTTCCTCCCGGCCCATGACGATGGTGAAGCGGCCGGTCACGAGCTCCATGTTCAGCTTGACCATGTTGCTGTCGTCATAGAACCAGACCAAGTTGGCCTGCTCCCACTGGGCGCTGGGGACGTTGCTGAGCGTGACGGAGATCTCCACCGGGCCGGCCGCCGGATCGGGCAGCGGGCGGTACAGCACGTTGCGGGCGTTGTTCGCCCCGCCCCACATGTTGCCCGGCTGCACGCACACCTCCAGCCCCGCCGGGCCCACCCGCCAATTGGCTCGCTCCTCGCGTTCCCAGAACCAGCCGTCCGCCAGTTTGCCGTTGAAGTCATCCCGGAATACCACAACGCCGACATCCGGATGCGGCGCCGCTCCGGCAAAGGTTGCCAAGGCCAGAAGAGCGGCAAGCAAAGGGTAAGGAGAGGGCATAAATTAACCTGCCTATTTAGATGACTCCAGTACCCCCTGTAGGTAGTGGTGGGCGGTCTGATTTGCCGCCCACCAAGGCTCGATAAGGCGCGGGTTCGACTTCCACTGCCTGTTGCAGCAGGCGGTAGAACAGTTTG
>CAIYYI010000190.1 GCA_903930345.1 uncultured Verrucomicrobiota bacterium
CGCCGCCACCAATGATCCGGTTGGTTTGAACTGGCCGGAGGGGGTGCAAGGTTGGCGCACTCCGCAAACCGTCACTCCCTGCCTTGGTTACAACCCCAGCAAGAGCCCGCAACAGCGGGAAAACCTCCGCTGGCCGGGGGAAACAATTGCGCTGCACCCCGGCTGGAAAGGCGAATATGCGGTGGCCCGCTGGACTTGCCCGGCCACGGCGGAATATGCCATTTCCGCCTGGTTCCAGGGCCTGGATAACCGCTCCACGGTGGAGGTGTGGGTGCTCGGCGGAGAATCTGTGTTATACCAGTCCAAGCTCAACCTGGAAGGCCAGGGCAATGAGGCCAGCTATTCCGCTGTCACCGGTTTTGCCGCCGGCCAGGCGGTGGATTTTGTGGTGGGCAATGGCCGGGATGCGATCAGCACGGATACCACCGCCCTGTATGCGGTGCTGAAAGCCAGCGGGGACCACCCCAGCTACGTGCAAAACGCCTTTTCCACCAACCAGAATCCCCATCTGGATTGGACCTTTGGCTGGCTGGCCGCCAGCACGAACCCAAGCCCGGCATCATTCAAGGCATTCACCCAACGCCTCACGGTCGAAGGCCCCAAGCCCATCCCAACGTCACCAACCCGAGCCCCGGCAAAGGATCGTGGCAATTTTTAGCTGAATCCGGTACCCTGCGGGCATGAAATTGCATTTCGCCAAAGGTGGCGGAAGTTCAGGACTGGGGTACGGGCTGCTGACGGTGATGCTGGCAGCCGGGTTGGGCTATGTCTTCTGGCAAACCGGCCAACCGGCCAATCCCACGACCGCCAACCCCGCCGCGCCTCCGCCTGTCCGGGCCAATCCGTCCGGCACGGTGGTGATCAACACCAACCTGATCACCCGGACGGTGCCCGTGCGCACCAATGCCCCCCGGGTGACCCCATTGGTGGGAACCTCAGGGCCGGTCATCGGGCAACCGCCGGTGGTCGCCCCGCCCACGAACCGGCCCGCCACGCCGGAACTGGGCACCCTCCGCGGACCACGCAACCCCCTGGAAGCCCAGATCGCCCTGGCCCGCAACCTGATCTGCCCCGGCGCGGTGGATGGGGCCATGGGCTCCCAGACCCGGGCCGCACTGCGGGTGTTTCAACGCCGGGAAAACCTGCCGGTCACAGGTGAATTGAATGAGGGAACCAAGGCCCGACTGACGTTGCAGATGCCGGTGTTTGGCTTTCACACCGTCACCACCGGGGATGTGGCCCGACTGCAACCGGTGGCCACCACCTGGCTGGGCAAATCCCAACAGAGCGCCCTGGATTTTGAAACCGTGCTGGAAGAAATCGCGGAGCGCTATCACGCCCACACAGCCCTGCTTAAGCAGCTCAACCCCAACATCATGTGGGGAAATGTGCTGCCTGGGCAGACCCTGGAAGTTCCGTTGATTGAGTACCCGCCCCCGACCGTGAGGGCGGCCTCGGTCCACATCCGACTGGCGGAGAAATGCCTGCAAGCCTATGACAGCCGGGGAACGTTGCTGGTGCATTTTCCGTGCAGCATCGCCGCCCGGGTGGAAAAACGGCCGGTGGGGGAATTGCATGTGATCGCGGTGGCGCGCAATCCGAACTACACCTTCGATCCGGAGGTTTTCCCGGAATCGGCAGAGGCCAGGGAATTGGGACGCAAGCTGATCATCCCGCCCGGCCCGAACAACCCGGTGGGCCTGGCTTGGATCGGTCTGGACCGACCGGGATACGGCATCCATGGCACGCCACGCCCGGAGGATGTGGGGCGCACGGAATCGCACGGCTGCTTCCGGTTGGCGAACTGGAATGCGGAACACCTAGTGCGCATCGTCAGTCCCGGCACCTCGGTGTTTGTCGATCCTTAGTCGGCTTACTTCTTGTCCGGTTGCCGCTCTTCCAACAGGGTGATGACCACGAACCAGGCGCTGTCGTTTTTGTCTTCGCCAGCCAAGGTGAAATATTCGCCCTTGGAGAGGCTTTTTACGGTCCGGTTCAGCGGTTTACCCTCCCCGTACAACACCACCTCGACTTTCGGCCCCTCCAATTCCTTGATTTCAATGTCGCACTTGTCGGAGACCTTGAATTTCTTCGTGCTGCGGGAGGGGACGATGATATTTTGCCGGTTGACCTCGAAATAGTTCTTCCAACTGAAAACCTTCTTCAGCTTCTTGGCCATCTCGGCATCCACCGGCTTGTGCTTGGGATTGGGCGACTTGTCATCGTTGGTCCCCCAGATGAGCCGGGCCTCAATGCTCAGTTCCGCCGCCCACGATTGCCCCGCCATCAGCAGCAGGAGGATGGCGGTCAGGAGGCAACGCCACCCGGAAGAACGAACCAGAGTCGTTGCGTTCATTGGTAAGCCGTTTCCTCCCCCACATCCCCCACCGGACTGCTCTCCTGGTCTTTGTTGGACACCCAGACGACAAAGACATTGTCGTTATGCGAACGGAACGTGGTGGAGCTGACCTCATCCGAAAGATTCTCAACCTCAACCAATTGCGTTTCAAGACTCAGACCGGGAGTCAGGTGGATGGAATACAGTGCCA
>CAIYYI010000191.1 GCA_903930345.1 uncultured Verrucomicrobiota bacterium
GGTCGGTGACCGAGGCGCAACGAAGCCAGGCCGCCTTTTCTGCGATAACCCTCCGGGCGGCGGGTCTTTTGGCTGGGGCCGGCGTTGGCTCGGCCGTTACAGCCCGCGTTGGGGATGCGCCGACCTCGCCGCCTTGACCCCAGCCAAAATCCCTCGCCGCAGCACCCTTCGCAATTTTCAGACAGGCTCTTAGATTCACACGGGCATTTTAATTGGAGCGGTGCTTGACGAGTGCTTGGAGAGGGATTTGGGGATTGTGCTGGCAGCGCTCTTGCAATTCGGGCCAGTGAAGGCTCGGGGTGGAGGTACTCCTTGAGCACCACCAAGCAGACGCGCGGCGCTATCCGCTGGCATTTGAGTTGACTATATGGCCGTATAGCTGTATATATTGCTTTATGAAAACGACGATTGATCTTCCAGATGAAGTCCTTCATCGCGCGAAAATTGTGGCTGCGCAGCGCCGGACGACGCTCAAAGAGTTGGTTCTCTCTGGTCTCGATCTGGTGCTGAAACTGGACACCGATGCTGCCGCCCGTCAGGCGGCCCTCGCACGGCTTCGGCAGGGATTGCATTTGGGTGGGCAACCTCTGACTCGTGAGCAAGCGCATGAACGCCGCTAGATTTCTGGACACCAATATCCTCCTTTACGCCTACGATCAGGATGCCCCCGCCAAACGGAAAGTGGCCATGCAGTTGGTCGAGCAGGGCTGGGCCGAGCCGGGGAGCTTGGCCATCAGTGTCCAAGTGCTTCAGGAAATGCACGTTAATCTGGTGAAACGCGGCGTTCTCCATGCCGAGGCCGCCCAGATTATCCGTGATTTCTCCCAATGGCCCGTGGTCGATAACTCCCTTGAACTGCTGCTCGCCGCCCTGAAGGAGCAGGCCCGCTGGCAACTTTCCCTCTGGGACGCTTTGATCCTGGCCGCCGCCCGCGCTTCGGGTGCCCCCGAACTCATCTCTGAAGATTTTTCGCATGGCCAGGACTACGGCAGCATCCGTGCGGTCAATCCCTTTCTCTAACCGTCTTTTCGGTATCAGTTTTTCCGGTGCCATCCACCATGTGTTGCGCCGTTAATAAAATCAGGTCGTCCAGAATGGAAACGAAAAATCGGTTAAGTTGAGCTTGGCAGCGCGGCGTCGGCATGAAACTATACCGACCATGAGACACATCCACTTCCGGCCTGACCTGAGCCACAAAAGCTGTGCCTGTGCATGGTTGGATCGGATCAGAACGAATGTGGAATAAAAAGCACCAAGCCGACCGCTATGATCACTTGTGAGAATGGAGTGTCTATTCCACAGGAGTGCTTCATGTTCCGTTATGGTGGATTATGAATATCCAGCTCCGAGTTCTTTTGCTTGTGCTGTTGGCGCACCTTGCCGACATCTGGGGCGCTTATGCGCAGCCCACGGTTCTGATTCAGCCGCTCAGTACCAGCGGAACGGTGGGCAGCACTGTGGAGTTCTCTGTCCCGGCAGTCGGCTCGGGCACCTTGGTCTATCAGTGGAGGCGGAGCGGCACCAACATGACCGATGGCATGGTCGCCGGTGGCGCGACCCTTTCCGGGGCGGCGAGTGCGACTTTGACGCTGATTGGCATCACCGCCAGTGATTCCGCCGCTTACAGTTGTCGGATCACCGATAACTCCGGCAGCGTCACTTCCAGCGTGGCCGCCCTTACCATCATTGTGCCACCCTATATCATCGTCCATCCATCGAGTTGCAGCACCAACGCGGGGGCCGATGTCACCTTCCGGGTGATGGCGGGCGGCACAGCACCGCTGACTTATCAGTGGTACATGGATGGCGTTCTGATCCCCGGCGTAACGCTGAACAGCTACACCATAGGCGGAGTGTTTCTGGGCGATGCTGGCACCTACAAAGTGCGGGTGCTGAACAGCGCCGGCAGCGCCACCAGCAGCAATTTGGTGCTTAATGTTGGGATTGCCCCGACCATCGAGAACCAGCCGGCCAGCCTCATTGTCACCCAAGGGCAGAGCGCCACGTTCAGCCTCACCGCCACGGGCACCCCGCTCGGCTACCGTTGGAAAAAGGATGGGATACCGGTGGCCGGGGGAACCAACCGCATCCTGACCATCGACATGACCGTCCCGGCGAGTGCCGGCAACTACCTCTGCGAGGTCAGCAACTTTGTTGGGATGGTTGTGAGCGACCATGCCACACTGGCGGTTTGTTATCCTCCCGCCATTACGGCTGAACCGGTGGGCATGATAATTGGAGAAGGGAGCAACTTTACCCTGCGGGTGACCGCCGCCGGTTTTCCGCCTCCTGCCTTCCAGTGGTATAAGGATGGTGTTGCCATCGCTGGTGCCAGTGCAGATTCGGTCACCATCAACCGTTTATTGGTCGGCGATTCCGGAACCTACCAGGTCCGCGTCACCAATATCCTTGGCACCGTCGTCAGCAGCAATGCGGTAATCAATGTTGGGATTGCCCCGGCCATTGAGAGCCAGCCAGCCAGCCTCATGGTCACCCAGGGGCAGAGCGCTACGTTCAGCATCACCGCCACGGGCACCTCGCTCGGCTACCGCTGGAAGAAGGACGGAGTGCCAGTGCTCGGTGGAACCAACCGCATCCTGACCATCGCCATGACCTCCCCTGTGGATGCCGGCACCTACCTCTGCGAAGTTGGCAACTTTGTGGGGGTGGTTGCAAGCGACAATGCCACATTGGTGTTTTGTTATCCCCCCACCATCACGGATGAACCGGTGAGCGTGGTGGTGGGCGAGGGAACCAACTTCGCCCTGTGGGTGACCGCCGCCGGTTTTCCGCCTCCCGCCATCCAGTGGTATAAGGATGGCACCCTTTTGCCCGGAGCGGAGGGACCAAGCAATGCCGTTGCCGCCGCGTGCCTCGAGGATGCGGGCACGTACTACGTGGTGGCCGCCAACTCCCAGGGCACCGCCACAAGCCGACCGGTGACGGTGGTGGTTGGTTCCGCCCCGGTTGTGACCCAGCCGCCCGTGTCCGTTGCCTGCTTGGTGGGTGGGGCAGCCTCCTTCAGATGCCTTCTGGAAGGGACCCAGCCCATGAGCCTGCAATGGACCTTTTTCGGCACCCCCCTGCCCGGGCAGAAAAACACCACCCTGAACCTCGCCAACGTGCAACCCCGGCATTTTGGGGCGTACGCCCTGACGGCCAGCAATGCTTTCGGCAGCACCATCAGCTCCAATGCCAACCTCCAGCCGGAGGGGTACCTTCCCACGCTGTGGGATGATTTGGTGGCCTGGTATCCGCTCGACGGTGGAGCCAAAGACTTGCGGGGCGGCCATCATGGCATTGCCGTGGATACGGCCGGTGTGGCCGACCGGTTTGGGACCGCCAACGCCGCCCTGCTTTTCAACGGCCAGTCCGCCCATGTCCGGGTGCCAGCCTCCCCAGACTTTGACTTTTCGGAGGAAGGGCAGTTCTCGCTGCTGGCCTGGTTCAAAATCCAAGGGGCTGGGTCTGGGGACTCAGGGCAGGGGGCGCTGGTGGCCAAGTCGCCCGCGTCTGGCACCTGGGACTATGGCCTGATGGAGGGGGGCACCAACCAGCACCGGCTTTGGAGCGGGTTGGACAACCGCCGGCCGTGTGAGGCGCCGAACGTGTTGCCGTCCGGTGCCTGGCATCAGGCAGCGGTCACCTACAACGATGGTGCCTGGGCCCTTTACCTGGACGGCCAGCCGGTGGCCGCCACCAACACGCCCTACCGGATCACCCGATCGGCGGGCGGTTTGGCATTTGGGAGGAGAGGGGATGCCGGCTCCGACTACTTTAATGGGGCGATGGATGATGTCCGGATTTACCGCCGATCATTGAACCCCGCCGAGGTGGGGCAGCTGTACGCTCTGGAGGCAGACGTACCCGTATTCATTCAGCATCCGCAATCACAGGCAGTGATCTCCGGGGATTTGATCTCCCTCAGCACCGCCGTGAGCGCTGCGCACCCGCTGTGCTACCAGTGGTATTTCAACGGGGCTCCAATACCCGGGGCCGGGGCCACCAGTCCCACACTATGGCTTGCCAATGTTCAGCCAGCGCAAGCGGGATATTATTCCGTGACCGTGAGCAATGATTACGCGGCCAGCACCAGCTTCTCCGCCAGGCTTGCGGTGCTTGTAAAGCCTTTCATCATCGCTCAGCCCGTTGGCAACAGCATCGGGCTCGGTGCCTTCCATGCTTTTACCGTGCTGGCGGATGGGACGGCACCCTTGGGCTATCAATGGTACAAGGACGGGGTTGCCATCCCTGGTGCCAATGCATATACGTACGCGATCATCCGGTTATCGGCGGGCGATTCCGGAACATACTGTGTCCAGGTCACCAATGCGGCTGGCACCGTTGTCAGCAGCAATGCCGTGCTCAATGTTTGGAGTGCTCCCGCCATTGCGAGCCAGCCCGAGGATGGCAGTGTGACGGTGGGACAAAGCGCCGCTTTTAGCCTTGTCGCAACCGGGACGTCATTGCGTTATTATTGGATGAGGAACGGGCAATTCATCACCGGGCAAACAAACAGTTCCCTCATTATCACCAACGTTGCGTTGGGCGATGCGGCCAATTATGCCTGCCTGGTGAGCAACGCTATCGGGCAGGTCACCAGTTCAGTAGCACGTCTCACGGTGCTGCTGCATCCTCGGCTTCAGATTGCCGCTGCCGGATCCAAAACCGTCTTGGCGTGGCTGACCAATGGCGTTGCGTACACTGCTTTAACCAGCAGCAATTTCTCAGCAACGGCGGCTTGGAGACCTGTTACCAATGCAGCCGTGCTTGTAGGGTTAAAAATGCGGTTAACCAATCAGCCGGCTTCCAATCCTGCCTTCTACCGGCTGTTTCCAACTCCTACAAATATGGTTTTCATACCGTCCGAAAGTTTCACGATGGGGGACTCATTGGATGGCAACAGTTCTGCTTTGCCATTGCACACAGTGATCGTATCGGCCTTCTACATGGACAAGTATGAGGTGACCAAGGCGCTGTGGGATGGTGTGTGTAATTGGGCTACGAACAACGGGTATGGCTTTGACTACAGCGACTCAGGGCAGGGCAAAGCGGCGAATCACCCAGCCCACACCATGACATGGTATGACAGTGTGAAGTGGTGCAACGCTCGGAGTCAGAAGGAGGGGAGGCTTCCGGCGTATTACACAGATGCAGCGATGACGGTGGTTTACAAGCGCGGTCAGGTGGAGCCGTATGTCCGGTGGGACCGGGGTTATCGCCTGCCGACTGAGGCGGAATGGGAGATGGCGGCGCGCGGCGGAGCCAGCGGGCGGCGGTTCCCTTGGGGGGACACGATTACGCATAGCCAGGCGAACTACTACAGTTCCAGTGCATATGCCTACGATATCAGCCCCACCCGTGTCTGGCACCCAACCTACAACGATGGCGTTTCCCCATACACCAGCCCAGTGGGATCGTTTGCGGCCAACGCCTATGGTCTGTACGACATGGCGGGGAATGTGGTTGAATGGTGCTGGGATTTCTATGGGAACTATGGGAGTGCTACTAAATTGGACCCCCGTGGTGCTGCCGCAAGCTCGTACCGCGTGTATCGCGGGGGTGGTTGGGGCAGCTACGCGATCTACAGCCGGGTGACGAACCGCAACTCCACCTACCCGAATCAACGGAACAGCAACATAGGATTCCGCTCCGCCTTGCCTCCAGGTCAGCCATGAGCAGGGCAGGAAGCGGGGGCAGCCCTTCAATACATTCAATTTTTGAAAATGAACGCCGATTCTGCTGAAATACGCACTATTGATAATCAATGACATGCGAATAATATTCTAGGCGATATCAGCAGCGCTTGTCTTCAACGATGGCGTCCAGAGTGGAAACGAAAAAAGGTTGAAAAACCGGCGCGGTCAGCCTACCGTTTGCTTTGTGGATTGCTGGTGGAAATCCGGGGGAAATCGAGTGGGGCGGGGAAGGGATTCGAAAAACCCTGAACCGGTAAAGAAATAGTAAAGTTTTAGTAAACTTTTGTCTGAACCACCCGACTGTTCTTTGACATTGCTCTTGGTCGTACTGCTCCGAAGATCCGGGGAATTGATTGCCCCAGCAGGATGGAAAACCAAAACCCGGTGGGGAGAGGCTCCCGCCGAGCCGTCCCTGTCTTCCGTCCCCAGTTCCGCGTTCCGAGTTCCACGTTCCGCGTTCAGGTGGGCCGTCCCCGTCCCCATTCCGCCCAATTTCATCTTCCAGTCACTTCCGGTCATCGTCAGTCACGTTTAGTCATCTTTGGCCATGCTCCGTATTTCTGTTTTCACCTTTCCAAATTTCTGCTTTTCCCCCGTTTTCCTTGCGCCGCCACAAAACATGGTGCCAAAAGGTGCCAAAAGGTGCCAGAAAGTGCCAGAAAGTGCCAGAAAGTGCCAGAAAGTGCCA
>CAIYYI010000192.1 GCA_903930345.1 uncultured Verrucomicrobiota bacterium
GCCGAGAATGTCCTGGCCCTGCGCTGCATTCACAGCAGCCGCAGACTGAATGATTTCTGGAAAGATCGCCTCGACACCCACGCCGCACGCAACGACGCCTTGACCCTCGCCGCCTAATCGAAGAAATCTGTCTTGCGCCCGCTCCAATCATCCATCACCAGCACCCTTTGTTGATCCTTTTGCAGCAGCATCGCGAGCAGTTGCGGGGTTTTATCACCGACCCTGACCAAGGCCCCCTGCACC
This sequence comes from uncultured Verrucomicrobiota bacterium, assembly GCA_903930345.1. GTDB lineage: Bacteria > Verrucomicrobiota > Verrucomicrobiia > Limisphaerales > CAIYYI01 > CAIYYI01. Next base: position 244 of record CAIYYI010000192.1, read on the forward strand.
GGGTTGCCCCATGCTGACAAGCTCCTCTCCGCCACCGGCTGATATTCGCCCCGAAGGTTCCGGTAGCAGACCATTTTTGACGGCTCCGCGCCCCCGGCGGCGACCAGGGCCACATACAGTTCATCCAGCCCGGAACGGTTGGCCGCTTGCAGACGGCCAGCCAGCAGGAACACCGCAGTCGCCGCACCCAGCGGAATATGCCTGACGGTGAGAGGATTCAAAAAACCATCCCGCCCGCTGATCAGGATCTCGGCGGGATCATGGGTCAACAGAGCCAAGTCTGTCCCGCCCGGCTTCACCAGAGGTCCGCAGTCCGCATCCACCGTTAGTTGCCGATTTTTAAACCACAGTCCGCTGCGGGAGGAGGTCCCGCCCGACGCCAGTTGGTATCCCACGTGGAATCCTCTGCGTTCAAAATACACACCAAAATCCACGGTTCCATCCCCATTGAAATCGCCGTCCAATAACGAAATCATGTTTTTCGGCCGGTACTGCGGCCCCACATGCAACTGGGCACCCAGCCATGGCGGAGCAACCCAGAGCAGCCACAGGAGCCAGACGCACCGGATGGAAGGGGACATTTTCATTTTCTTCCTTCCGGGGCCACGGCCACCTTGCAAGCCAGTCGTGAAATATCTGGAGACCGCAGGCCAGCGGCACTCCAAAGCCAAACCCAACCGCTACAATGCAAGCCATTCAACATCCTATGGGAATAGACGAAACGGATCTGGCCGGAATTTAAAGTATCTTTGGCGCCCCCCGGAAACCAGCCAGACCCCGCCACCGCGCGACTCAACGGGCACCCGCAGGCAGCGGCTTCTGGGGCGCATCCAAACTCGTGACGGTTTTCCAATACCTGGCCATTTCCCCAGGACAAATCCCCGTGGAGACACGTACCAATCGTCGTTCCACCAGATGGCGCGCTGCACGTTGTCCGCCTCCACCTTCCAGACGTGGGGCCAGTTGCCACCCTCTGGATAGGGCTTGCTGGCAGGATGCTCTCTCCCTCCACTCACGTCCGTGAAGCGTGCGGCGTTTGCCCGTGGATAACAGCGGTTCCCGTCTCCACCAGCAGCACCAGCATGAGGACGGGGAGCAAAGCAAAGCGGTTTTTCATGGTTGTTTTGCAGAAGTCAATTGAAAGCTTCTCTCGACGATGGTGGCGGTTTGGATGGCCGGTTCGGTGATTCGGCCCCACTGCCAGGCGACGACGGTAACGCGCAGCGGCAGCTTGCTGCGCGGTGGAAGCGGAGTGAACACGAGGCGATCGCCCTGCACTTCCGCCGGGCCAGAGCGGACGAAAAATCGGACCGGCAGCCCCGCATCAGACGTGGCACGCAGCTGAATCTCTTTCACGCCGGCTGGCTGGTCGGCGAGGGCATCGAAGGTGATTGTCTGCGGTTTGCCTTTCTTGTTCGGCGTGATCTTCAACTCGCCCGGCTGCACCGCCAACCGATAGGCCTCGTTGCCCGGATGCCAAACCCGGACAAAAGTTGGTGAGTCCGGCCAGCTGCGGTCCAGTGCGATGCGAAAGCGGTTCCCACCCAGCGGCGCAACCGGGCCGCAAATCCATTCCGCCACCGGCGGGCCGGGTGCGTGGCCCAGCTTCGTTCCGGCATGGACCCAGCCGTCTGGAATCTTATCGAGGAATGCCGTATTGAGCCGGAAGGTCACACCGTCAGCCTCGGTCGTGAACGGCAGCGGTGAGAAGATGCCGCGGTAACCGAACGGCAACGCCGTGCCACTGGCGTCAGCGAAAACCGGGACTTGCGTATCAGCGCTCCAGTTGATGCGCGCCATGTCGCTGGCGGCTTGAGCCAGGTCGGCATCGAAATACCAAGGCAGGCTGCGGTCTTCAGGTGCGCAGGCCTGGTAGCGGATCGGCAGCACGGCCTTGGCCCCGGGCACAGGCAGGCCGGCGATATAGCCGGTGTTGAGATCCACCGGCCGCAGGGCCGAACTGCCATCGGCAGCCAGCCGCGCTTTCGCGGCAGCCCGAATATATCGGGCCAAGAACCGCGCCATCGGCTCAGTGCATTCAAAATGGCCGCTGCCGCCTTCGATCAGCAGGCTGCCGGGGAAATCCGGGGTGGCAGCGCGGCGCTTCTGATGGCCGCTGTAGAAAGACATGTTTTTCCACTGGCTGAGCATGTCCTTCTTTTCCTGATCCCACTCGTCGCACGTGCCGATGGCCGAGAGGATGGGAACGCTGGTTGCGTTGATGTCGAGATAGCCACCTTTGATTTGCAGGGCGGCGATGCATCGTTCCGGGTAGCTGTTGACGAGCTTTTTCACCATCCCGAGATGGTAGGACTCGCCGAGCGGCAGCCAAGGAACTCTGGCCAGTTCGTCGTATCCTGATTCAGCGGCCAAGGCGGCCATGATTTGTTCAACGAAAGCGCCAACATCCTTCTCCTGCTGAATCTGCTGCGGGGAAATGTAGAAGGTCGGGCAGCACCAGACGATCGCCAGGCCGGAATCGGCACACGCTTGCCGGATGGCGGGATGTCCGACCAGCCAATGCTCGGGCACGTTGCGCCCGGCCACCAACACACCGCGCACGCGTGTCAATTCCGGAGGAATCCACAAATAGGCTGTCGCGGTGCGCTTCGTGCCGCCGGTGTAAATGAATGACGCACTCGCCATGAATTGAAACACCTGGTTCTCGGGGGAGCGGCCGACTGCCTCGAGTTGGGCGAGAGGCAGCTTGGCACCCTGCGCCAGGACAGGGCAGGCGATGGCCATGGCCGCGCACAAAGCGGCCAACAAGATGGGGAATTGCCTTGATCTGCTCATGGTTAAAGGGGGGTGCCATTGTATGCCCCGAAGTGGGGAAACGCGGAGTCAAAAACTGGATGCGCCCAAAAATCGCGGCCGCCGTTGGGCTCGGTCTGCAGCCCCGCGCTGAGAGTTGGCGAGTCAGCGACCAACCTGTATCCCGACAGCGGTCGAGACCCAAGCGACCGGAGCCGGAGGACAGCAGCCGAGGGTCGGCGAATCCGGATGGCTATGGCTGCAGCCGATATGTGACGGCTCTTCATAC
>CAIYYI010000193.1 GCA_903930345.1 uncultured Verrucomicrobiota bacterium
CTCCAAACCGGATGCCGGCAACGTCGCCTCGCCCAGAAACTCTCCATCCTTTGCCTCCAACCGCACGGCAAGCGGACCGCCGACACCCTCGATCTGCCGCGCGAACAGCGAAAAATCGTAGATCTCGCCGGCCTTCAGGACGATCCCGTCGAAACCCGCGTTCCGCAGCCCCACCTCGCCGCCCCCTGCCCTAACGGTCAGAACGGCATGATGCGAGTTGTTCTCGTGCAACGGCTGGTTGGTTTCCACCGTCAGCGTGCCCTTGCCGCCGCCGCGCTCAACCCATTCCCAGGAGGTGAGGGAATTCCAGTCCTTCCGGTCTCCCGACGTGTATTCGAACGAGCGGTTCTGGATCAACTCGGCGTAAAGACCGCCGTCTGCCGCATAGTTGATATCTTCGAAAAAGATGCCAAAGAGGTCGGGACTGATTTTCCTGCCCGGCTGGGTGAGGTCCACCGAAATCGTTGCGCCGGGCTTGAGCGCAGCCGGTGGCGGCGCAACTGCGACGGAGCCTTTCAGACTCGCGGTTTCAAAAACGTCCACCGGCAGAATCCCGCCGTCCCCGGCGTGACGCATGGGCGAGAGGCAGGTTTCGCGGTTGTAGCCGTTGCCATCGGGGATGCGGAAGCGGTGATACGCGATCACCCACTCATCGCGGCCTGGAACCTGCACGATGGAATGATGGCCTGCGCCCTTGATCGGACCGCTACCGCGAAGAATCGGATTCTGCGCCGCCTTAGTGAACGGTCCCAGCGGCGAGTCGCTGGTCGCGTAAGCCACCGAGTAACGCGGGTCGCGGGTGTCGAACTCGGACCATGTGAGATAGTATTTCCCGTTGCGCTTGTGGACGAACGGCCCTTCGTTGTAGCCGGGCGGCGTCAGGTCGCGCACCTCGGCCAGGTTGAACGAAATCATGTTGTCGTTCAGCTTCACCGCCTTGCAACGCCCCTGGCCCCAGTAGAGATAGGCCGACCCGTCGTCATCCACAAACACCATCGGATCAATTGCCTGCATCCGCTGGAAATCCGCCTTGGCCACCAGCGGCTGGCCGAGCGGATCTTTGAATGGCCCAATCGGCGAGTCCGCGATGGCAACGCCAACGTTCTGCTGTGCGCTGTAGTAGTAATAGTATTTGCCATTTTTCGTGGCGATAGTGGGCGCCCAGGCATAGCGCTTCGCCCAGGTGAGGTCGCGCGGGAGGTCAAGAATGACCCCTTCGTCCTTCCATTTTACCAAATCTCGAGAAGACCAGGCGTGGAAGGACGTAGATCCCCAACCTTCGTGGCCATCGGTAGTTGGGTAGAGATAAAACGTGTTGCCAAAGACCGCAATATTCGGATCAGCATTAACGCCGGGGAGTACCGGCGGCGGCGCGGGCCGATCCATGTCCGGTGCAAGCATGCGCAGTTCCGCGCGCGTGATCGGCAGAATGCTGCCGTGGCGCTGGCCGGACACCACCTTGGTTTCCGCCGACACATCCTTCCACGACTTCCAATCGCTCGTCTCTCGCGCTCCGTAGCGGTGGTCCACGTAGTAATCGACGTAGAGCAGTGCCCTGCCGCCGACCATGGCAAGCGCTGGCCCTTCGACGCGCTCGTTCTTGATAATCGGTTCCGGCAGCAACGCGTAAGGCCCGAGCGGTTGGTCCGCCGTCGCGCCATAGATCGCGCCCCAGATGCCCGCCGGCTGATCGTCCGTCTCTTTGAAGACAATGGCGTATTTGCCGTCCACCTTGAGCATCGTGGTATCAATGTTATTGAAGCCCGGGTCAAAGAAGATTTTCGGTTCGGTGAAGGTATTGAAATCTTTCGTCAGCACGTAGTAAGCGCGATGAAATCCGCCTTTGGGCGGCGTGACGCCGGGCGCCTCGACGTTGGAGGACCAGAGGATGAGGTATTGCCCAAGGCTGGCTTCGTAATACACCTCCGGCGCCCAGCAAGTTTTCGTGCCAGGGGTGTTTTCCATCAGCGGCAAATAACGCTGTTCGGACCAGTTCACCAGGTTGGAAGTGTTCGCGTAGCCGATGCCCTTGTCGCTCCAGCCACTGGTCCAGACCATGTGGAACAACCCGTCCGGCCCGCGCAGGATGTGCGGATCGCGCATCAACTTGGAACCAACCGCAGGCTTGAGGAATACGTTCCCAAGGTCAGTCCAGTTCCGGGCGTCCGGACTCCAGGCGAGGTGCAATCCGTCGCCGTTTCCGCGGAAGGACGTGAAGAGGTTGACAGTCTGTTTGTCGATCATGCCGGGCTGAGCCGTTTGCACCGTACCGATGGCCGGGGCCGCGTGGGCACCCAGGACGGTGACAAGCAATGCGAGGCCAGCCAGGGTGCCAACGCGGCGACAGCAACGAAAGGAGATATGCATGCGGTCATTTATTTGTTTCATTTATTAAGTATAGTCAACAAAAAAGACTTTCGAATGTAACGGCCGTCATTGAAATAAGCTGCCGACGACGTGAGGCGGCGGAACCCGCAATCCCCCCGCACCCCGGCAATCTACCACTTTCTCGCCCCCCCAAATGGATGCCCCCTCGGATGGCGGCTAGCGCACGCGCCGCAGACGCAAGGAATCCGCGTCGAAGAGAGCTTCGCCGGGGGCGTGCAGCTCGCAGGCAAAATCCACGACCTCGGTTGCGCCGCGCACGCTGAAGCGGTGGGCAACCTCCTGCCAGTCCGGCGCGGCGGCCACCCGGCGCTGGACAGCCCGCCCGCCCACGACCACCTTGAGGGCGGCGACATCGCCGACGGTGCCGGGACCCACAGGCGTTGCCCGCACGCGCGCGGTGAATTCGTACAGCCCCCCGGGCAGCCAGACGCGGGCGCCCCAGGCGGCGTTGGTGGCCCGGTCCGACTTGATGCTCAACACCGCTTTGCCCGCCACCGTCGGCTCGGACAATTCGGGGCGGTCCGGCAGACGTTGCCAGGGTTTCAGGGCGGCCACCGCCTGCTCGAACCGCAGACACACCGGGGCGGGCTCCGCGAGCTGCTCCGCCATCGACTCCCAGCGGGCGGCGATGGCGTGCTTCAATTTGGCCGCCTGGGCGAGGGCGGCGGGCAGCGACCCGGCGACCAGGGCCGCCATGGCATCCACCCGCCGGCCGAGGCCGGCGGCGGAGAACTTGCGGGTGACCAGTTCGGTGAGCCTCTGGCGGTAGGCCTGCAGGCCCTCCGGGGTGCCCATCACCCCCTGGGCCACCATGCCGCCCAGGCGCGGGTAGATGGAGCCATCCGACTCCCAGAACATCTGGTCCATGGTGTGCGGCAGGAACACCACCCGGTCGGTCGCGGGATCGTGGTAAAGCCGATAGTTGTTGCGGGCCATGGCGTAGCCGTCCCAGTTCCAGGTGATCACCTGCAGGGCCAGCCCGGTGAGGAAGCGGTCCATGTCCAACTGCCGGTTCAGCATCTGCCAGCGGACGGCCGGGTCCGGCTCGCGGGCGGCGGCGGCGAGGGCGCGCAGGTCACGCCGATCATCAGGCCCCTCGCCGCGCAGCCGCTCCAGATCCCGGTCGATATCGATCTGGAACCCGCCGTCGTAGAGGTTGCCCTGAGTTTGGCGGAAATTCTGGGCGAGGAAATCCTGGGTGAGCCCCTCCTTGAGCACGCACAGGCCCAGTTCGCGCCGGTTCAGCCGCAGCGTGGCATGAGCGGACCGGGCGGCGGGCACGCCCGCCTCACGGTGCATCGCGACGCAGAGGACATCCGTCATGAAGGAGGGGTCCTCGAAGGAGTTGTTCAGATGCAGCTTCCGCAGCCCGTGGCACTTTTGCCCGGGGACAAACCGGTTGAAGGTGAGTGTCCAGCACGGGCGGCGGTCGATGGTTTGAAAGCTCCCGTAGATGGAGCCCTTGAGGTGGACCCCGACATTGGGGAAGACCTCCGCACCCAAGCGGACGGTGCATCGCGCCTCCTGGCGGGGGTCCCGGCGCAGCGCCTCCATCCCGGCCGCATCGATCTCGATCACGAACGCCGGCACGTTGGTGCCCGCGAAGAGGTCGGCCCCCGGCACGGGGGCGGCGCACAGCCGACCCACCCCGGCCGCCGCGAGCCACAGCGCCACGAGCAGCCAGGCGGCAGGCGGCAGGATGCAGCGGCTCCGGGTTGAGTGCATGGTGACCAAGGTAGGCCCCGCCAAAGGGCGGTCAAGTGGAAACCCATCGAAAACCCTCCGGGCGGCGGGGCTTTTGCCTGGGGCCGGCGTTGGCTCGGCCGTTACAGCCCGCGTTGGGGATGCGCCGGCCTCGCCGCCTTGGCCCCAGCCAAATTCCCTCGCCGCAGCACCCCTCGCAATTTTC
>CAIYYI010000194.1 GCA_903930345.1 uncultured Verrucomicrobiota bacterium
ATCCCGGCGCGCCGGACGCAAGCGGGGACGCAAGCAGGTGCTGCGGGCGATGAAGAAGCTGGTGGGGGTGGTGCGAGAGCATGCGCAGCGGCACCGCGATCTGCTGGACCGGCAGTGGGAACAGACCGAGTGGACGCGGGCGCAGGCCGAGCAGATTTTACGCCGCATTGACGGTGTGCTGACCCTGTTGCCCCAGGCGCAGAAGCAGGCGCATGAACGAATCATCGGCGGACGCCCGGTGGATAACGCTGATAAGATACAGTTTGTCCCCCATGGTAGGGAGAGGCTCCTGCCGAGCCGTTCCGGTCCCCTACTCCATTCCCGTTCGTTTGTCAAAATAGTGCCGCGTGAGGACACGCGGCCCGAACGATTGATAGCCTCTGTGGCATTCATCGGCCGTTTTTGTGGTCATTAGCCTTCCCCCTGTCCGGTTTGCCGGAAACCGCCGCCGCCAGAAGCCTCCCGGGCGTTGTATAAAAATCGTTCGCTTTTGTCCCTGCTTGTTTGGATAATCCACCACTGTCGCATGGCCACCACATGGCACACCTTGGTTGCGCCTGAACGAGGCGTGGTTGAAGCACCCGGTTTTCCCGGTGTGCCAGTAGCGGCATGGCCGGTGTCCCACGAGCTTGACGCGCAAAGCCCTTATCTCTTTCCCGCAACATGATACATGAACGCCATTCCTGCCGCATGTGCGGCGGGCTCCGGTTGGAACCTATTCTGGACCTGGGCAAGACAGCCCTGGCCAACGACTTTCTGCCGCCCCAGGAAGCAGCCGAATACCAGACCATCCTACCGCTGCGACTGAAGCTTTGCCGGGATTGTTCGCTCGTGCAACTGGCGGAGGTGGTGGACCCGGGCGTGCTCTACTCCCACTACGCCTATGTGACCTCCACCTCCCAGACAATGGATCGCCATCTGGACGTGCTATGCCGCCATCTGGTGGACCGGGCGGCCACACCGGGCGCTCCCCGGGTGCTGGAGATCGCCAGCAACACCGGGCTGTTTCTCAAGAAATTCCAAGCCCAGGGCTGCCCGGTGCTCGGGGTGGAACCCGCCCGCAACATCAGCGAGTTGGCGGAGGCCAAAGGCATCCCCTCGTGGACTGATTTTTTCACCGCCCACAACGCCCAGAACATCCTCGCCGAATGGGGGCAGGCGGACATCATTGTGGGCCGCCACGTGTTCGCCCACATTGACGACCTGATGGACCTGATGAAGGGCCTGGAGGTGGTGGCGCACGACCAGACGGTGGTGGCCTTCGAGGTGCCCTACCTCGCCGATTTCTTTGAGAAGACCGAGTTTGACACGGTTTATCACGAGCACCTCTCGTATGTCTCGATCCGCGCCGTGATGGCGCTGGCAGCCCGGACCCCGTTCCAGGTGACCCGGGTGGATCACCACCCGATCCACGGCGGATCCGTGCTGTTCGAGCTGCGCCGCAAAACCGCGGGAATCACCCCCCATCCGAGCGTGGCGGAAGCCCTGGAGCGCGAGGCTGGGCTGCAACTGGAACGTCCGGAGACCTGGGCCGCGTTTGCCGCACGGGTGGCGGGCATCCGCGAGCAGTTGCCCAAGCTGATCCGCCAACTGCGGGCCGAGGGCAAACGCATCATCGGTTACGGCGCCTCCGCCAAGGGAAACACCCTGCTCAACGCCTGCGGCCTGACCCGGGCGGACATCGACTACATCATCGACAACACCCCGTTCAAGCAGAACAAGCTCGCCCCCGGCTCCTGGATTCCGGTGGCGCCGCCCGAGAAGCTGCTGGCGGACCAGCCTGATTTCGCCCTGCTGCTGGCCTGGAACTTCGCCGCTGAAATCATCGGCCGCGAGACCGAATACCAGCGCCGGGGCGGCCGGTTCATCCTGCCCATCCCCAACCCCCGCATCGTTGATTTCACCGCCTAACCCCTCACCCTTATGAACTACGACTTTTCCGTTGGTTTCTGGCGCAAGCGCGGATTGAAGGCCGCCATCGACCGCAAGGAGGACAGCCAGACCTGGGCCGGCCATTCGCTGCGCAAGCTGCCTGCCGATTGTTTTGCCATGCAGAAGCTCCTATGCCAGTGCCGCCCGCAGGTGCTCGTGGAACTGGGCTCGCAGTATGGCGGCAGCGCGCTGTTCTTTGCCAGCTTCGCCAGGGAGGCCGGCATGGAGGCCATCGTCTCCGTGGACGTGGTGGACCTGCCCAAGCCGTCGGTCCCGATCGCCACCTTCATCACTGGCGACTCCTCCGCCCCGGAAGTGGCCGCCAAGGTGAAAGCCCTGGTGGGTAACCGCACCTGTTCGGTGATCGTTGATTCCAACCACCACGCCGAGCACGTGGACAAGGAGCTGGCACTGTACGCCCCGCTTGTCTCCCCCGGCCAGGCGCTGATCATGGAGGACACCCTCGTGGATGTGCTGAATTTCAAAAAGTTCCGGGCGGAGGGCGGGCCGCTGCGGTCGATTGGCAAGTACATGCCCAGCCACCCCGATCTGGAGCTGGCACCGGGGATTGAGCCGTACATCACCACCAATTACTTTGGGTATTGGATCCGCAAGGCCTCCGCGCCATGAGCGAGTCCTGCAGCCTCATCGTCCCGTACTTCCGCACGCCGGAGATCACCCGGCTCTGCCTGCATTCAATCTTCCGCTTCAGCGAACTGAACCCGGAGGTGATCGTGGTGGACAACGATCCGACCAGTCCGGAATCCGCCATGCTCGACGAATTCCCCCGGATCAAACGCATCCCCAACCCGAGCCGGCTGCGGGGTTCGGCGGCCAACTTTGAGGCCTTGGACATCGGCCTGGCCCAGGCCAGCCACGACCTGGTGGGATTGCTGCACAGCGACACCGTCTTTCTGAAGCCGGGTTGGGACCGGGAGTGGTTTGGCCGGTTGGCCGCCCAGGATCTGGCCGCACTCAGCACCGCCGAGCGGGAGGCGAACCCTTTCCGACCCATCCGGAAAAAGGTGGGCGACTGGTGGCGGCATTGGCGGCATCAACGCCGGCCGGTACCGGGGAAGGCGGCCAAAATGATGCTGTTTTTCCTGCTCACCCGCAAATCCGTGCTGGGGGAGATCGGGTTTGGGTTCCTGCGGGATGGGCACATCGAGCCGCATCATTTTGAGAAAAGCCGGAACGGCGTGGAATTGTTGAGCTGCGTGGAGATCAGCCGGTTCATGTGGCACACCAGCAACATCACCAGCCTGCTGACCGGCCAGATGACCGACCCGGCCATGGTGAAAAGCTACACGGACAAGCGGCGGCGATTTCTGGCCCACCCGCTGATCCGGACCCACTTCCGGGATGTGCTTCCCAAAAACTGACCCCGGCAACCTTTGGCCGCCGTTGGTGTTGATAATCCGGGAGCAGACCTACCGGGGCGGTCGGACGGGGTAATTCCATCCCGTCCGCCAGTTCGCACTGGCCGGGAGGTGTTCTTTTTGATAAAGCAATTGCCATGCGCATGGTACGAGGTCTTTGGTTGTATTTCTGCCTGTTGGTGTGGAGCTTGCCTGGGCGAGCCGCCAGCACCGAGCCCCCACCCCGCTTTGCCTGGGTGACCACCGGCGGCGGTCAATCCTCCGATTTTGCCCAATGCGTCGCGTCCGACACCGCAGGCAACACCGCCGTGGGCGGGATGTTCACCGGCACCGCCACTTTTGTGGGGTCCAACACCCTTGCCAGCGTGGGGGCATATGATGGCTTTGTGTCGCGCTACAACGCCAGCGGCGAGCTGATGTGGGCGGTGCAACTGGCCGGGAGCCGCTTTGATTACGTCAACGGGGTGGCCCTGGACGGCACCAACGTGCTGGTGACCGGTTCCTTCGAGGAAAACCTGCTGGTGGGCTCCACCAACCTTTACAGCCAGGGCGGCGTGGATGTTTTTGTCGCCAAATTCAACAACTCCGGTGGCGTCGTCTGGCTGCAGCAACTGGGCGGGTCCGGGTATGACAGCGCCAGCTCCATCGCCACGGACAGTGCTGGCAACCTGTACGTCGCCGGAATCTTCACGGGCACGGTTACCTTTGGCACCAACACCCTCACGAGCGCGGGCAGCTACGACATCTTTCTGCTCAGCTACGACACCAATGGCAAACTACGCTGGGCGCGCCGCGAGGGCGGCGCGGACCGGGAACAATACCCGGTGGTCACCGTGGATAAAAGCGGCAACGCCGTGCTGGCCGGCATCTTCTCGGGAACTACCACCATCGGCACCACCTTCCTGACGAGCGCGGGCGGGCAGGATGTGTTCATTTCCCGGTACAACCTGAGCGGAACCCCTTTCTGGAGCATGCGATTGGGTGGCGCAAGTGATGATGATGTGACCGGGCTGGCCATCACCACCGAGGGCAACATCGTCGCCGCAGGTAACTTTGGACAGACCATCAACCTGGGTCTCGTCACGCTCACCAATGCCGGTTCGGACGACATCTGGGTGGCGCAGCACACCTCGGGTGGAGTGCTCTCCTGGGCCCGCCGGTTTGGTGGGGCCGGTTATGAACACACCACAGGCCTGGCGCTGGATCGCGCCAACAGCATTCACCTGACCGGCGAATTCTCCGGGCAAAGCACGTTGGGCGGCCAGGTGATCAGCTCCAGCGGCGGCACGGATGTGCTGGTGTTCAAACTGGATGCGGCCGGCAACGATGTTTGGGCGCTGCGGGGCGGAAGCGATGTCAACGACACTGCCTACGGCATCGCCGCCGACCAATCCGCCAATGTCTATGTGGCCGGATATTACGACCGCACGGTGGTTTTCGGCACCAACAGTGCGCACACGGCAGGCGGGTTGGATTTCTTCATCACGAGGGTGACCACAGAAGTCCTGCCGCTCATCACCAACCAGCCGAGCCCACTTGTCTCACTGGTGGCCACCAACCTGAGCCTGACCGTCGCCGCCCAGGGGGCCGGGCCGTTGAGTTACCTGTGGTATTGCAACGGCAGCCGTCTGACCGCACAGACCAATGCCACCCTGCTGATCACCAACGCCCAAGCCGCCAACTCAGGCTCTTATGCGGTGGTGGTGACGAATGTTTACGGAGCCGTCACCAGCAATCCTGCGGCCGTGACGATCGGGCTGGTGCCTCCCTTCCTACTCTCCAACCCCAGCAACCAGAATGTCACCCTGGGCAGCGCCCTTCGCCTGTCTGTGGAGGCCAGCGGCAGCCCGCCCCTCAGCTACCAATGGCAGTTTGAAGGCACCAATCTGCCCGGGGCCACCTCCAGCATCCTGAAAATCGCCAGCCTCCAAAGCACCCAGTACGGTTCCTACCGGGCCATTGTCTCCAACCACGTGGGCACGGTGACCAGCGCCGTGGCCGTGGTGACAGAAAACCGTCTGGGCAAGGCGCTGGGCAGCAAATCCCTGCCGTGGACGGTGGGGGGTGCGCAAGGCTGGGAGGTCACCACCAATGATTTTGTGGATGGCGATTCGTGCGTCCAAGCGGGGCTGATTGCCGACAATGAAGCCAGCACCATCACCACCACCGTGGTGGGCCCCGGCACGCTGCGTTTCTGGTGGCGGGTTTCCAGCGAAGACTACGACTATCTGACATTGTATGAAAACAACGAGTATGTGACGAGGATCAGTGGCGAAACCGCCTGGGAAGAATTTGTGTGGGACGTGGTGGAGGAGGGAGAGCACACCTTCATTTGGGAATACAAAAAGGACCTAACGGACCACAGTGGTGAGGATACCGCCTGGATCGACAGCGTGACGTTTGAGTCCAGCTACCCCCTCATCATCACCCAGCCTGGAAACCTGAGCCTGCTGGAAGGCGGCAACATCGTCTTGGACGTGGAGAACAGCGGGGTGCCACCCTTCACCTATCAGTGGTACCACGACCCGGGCACGGGTTGGAACCTCGTCGGCTCAGACACGGCCCCTACCCTGGTGCTTGGAGACGCCATGCTGGAACAATCCGGAGACTATAAGGTTCTCATCTACAATAACTTTGGATATGTGGAAAGCGATATTGCCAGCGTCAGCGTCCTACCTTATGCGGCCATCAGCAGCGAGACCACGAATGGCCACCTGCGCTTGAGCTGGCCTGCCACCGGAGGCGCTTTCGCACTGGAGGGCACCACCAACCTGAATGCCGGACCATGGGAATTGGTGACCAGCCCACGCAACACCAACGAAACCGCCATTTCAGTGACCCTGCCGCTGGGCACGACCAACCAGTTCTTCCGGTTGCGTCGTTAGGCGGTGGTTTGCCCGTATAATTGGCGCAGTTTGCCCACGGCGTGATCCACCAAAAAGCACGTTTCAATGCGTTCCCGGGCATCCGCCGCCGCAAAGGAAACAAGCGGCCACTTCTGTCGCAGGGTGCGCAAGGCTGCCACCAGGGAGGCAGGCTGGTGCGGAGCGAACAAAAACTCGGGCTGCCGAATGACCTGTTCAATCACCCCCACCCGGCTGGACAACAACGGCACTCCGGCAGCCACCGTCTCCACCGAGGCCATGCCAAAGCTTTCCATCCGCGAGGGATTGATCACCAAATCGTAGCCCCGCACCAGGTCATGGAATTTTTCCACCCGGCCCAGGAAGCGGCATTGGGTCCGCTGGAGCGCCTCCAAATGCAGGTTGTTCCGGGCGGGGTCCGGCTGGTCACCCGTGAAATCACATTGCCAGGCCGGCCATTCAGCCGCTTTTTCCAAAATGGCCAGGGCGGCGGTAAAATCCGCCCAGCCTTTCCAATCCAAGGGCGAACCAATCACCAGGACGCGCGAGGGGAAAGCGTCCGGCCACGGCTTGGGGGCGGCGAATTCCGCGCGATCAATGCCATCCGACACCAGGTGAATGGTTTTGTGCGCTTCCCACGCCTGGGCGCGCTGCCGCAGCTCCTCGCCCACGGTCAGAACCAGATCGTAATCCCCACAACGGTACTTGGCATAGTCAGCCTGCGTCATGCCGGGGGAGCGCAGGAAAATCACCGCGGGCACCTGGCACTGGCGCGCCAAAGCCAGCCCAAGCAACCCCTCCCAGTGGTCATTGGCATGGATCAGGGCGGGGCGTATCCCCTGCGCTGCCAACGCCGCCGCCACCCGCCGGGCGAACAGCCGGTTGCCAAACAGCCGGGACGGCAGCGAGCGAGATGCGGGAAAGGGTTGCCGCACCACGCGCACCCCGGCGGCGGCCACCCGATCCGCGAGCCAACCCGGACATCCGCACAGCAACACCGGCGCCCACTCCCGCAACCCGCCATGGCAGAGCAGGCGGGCCAGGCAGGTTTGGGCTCCCGCACGATGGGTGCGGTTTTGGAGGTAGATGACGCTGCCGCTCATGTTTTCTCCAACAATCGGGCCAGGGCCGTGAGCACGGCGGTCTCCGTGATCTTCTCCATGCACGGATAAGGCCGGGATTTGTCGCACACGAACTGGCGGGTGACCTTGCAGGAGCATTCCCCCAGCACCAACTCATGCGGGCATTGCCAGGGATACCAGCTCCATTCCGAGGAGGGGCCAAAGAGGGCCAGGGTGGGCGTCTGCATGGCCGCCGCCAGGTGCATGGCCACCGTGTCCACCCCCAGGAAGAGACGCGCCCGGCCCAGCAGCCAGCCCAGTTCGGCCAGGCTGGTTTGCCCGGCCAGATTGAGGGTGCCCGCCGGGGCACCGGCCAGCACCTGGTCCACATAGGCGCGCTCGCCGCACGCCGGTCCGGCCGTGAGCACCGGCAGCAAGCCGTGCCGCTCCCGCACCCCGCGCAGCACCGCCGCCCAACGCTCCGGCATCCATTGCTTGAACGCCCAGCGGCTGGTGGTATGCACCACCGCAAACCGACCGGGCAGGGCAAAGGGGAACTTACGCTCCATCTCCGCGGTCACCACGGGCGGATAAAAACGCATCGGCCCCGGTTGCGCGCCCGGTTCGATGGCCCCGGTCACCGTGCGAAAATCTTTCAGCACCTGATGCTCGCGGCCCCAGGCAAAATCCGAGACCTGGGTGAAGAGCCGCCGTTTCCAGCCCAGCGTGCCATAGGCATCATTGACCCCGCGCACGGACGCCCGCGACAGGCGGGCCCAGAAGAAGGCCCGGTCCGACTCCGACAGCGCAAAGGCGTAATCATAGCGCCGCCCCGCCACCCAACGCAGCGCCCGCAGAAACTCCCCCACCCCCTCGGTCCAGCGACGGCGCTGTTTTTCCGGACGCGCCACGGGAATCAGGCGATGAATGGACGGATGCCCCCGTAGCACCGCCTCGCATCCGGCCCGCACCATGACATCAATCTGCGCACCCGGAAACCGCACTGCCAACCACTCAATCGTGGGGGTCAGGAGCAGGGTGTCCCCCAGGTGATTGAGCTTGATGAGCAGAACCTTCACGGGCGCCAAGGAGGATTTCAGGACGCGCGCCGGGCGATCACAAACAGATCATCCCCGCACCAGTAACGCCCGAACAAGGCGTTGCGGAACGCATAGATCAGGCTGCGGCCCAGCGATGGTTTGCGATCCGTGTACTCACCGGCATCCACCACCTCCCAGCCACTGCGACGCAGGAGTTTGGACAGGGCGGAAACCGGATACGGACGCACGTGGGTGGGATCGCGCCAGAAATCGCCCACGGCCCGGCGCATATTGGCGATGTTGGGGGTCAGGATGACCATCTTGGCTCCGGGCTTCAGAACCGGATGCAGCAGCTTGAAAAGCCGCTCCACATCGGTCGGCGTGAAGTGCTCCACGATGTGGGAAACGTTGGCACCGTCGTATGTGGCCGGAGCGGTTTTGGCCAGGTAATCGAAAAAACTCTCATTGATCACCTTGAGGCCCTTCTGGCGGCTCAGCTCACACAGCTCGGCATCCAGCTCCACCCCCGTCCCATTCAGGCCGGCCTCCTTGAGCAGCTCCAGGAAATGCCCCTGGCCGGAAGCCACATCTAGAACAGACTGGCAGCCGCGAAAATGTTCAACGAATGGTTGGAAATAACGCCGCGCCACCTGGCGCTCGCGGGGATCAGGCACATGCATGATGAATCAGTCCGGTTTGCGGTTGGGTCCCACGGCAGTGCGGCCAAGCTCCTTGAAGAGCTTGCGCAGGCGGCGCACATCGGCGGGCTTGGGGGTTTTCTCGTACACCTTCACCTTGGCCGCGTAGCGGCCGGGAGCCACCGCACTCAGCAGGGGCAGGAAGGGGTTGAAATTGTAAGGGAGATCCAGTGTCTTGAGCAGCCGCATTTTGGCCGCGCGGCGCTTGTCCGTGAAATTGAATCCGCTCCAACGGGGCTCAGGCCGCCCCTCCAGGCTGTGACAAATCACCTCCGCAATCCGCTCGCTGGAGTTGCCCGCCGGGGAGGCGCACCATTTTTCCAGATGCTGGCGGCGGCCTTCCGAAAAGCGTTGCTGCGCCCCCGGGCGAAGGTTGGCTCGCACCAGGGCCACCAGCGCATCCGACCGATCGCAATTGGGGTGCAGCGCGGCCATTTCCGGGTGGAACAGCACCGGGTGCCTGGCCATCACCAGCTCAATGGTGGGCTTGCCGATGATCCAGCTTTCCATGGAGGTGGTGCAGGTCTCGCAGGCGATTTCCAGGTCGCAATCCATGAGCACGCTGGAGATGTGCGCCTCGCGATCCACGGTCACCCGCTCCTGCCGGGCCGCCGACAAGCCGTTGCGCCAGGCACGGTACAGGTCGATTTCCTCGTTGGGGTGCGGACGGACCAGCAAATCCCAGTCGGACTCGGCAGCGAGCGCGTTGAGAAACCCGAAGATGCGTTCCTGCCCCACGGCGCTGGCCTGGATGATGCCCCAGTAATCCCGGTAGGAGGCCACCCGGTCCTTCCAGGGCGCAAACAGGCGATCGGCGTCAATGCGCGGCTGGCGGGTGTACCTGGCGAGCACGAAATTGGTGCAGAGCAGAAGCTGCGGACGCCGCCGAGTGGAGCGGTCGGCCCGGGGCAGAATCTCCGACCAGGGCGGAAAGTAGAAATCGAAGCGTGGCACGCCGACCACGTGGATGCCGTCCCGGGATTGGCCACCATGCGACACCAAGGCATCCGCATGCACCCGGTTCCAGCAAAAGAACAGGTCCACATGGGCATTGTTATGAAATTTGGCGGCGTTGAACTCCAGCTCGCCAGCGTCAAAGTAAATGCCCTCGTTGGGGAGCACCGCCGTCAGCACACCCGCCTCGTGCAGGCGACGGGAGTAGTTGGCCAGGGTGCTGGTGAGTAGGTGATTAAACAGCAACAGGTGCGGCCGATGAGCCGGCAGACTGGCGCGGGTGGCCTCCAGCGGTTCCAGGCAGCATTGCACACCGCGGCGCTCCAGGTGATGGGCGATCAGCCCGGCCTGGTTCAGGTCCCGCCAGCGGTTATCCACGAGAATGACGACTCGTTTTCGGCTCATGGCTCGGATTCAGTAAGGGCCGCCGTCAGGCGGGTTTGACGACCGGCTTGCGACCGGTGCTCGAGCGTTCCTCAGTAACCACCCGACCGTAGGCGGAGGATTCCCCCCAAATGTTATCCTTCACCCACTGGCCGTTTTCCACGCGCCAGACGCGGCGGTCACGGAAGGTATCGCACACATGATCAAACTCATCCTCCGTCATGTCCACATACTTGAGCCAACGCTCCAGGTCGCGGCGCGGTTTGACGTGATCATACTTGCGCACCATCGCCACGCCCTGTTCGCGGGTCAGCACGCCCGCACGAATGTCCTTGCAGGAGTGATCGCTCGCCCGGCCATAGCCAAACTTGATGAATTTGAGATAGTCGTGAATGCCGTTCTCGTGCATGTCATCCAGGTTGGAGAACATGCGGTAAGTGCGCTCAAAGGGCTGCTGGGCCGGTCGCCAGTCGTATTTTTCCACAACGAGCTTGGAATGGTCGTTGGCCTCCCAGTTCACATAGTTGCCCAGATAAATGCCCCGCACCCCCACCTCGGCAATTTCGTCATCCGAGGGATACTGTGCCCACAGCAGATCCTTGGGACCCAACCCCTCGGCCAGGTCTGACCGGCCCAGCCTGGCGAGACCTTCATCGGTGAAATCAGGCCAGTCATACCCGCGCAAGGCGTGCTCCAACCGATGCTTGGCTGTGAATTCCACGAAGTCGTTCAGGGAATACATGCCGCCCAAATCAAGAAACCCGTGCTCGCCCCAGAGCATCAGAGGCACCTTGTACCGCACCGCCACCTGGATGGGGGAGGTGAAGATGCCGCAGTGCGCATGCCAGTTCATATCCCCCTGCAGCTTGAAGCCCAGGCGGTTCATTTTGATCAGCGCATCCACGCTGGGCCGCACGATGACATGGTCGCAATCAAACACCTCCCGCATGTGGTAGAGGTTGTACTCCCCCTCAGGGAGGTAATTGTTGCCGTGATAGGTCATCAACAGCACCTTGAGCCCCAGCGACTTGGCCACATGGGTCTGGTAGTAGCTATCCTTGCCCCCACTGACCGGGATGAGAATGTCGTAGTTGCTGGTGGACCGGTACTCGTTGATCAGCTCCTGAAACAGCTCCCAGCGCCTGGCCCAATCAATCTTCTTCTTCTGTTCGCCCACGCGGCACCCGGAGCAAACCCCGTTTTCATCAAAAGTCAGGGGCGTGGCGGACACGCCCGGGTAAACGCATTTGCTGCAATAACGCATAATAAATCTGTAACACGGCCCGGAAGACAGATGTCACTGGCTGCCACCCAATGAGGGACAGCATACACCCTGTCCCGCCCGGGTTGCGGCGGCGTTTTCCGGATACCGGAAACCAACAATAACGTCCTGCCGCATGCGCGCAAGCTTTCGGTTTTTGGGAGGTCGCGGCATCCACCTACAGCCGGACATCCACCCCGGCCTTGGCCATGGCTTTTTTGCCCAGCCGGTCGGCCAGTTCCTTGAAGTGCCACAAATTGGCCGCTGCCACCGCCGACGCCCCGGCGGCGATGCCGGGCGCATAGTCCTCAAACCGCCCCACCCCGCTGCAGGCAATCAGCGGAATGCTCAAGGCCCCGGTCAGTTGGCGAAGCAAATCCAGATCATATCCGGTGCCCACCCCATCCCGATCCAACACCTGCACCAAGATCTCCCCTGCCCCCAATTTTTCCGCCTCACGCACCCAGGCCACCGGATTCAGTCCAGTGGCGGTTTTGCCCCCATCAATGAACACCTCCTCCGCCCCCTGCGTATTGCGACCAACATCCACGCTCACCACGATGGCCTGCGCCCCAAACTGTCTGGCCCCCTCGGTGATCAGACCGGGAGCGCGCACCGCCTGGCTGTTGATGGTGATTTTATCCGCGCCCCGGCTGAAACGGTCGCTCATATCCTGCACCGAACGAATGCGCCCCCCCCAGGTGAGCGGCATGAAACAGGTGCGGGAGACCGCCTCCAGGATG
>CAIYYI010000195.1 GCA_903930345.1 uncultured Verrucomicrobiota bacterium
AGATCCACGTTGTGCCGCTCATTTACGAGAACACGGCCACCGCGATTCGGCCCAAGGCTTACCCCGAGCGCTTTTCAGCCGTGCGTCCCTTGCGGGTGCTCTTTCTTGGACAAGTCAATCTTCGCAAGGGTGCTGCGCGGGTGCTGGAAGCGGCCCGGAAGCTCCGTGGCGAGCCAATCGAATGGTGGCTGGTTGGTCCGCGGGATTTTGAACCTTCGCCAGCCGAAATAGCGGAGCCTCACTGGCGGTGGGTTGGCCCGGTGCGCCGGGGCGAGGTGGGGCGCTACTACGATAAGGCGGATGTGTTTCTCTTTCCGACGCTTTCAGACGGTTTCGGATTGACCCAGTTGGAGGCCCAAGCGCGCCGGTTGCCCGTAATTGCTTCGAGATATTGCGGGACAGTGGTGCATGATGGTGAGAATGGTTTTCTACTGCCCAATGTTTCCTCCGAAGCTATCGCTGCGGTCGTGCTTGAATGTGTGCGTAGTCCGACTAGACTCGCGGCCATGTCTGTCTGTTCTCATGTGGCGGGCGAGTTTTCGCCCGTATGCGTCGCTGCCCAACTATCAAAGTTGGTAGTACCGCAAGGCTTGAGCGTTGCGCCATCCAGCCCCCTCCGTGGGGCCACCAGCGGGAAACACAGTTAGCCCAGGACAGGCATGGAACTAAGCTTCAAGGTTCTCGCCGCAATCCAGATCGGTTGGATCGTCGCTGCCGTCTGGCGCTTCATCCAGCGGTCGGATGAAGTTCCGTTGCTCACCAGCGCGATGGTGGCGTACTTCGGCTCCTACCGATATTTCACCGTGTTGATAGGATGGAACGAGTGGGGCGATATCACCAATCTGGGTTTTGGGGATGTCAGCAACGAAAGCGCCTTGCCTGCCCTGCAAGCCATGGTGCTGGGCGAAAGCGTATTCCTGGCGGCGTATTTTGCTTTCCAGAAACAAGCCTTTCTCCCGGTGCGCTTCAGCTTGGCACCTGCCTTTGCCGCACAGGTGCGAGGGCAGGCGTTCACCGCAGCCCTGGTCCTCCTGCCAGTCACCTATCTGGTCAATGCCATTGTATCGGGAAAAGTTGCCTCGGGCATCTCGATGGCGTTTGGCATCAGCGCCTATCTCTACCTATTTCCTCTGATTTTAAGCAGTGTGGCGGTCGTCTTGGTGATCCTATGGCGCTACGGCAACCTGCCTTCGGGTGACCGGTGGTTTGCCATGGCGTTGGTCGTAATCATCTTCTACACCACTTACGGGGTCTCCGGGCGGTTCAAGTTCCTGTCTTGGTTGATTGCCGGTGCGGTTATTCTCAGCGCATCGTATAGCGCGGCGCGACGGCTTGGATTCATGGTGGCTGTTGCTGTCGGAATTCTGTCGATGTTTGCCGTTGCTGGGGCGAAACGTGGAGAGGCTTACTACATGGAAGGTATGGCGGTGGAAGCTGCCTGGGCACGGTTTCAGACCGCCGAGGATGCCAACATGTTGGATGGCATGGTCTTTGTGCAACAGGTCATCCCCTCCCGGCTTCCTTTCCGCTATGGCGGCGAGCACTTGGAGATCTTCTACCGACCGATCCCGCGCGCTTGGTGGCCCAACAAGCCGGTGAGCGGATACATGCTCAAGATTTCAGGCATGGATCAAGAGCGCGGGGCTAC
>CAIYYI010000196.1 GCA_903930345.1 uncultured Verrucomicrobiota bacterium
GCGGATGAATTGTACAATCTGGTGGATGGGCTGTGGGTGGATGGCAACCCCTGCACGTTCGATAGCGCCGAGCAAATCATCGGTTTTCTCTCCACCCCCGGCACCAGCAACGCCGTTCTCATGCGGTCCCTCTCGGGCATTGCGGCCGATCGCGGTCCGGCCACCAAGGATTTCGCTTTCAAGTACCTGCTGCGGGTGGAGGTGGAACCCTTTGTGAACAGCGGGCCGGATGATGGGGATGCTGCTCGCCGTGCCCAGCGGTTGCACGAGTTGCGGTTGATCTATCGGTGGCCTTTGCTGCCGGATGGCACCCCCATCCGCACCGCCGGTAACGCCAGTCCCAAGGTCTTTCGCGCCTTGATCAGCGGTTCGCTGGTGCTGGATACCAATGCCGTCCCCGGCCAAGACTTGTATTTCTTCCGTCCATGAAGCCACTATCCCCCATTCCTCGCCTGTCCCGTCCGCCTGGTCGCCCGGCGTTTTCGGTCATTGAAATGCTGGTGGCGGTGGGGATTCTGACCATCATGATGGTGGGCCTGTTGGCCATGTTTAACCAGACGCAGAAGGCGCTGCGCGGCAGCAACGCGCAAACCGATGTGTTGGAAAGTGGCCGCGCCATCATGGATATGCTGACCCGCGAGATCCAGCAGGCCACGGCCTGCAACCTCTCCAACGGGATGAATTTCTATGCCACCCGCATCGCCGGGGCCGATCCGCTGGCGCAAAAAATGGTGGCTTCCCAGCCCGACCGGCAAAACGACCTGGAGCTTTTCCTGCTGACCCGTTACCACCAGAACTGGCAGGCGGTCGGTTTTTACGTGGACCAATCGGAGAACGGGGTGGGCACGCTCTATCGTTTCGCCACCAACTCCCCCCATGAATACACCGCCAACCTTTTCCCCACGTACACCAGTTCCAAGGCCACGTTGACCAATTTCTACCGGGTGGCGGAGGGCCTGATGCACTTGGAGATTCACGTCTATGACCGGAACGGTTTCGTCTATACGAACATGATGACCGACACCATCATCAAGACCAACAACCAGGCGGAGTTCCTCAGCAACGCCCTGCCGTATTTTGTGGAGGTCGAGTTTGGGGTGCTGGAACCGGAGGTGCTTGCCCAGATCAAGGGGATGTCTGCTTCTGCCGCCCGGACTTTTCTGGAGGATAAGGGGGCCCGTCGCCTGCATCTGTTCCGCCAGCGGATTCCCATCCGTAACGCTTTTGCCCAATGAAGTTGCCTTTTCCAAATCACTCGGCCCTGTGCCGAAGGTCCAACCGCCAGTCTCAGGGGGTGGCGCTGGTCATCACCCTGATCCTGCTCTCGGTGATCACCTTCCTGGCGATCACCTTCCTGCTGGTGACCCGCCGGGAGCGGGCGCAGGTCACCCTCTCCATCAACCAGACGGATGCCGAATTGGCGGTCATTACGGGCACCGAACGCGCCAAAGCCGAAATTCTCACTCGTATTTGGGCCAGCAACCAATTGCTCAGTGTGGACATAATGATGTCCACCAACACGGATATCCCCGCCGGGCCGTTCAATGTGCCGGGAACCTTTTCCGGCCAGGTGCGCCAGCCTCGGGCCCCGGTGTTCATTGATACCAACCGCAACGGCAGCACCGGTCCGCTGGATTACCGCTATTACCTGGACATCAACCGCAACGGGATGTTTGACAGCAACGTTGCGGAGCTGTCGCTCTGGGGTGATCCGGAGTGGATCGCCGTGCCCAACCGCATCGGCAGAACGAATGACGGCAACAATTATTACCTCTACCGCTACGCGTACATGATTCTGCCGGCGGGGCGGTCGTTGGACATCAATTTCATTCACAACCAGGGCAAGCGGCTTGACCCCAAGGTGGATGGCTTTTTTCGCAACCAGGGGGTGGGGGGATGGGAGGTCAATTTGGCGGCTTTCCTAAGGGATTTGAACACGAACGCCTGGCGGACGTACGGTTATGACAACGGCAATAACCTTACCCTGCCCAGTGCCGGCACCACGTTTGAGGATGCCCCGCAATTTGCTGCGCTACCGCTATGGCGGCAGCTACTTGAACTTGAAGTCGGCGCAGGCCTTCATTCCGGGGGCCGGCGTCGCCTTCGTCAATGACCACTACGATACGTTTGCCGATGGCCCGTTGATGCTCGGCTCCCTTCTTCCGAATCCCTTTGACCCCCTCGTGGATAACGATAATCCGGCGCTGCCATGGTCCGGTTCGGATAGCCGGAACTCCTTTTTCCTGGTCCATGATTTCTTCAATCCGGCCTATTCCTCCGCCCCGTTCGTCAACCGGTTGAATACCACGCTTGCCCAAACCAACGACTATGACCGTTACACCTTCAGCCGTCTCATGTCGCAACTGACGACAGAATCGGTTCCTGACCTGGGCAGAGACAAGATCCATCTGAATTACGTCAATCTGATGCCGGGCACCAATTACACCAATTTCGTCTCCTGGCGTTCCAGTCCGGAAGCGGCAGAGATGTTCTTCACCAATGTGGCGTCGCGTTTGTTCGCCGGGCAAATCGCCCAGTTCGGCCTGACCAATCTGCTCAACCCGATCGCCTGCACCAATATCAATGAGATTCCGGTGCGAAATTATTCGCAGGGCATCCATCGGATTCTGCAGGTGGCCGCCAACATTCTCGATGCCAATTGGAATGATGGCTACTCCAACGCCCCCCCTCCCTCCGTCTTCCGGCCGCTCTTTGGCTTTTCCACCAACCTCAATGAGGTGGTGATCAAAGGCTACCGGTACGAGACGGACACCAATTTTCTGGGCAAAATCCTGAGCCGGGTCTATACCCGCAACGATCCCAATCTCCGGACCCTGGTGGAGACGGACGAGGACGCGATGATCTACGGGATTCCGCTGATCATCGGTGCCCGCAAGGGGTTTCCCAACCTGAACGAGTTCAGCGTGCAAACCTACGTGCA
>CAIYYI010000197.1 GCA_903930345.1 uncultured Verrucomicrobiota bacterium
GCCCTCAAAAACCCCCTCAATGAGGAGGTGATGTCCGTCACTTACAATGATTCCGGAGCCTGGCCTTCGGAGGCTGATGGCACCGGACGGTCGTTGGAAATCATCGATCCCCTGGCTGGCGCGAGCGACCCGGCCAATTGGATGGCCTCGACCAATGTGGGCGGTACTCCGGGGCTGGCCTTTGCGGCACCGGTTGCCAGCCCGGTGGTCTTGAATGAGCTGATGGCGGACAACCTGAATCTGGTTCCCAACGGGGCCACCTATCCTGACTGGTTGGAGTTGTACAACGGCAGCACCCAGGCAGTCAATCTGGCTGGCTGGAGCCTCAGTGAGACCAGTCTGCCCGGACAGTTTGTTTTTCCCGGTGGGACGATGATTCCTGCCGGAGGTTATCTGGTCGTTTGGTGCGATGCCATCACCAACACCACGCCCGGTCTGCATGCCGGGTTTGCCCTCAGCAAACAAGGGGGAAGAGTCTTCCTGTTTGACGCTGCCGGTCTCCGCAAGGATGCCCTTTCGTTTGGCCTGCAACTGGAGAATTACTCAGTGGGCCGCGTCTTTGGTCGGTGGGATCTGACGGTGCCGACGCCGATGGTCGGCAACCGGTTGGCCGCCAAGTCCCCGCAGGGAAATCTGGCCATCAATGAATGGCTGGCCGATCCCGGGGTGGGGGGGAGCGATTGGATTGAACTCTACAACCGGGCCGCCTCCCTTCCCGTGGCGCTCAAGGGGTTGTACGTTGGCGTCTCTGGCCGCTTGTACCAGATTCCGGACCTCAGTTTTCTTGCGGGCAGCAGCTATTTGCAGCTGCTGGCAGATGAAAATGTGGGGACGCTGCATTTGGATCTGAAGTTGCCCCGGACGGGGGCTGTGCTGACGCTGGCGGATGACACCGGCTCCGAGTTTTTCCGGGTGGCCTACGCAACGCAGACCCCGGCGGTCTCCCAGGGTTTGCTGCCTAACGGCAGCACCAATGTCATCGCCACGTTTGTGAGCAGCCAGAGTCCGGGTGCCAGTAATTTCGTGGTGACCTATACCGGGCCGGTTTTGAATGAGGTGATGGCCATCAACCGGGGTGCCTATACGAACGCTGCCGGCCGCATTGCCGACTGGGTGGAGCTGTCTAATCCCAATGCCGCACCTGCGGATGTTTCGGGCATGCGCCTGACGGACCAGATCGACCAGCCGACGCGCTGGTTCTTCCCGGTCGGAACTGTGATCCCGGCTGCTGGCACTCTGATCGTGGCTTGTGACGATCAGCAGCCTCCCTCCTTGACCACCAGCGGTCCGGTGCTGAACACCGGCTTCGCCTTGGATGGCACCAAAGGCGGGCTGTATCTGCTGAACGTCATGGGGCAGGTGGTGGATTCGGTCTCCTATGGCTTCCAGGTGGCCAATGCCTCAATCGGCAGGGTGGGCGGCCAATGGCAACTGCTCGCCGCCCCCACGCCGGGCGTTTCTGCCGGGGTGTCCGCCACCCTTGGCAACCCCGCTGTGCTGCGGATCAATGAGTGGCTGGCGGGTAATCCCTCCGGTCCTGACTGGTTTGAACTCCACAATCCGGGCGCTTTGACGGTGGCCCTGTCCGGACTGGCACTCGCTGACAACCCTTCCATTGATGGGTACCAGCAGTTCATCATTGCTCCGCTGAGCTTCATCGGCCCGGGCGGCTTTGTGAAATTTGTGGCCGATGGGAACCTCAATCAGGGTTCCGATCATGTCAGTTTTTCCCTGAACACGTCCGGTGAGACTCTGCGCATCTACAGCTCAGCCATCGGCACGGTCGATACCTTGTACTACGGCCTGCAAACCCCGGGTGTGGCTTATGCCCGCATACCCGATGGGTCTGCCACGATTGTTGCGGTTCCGCAGACGCCGACCGCTGGCGAGGCCAACTACCTGCCCCTGGCGGCGCCCGTGATCAATGAAGTGCTCGCCAATCCGGCGGCTCCGTTGGAGAGTGCGGTGGAGGTCCGCAATCCTTCAGGCGTGCGCCTGGACATTGGCGGATATTTCCTGAGCGATGCGCAGTCGAACTTCAAGAAGTACAAATTCCCGTCCGGCACCGTCTTGGAGCCATACAGCTATCTGGTGGTGTACGGGTCGCAATTGATCACGGGAGCCAATGCGCTGGTGCCCTTCCAACTCGACGCCACCCACGGTGGCGAGTTGTGGCTGAGCCAGGCGGATACCAACGGCAATCTCACTGGGTACCGTAATTTCATCCGCTTCGGAGGCAGCCTGCCGCAGATGGCCCAGGGTCGTTGGGAGACCAGCGTCGGCGTCAGCTTTGTTCCTTTGTTGGACCACACCTTTGGCCGGGATCAGGCCGGCTCACCGTCGGAGTTCCTCCAAGGCACCGGTGCCCCCAATGCACCCGTGCGGATCGGGCCGGTCATGCTCAATGAAATCATGTTCGCCCCGGCCGTGCTTGCTGGAGAGGATCCTGCCGATTATGAGTATGTTGAGCTGTTTAACAACTCCACGCAAACGGTTGCGCTGTATGATGCTGCGTATCCGACCAACGCCTGGTCGATCCATGGGGGCGTCGATTTTGAGTTCGCCTCGGGAACCGTCATGTTGCCCAAGTCCTATTTGCTCGTGGTCGGTTTTTCGCCCACCAACCAACTGTTGGCGGCCGCCTTCCGCACCCGCTATGGCTTGCCCTCGGACTTTCCGTTGTCTGGACCTTTGAAAGGTCGCTTGGCGGATGAGGGGGAAAGCCTTGCGCTGTATCAACCCGCCGCCCCCACCACCCCGGGCGCTTTGCCGGGCGACGTGCCTCGGGTCTTGGTGGACTCCCTCACGTATGGTGTGACCCCGCCCTGGCCTCTGAACACCACTGCCGGGGCTTCGCTCCAGCGCAAATACGCGCATGTGTTTGGTGATGACCCGGTGAATTGGAAGGGCGAAAGTCCAACCCCCGGTCGGGCGAATGCTTTCAGCGCCGGGTTTGAAGACACCGATCTGGATGGCATCCCTGACAGTTGGGAAATCGCCAATGGGTTTGACCCGTCGCTGGCC
>CAIYYI010000198.1 GCA_903930345.1 uncultured Verrucomicrobiota bacterium
CCGCCATGGAAATGATGGTGGAATTGCAGCGGGGCAATCACCCCCCCAACCGCCTGCTCCCCGCCTCGCTGGTGCTGCGCGCCAGCACTGCGGTGCCAGCGGCCTGAAAAAGCGCCCGCAACAAAGGGCTTTTTTTCAGAACCGCAGCGGGATAATCTGAGTGCATGTTTCCCGAGAGAATCGCCCTTGCCCGTGGCTGGCTGACCGCCAGCCTTTGCCTGTTGAGTCTGGCCTCCACCGAAGCGGCGGTATCACCCCTTGTGTTGCTGGACAGCAAAGACGGTTGGAAGGTCCAGTTTCACCCCGTGACTTCCCGCCTGGAATGCTTCCACTCCGGCACCAAAACCCACCTGGCCGGACCGCTGGCATTTGCGGGCGGTTATGGCGCCCAGCCCCAGCCGTGGCGCATTCAACCGGCCCGCAACTTCGCCCCACGCAGCCTCGCGCTGGTGGACGAACAGAACAATGTGCAAGGTTATGTGACCGCCACCGGGGATTCCCTGCGGTTCGCCCTGCACCTGGCTCATCGCCCGCCACACCTGTACGCCGGGGAGTTGAGCTTTTCACCGGAGACACAGTTTGGCCCGCAAGCGTTTGCCTGCCGCACCCGCCTGCCAGCCGTCGGGGCCGTCGTGCAAATGGCCTCCGGTTTGGCTGACAGCCGGCTGAATGATTCCCTGTTCAACCCGGAGCAGGACCGCGTTTTACGGTTCGGCGGCGGCACGGTTTCCCTCACCACGCAGCCCGGCCGACCCGGTGAGGCCCCGGTATTCCACGCCCGGCTCGCGGCGGCCTTCCAGAAAACCAACCCGCCGGAAATCGAGTTGGAGGTGCGGCCGGATTATTACCGCTCCCGCTATGTCCCCCATTACCGGTTGATTGACCGCAAATTGTGTCCAACCCCGCCGACGGGCTGGATGTCCTGGAATGTCTATTTCGACCAGGCGGGCGAACTGGAAAACCTGGCGGAGGCCCGGATCGGCGCCCGGAGTCTGAGGCCGTTCGGGCTGGAGATCTGGTCGATTGAATCCTGGCAGGACAACTCCCCCAAACTGCCGGTCAGCAACTTTCACAACCTGACCCTGCGGCCCTCCCCCGATAAGTTCCCACACGGGATGAAATGGCTGGCCGGACAGATCCGTGAACTGGGCTTCCGGCCCGGCATCTGGACCGTGCCTTGGGGAACGGGGGACGAGCGATTCTACCAGGCCCACCGGGGTTGGTTTCTGCACCATCCGGATGGCAAGCCGATGGGGAACTGGAACGGGCGGTTCATCCTGGATCCCTCGCAGCCGGAGGTCCGGCGGCACATGCAGGAAACCCACCGCACCATGTCATTCGAATGGGGCTACGAATTCTTCAAGATTGATGGCATGTCGGGCCGCAACCAGGGTTATTCCGCGCATTTCTTTGAACGACCCGAGGTGCAGGCCGCCTTTCGACACCCCATCAAGGATCCCTATTTCCAGTGCGTGAAGGCTCTGCGTGAGGGCATCGGGCCGAATCGGATTTTCCTGGCGTGCCAGGGGCATTACACCGGATCGGAAGTGGCCTGGGCCGACGCCGCCCGGTTGGGGGCGGACATCGTGGAACCGAACCATCCGCCACACTGGGCCAACTACCTGAACCAGGCCAGCATCAGCCTCAGCCAACTCTTCACCCACAATCTGGTCTGGTACAATGATCCAGACACCCTGCTGGTGGGGGCCGCGCCGTTGTCCGAGGCCCGCCTGGCCACGACGGTCGTGGCCCTGCCCGGGCAGCTCACCTTTTTTGGCGACAAACTGGCCGACCTGCCACCGGACCGGATGCGCCTGCTGCAGCAGGCCCTGCCCGTGTGCGACGTGCATGCGCTGGACCTGGCGCCGGTGAATGACCTGAAGGCCGTGTGGGATTTGAAAATCCGCCGGCCATTCGGAGCCTGGGATGTGGTTTCCCTGTTCAACTGGGAGGCAGCGGACCGGGAGATCAGCGTGACTTTTGCGGAACTGGGATTGGAGGTGGGCAAGGCTTATCTGGTTTACGACTTTTGGAACCAGCGATTTCTGGGAGCGCATCGCGGAACCTTCTCTGCCCGCGTAGGGTCGCACGCCAACCTGTTGCTGGCAGTTCACGAGCTTCAAACACACCCGCAGTTCCTGGCCACCGACCGCCACATTTCCCAGGGCGGCGTGGAATTGCTGGCGGAAGTGTGGAATCCCGACCGGCACGAACTGGAATGCACCTTCAAGCTGGTGGAAAAGGATGCGCTGAGAGCCAGCATCCACTGCCCCGCTGGCTATTCCTTCAAGGCGGCGCGCGCCGAGGGTGGCCGACTGGAAAAAGCCGCCGCCGAAAACAGTCTGGTGACCGCAGTGCTGCGGAGGGAAGATTCCGGGACAGCCACGGTCTGGCTGACATTTGCCGAAACCCCGGAAAAACGCTGATGAAAAACCGGATTCAAGATTGCCACACCGTCGGCCAACCGCTAGGGTGACTGCCATGGACAGCACCTTGAAGAGAATCGCTTTTTGTCTGGCCACCGGCCTGGTGGCCATCCTGTTTGCCGGTTGCAGCCGATCAGCCGGCCCGGCCCAACCCGGCCAACCGCCCAGTCTTTCCTCCTCCCAGGTCAGGGATTGGGAATCCTCCGCGGAAAAAGGCGACGCGATGGCCAAGTACAACCTCGCGAAAATGTTTCGCGACGGCCAGGGCGTGCCCCAAAGTGCGACCAATGCGCTGATCTGGTTCAGGAAATCCGCCGAAGCCGGATACCACAAGGCCCAATATCACCTGGGCGAAGCCTATCAGCAGGGCGAAGGCACAGCCGCCAGCGGTGCCGAGGCCGCCGCCTGGTATCGCAAAGCCGCAGAACAGGGCAACGCCAATGCCATGGAAAAACTGGGTTTCATGCTCTGGAAGGGTGAGGGAACAGCCACCAACTACGTGGAGGCCCACAAGTGGTTGGCCCTGGCCGCCGCCGATGGCGAGGGCAAAGCTGCCAAGGGGACCAAGAAAATCGAACTCTCCATGAGCCAGCAGCAAATCGCCGAGGCCAAAAAACTGGCCGCCGCCTTCGTGCCGAAGAAAGTGTTCAAAAAGGCCGAGAAAGAATAGGCCGGGATCCCCGGTTTACAGGCTCAAATGCCCCAGCGCCAGCAACCCGTAGAAGGTGTACTCGGCGTCCAGATGGTCATCCGCCCACTGCCCGTGAAAACCACCCTGATTGGTCCACAGGGAATCCACAAAATCCAGGCACGCCTCCTGCACCACGGAATAATCCGTTTCCAAGGCTGAGAGAGTGTGCAAAGCAGTGGCCGTGGAGAGCAGATCCGGTAAGGGTGCCCCGGGGGCGGCAAGGAAACCGCCCATGGGATGACATTGGCGCAAAAGCCATTGTCCGGTCTCCCCGGAGACCACCCCCCCCACCTGGCGCAACACCGCCACAGCGGCTGCCGTGGAGTTGGTGGCGGGCGAAACCAGGCCCGCCTCATTGGCAAAGCCACCGCCCGGACGAAGCAAAGCCTCCACGCATTCCACCAGGCGATGAGGTTCGGGCACCGCCAATCCCAGATCCTGATAAGCGGCCACCGCGAGGAAACACCCGTAGGCACTGCCGAACGGGCCACCTGCAACCGGGTGATAGCCCCCATCCCGGGCGCGGTGCCGCTCCAACCGGGCCGCCAGTTCGTGGTGCCGCCCCTGCGGCAGCCGTAACGGCTCGCCCGGGGCTATCCCCTGGCAGATGCGCCAGACACGCGCCAGGCAGCAGAGATGCACAAAATCCAGGCTCATCCAATCCACGGTCTGTTCCAGGTAATCGCGCAGGCGCGCGTTGTTCCAGGAACTGCGCAGCGCGGCCAGGCTGTCCAAGGCAAAAACCGTGTAGTACAGGTCGCTCGCCTCCGTGCGCCCGCAAAAGCCGCCGTCATGCCCCTGCAATCCCTGAAGGAAGCAGCGCACCAAATCGGCGGCGGTGTCCAACTGGCGGGGGGCCAGGCGTGCCACCTGCAGCATTTCGTAATGCAAGCTCATGAACCCGGGTAGTTTCAGCGGAATGACCGCCAAATGCAATCGCGGGATGCCACGAGTTTGAAAAAAAGGAGCTTGAGAAAAGGTTTGCCTTGGGCGGTGGGGCGGGGAATCGTTTGGGCCATGGCACTGGCTGGGAACATATGGCGAACTTGGGCTTGGCTGGCGATCAGCCTGGCGGTCCTGCCCGGCCTGCGACTGGCAGCCGAACCACAGGCCAACTGGCGCACCTACACGGCCGTGGATGGCCTCCGGGAAACCCGCACCACCTCCGTGGCGGTCAGTCCGCAGGGCAACATCTGGGTCACCCATGGCGACGCCAGCATGCTCAGCCGCCTGGACGGATACAACATCTCCACCATTCCCGCCCCGATCGGCAACCTGCGGATTTATGAAAGCCGCGAGGGACAACTCTGGTCACTCTATACGGACGGCCTGCAGGAGTTCAAAGGCGGACGCTGGATCACCTATTCCATCAACGACATCCGCGCTGAATTCCAAAGTGATCTCCTGCGCCGCGTCCGCCTCATCCCCCTGCAACCGATCGGTCGGGACCGCGTGCTGTTTCTGCTGGCGGAGAACCTCATGGAATGGAATGCCGCCCTGGGGCGGACACGGTTGGTTCTGGAAGTCAGCCACACCCGCCTGGAGAGGTTTCTCGACATGACTGAGGCCAGCGATGGCGGGGCCTGGATCACCGGGCGGCGCGGGGTGGTCCGGATTTCCAGCTCCCTCAGCTCCACCAACGGGGCGCTGGCGTGGAAGGAACATTTGTTCAGCGATGAGTTGCGCGTCGAAAACGGCCTGCGACCGATTGAGGATGAGTCGGGCGGAATCACCCTGGTGGCCGACTCTCTGCTCACCCGAAAACGCGTTCCGGTCTATTTTGACGGCCGCGAAGCCTGGCAGGCCATCATCACCATGGAGGATAGCATCCGCAAAAGCTGGCGCGGGCTGGACAACAGCTTCTGGGGCCTCACCATCAACGCGCTGTTGCGGCTGGACATGGCCCCCCAGAGCTACGTGGAACGGCAGGAACTGGGCGCGGGCCGGTTCTACGACATCGCCGCCGAAACCAACGGGGTGTTCTGGGTGGCCACCGTGGAGGGCCTCACCCGCCACGCCCCCTCACTGTGGCACACCCCTCTGGAGGCCCAGAACATCAACGTGATGGTGCATAGTTTGAACCAGGATGCCGCCGGACGGCTCTGGTGCATCAGCGCCAACGCGATGGGAATGAGCCAGCAACAGCAATGGCGCTTGTTCGGTTTTGAGGATGAATCCGAGCAGTTCACAGAACCGGCCGGTGCCCCTTTCTTCCTGCCGTCCGGTCTGGTGGCCCTGAACATCAACAATCAGTTCCGCCTATTCTCGCCGAAAACCGAGGAGTTTCAAACCCCCACGCACCCCAGCAACCGGGAATTGGAGCTGGTCGGCCAATTGAAGGACGGGGCATTGGTGCTGAAGTCCGTTGATGCCCGGCAGCCACAGGTCGGCTACCGGCTGGACACCTTCGACGGTCGCCGCTTCCAGCACTTGATGGAAGCCAGCAACACCGCCGCCTTGGGATCCGAGGTGTTTTTTGCCTCCACCGTCGGCGAGGAAACCTGGGTGGGCGGCTCCGCCGGCCTGGCGGTTTTCCGCAATCGCCAGTGGCTGAACCTGATGCCGGAAGCCGCGGTGTTCCGGATGGGGCGTTCTGCATTCTTGCCTTGAGCAACAACGTCATCTGGTTCGGCTGCCGTGACCGGGTGGTGGAGTACGATGGACGCGGTTGGCGCTCCGTGCGCGGAAATCTGGACCGGGTGAACAGCATGATGCAGTCCCGGGACGGCACCATCTGGGTGGCCACCGCCAACGGACTGTACCGGCATCGCCGGGGGGTGTGGCTGGCCAATGGTCTGGAGGAAGGCCTGCCGAGCATGGCCATCTATCGTGTCTTTGAGGATAAACAGGGGCAAATCTGGGCGGGCACCGCACGAGGGCTCTCCCTGTTCCGCCCGGACGCCGACCGCGATCCCCCTTTGCCCCGCATTGAAAACCCGGACAGTCTGCAGCAAGTCACCTCGGACGACCCCATCACGATTCAGTTCAGCGGCAGCGACAAGTGGAAGTACACGGCCGCTGACCGACTGCTGTTCTCCTGGCGCATGGACGAAGGCAAGTGGACGACTTTTCACTCGATCAATTCCGCCACCTTCCGACGCCTGGGGGCGGGCATGCACCAGTTTGACGTACGCGCCCTGGATCGCAATTTCAACGAATCAGAGCAGATCTCGATGGTCTCCATCTCCGTGATCACCCCCTGGTATGAGGATTCGCGCACCCGCGTCATCGCCTTGCTGGGCTTGGTGATGGTTCTCTTCTTTGCCGGCGTGGCGATCAACCGCCACCGCCATCTGGTCCAGAGTTATGCCGCTGTGGAGAAAATGGTGACCCGGCGCACCCAGGAGTTGCAGCTCGCCAACCAGCAGTTGTTGCACAGCCAGAAAATGACCGCACTCGGCACCCTGGCCGCCGGCATCGCCCACGATTTCAACAACATCCTCTCCATTATCAAAGGCTCCGCCCAGATCATTGAGGGCAACCTGGACGACAAGGAGAAGATCAAGACCCGGGTGGATCGCATCAGCACGGTGGTGGACCAAGGGGCTGGCATCATCCGCGCCATGCTGGGGTACAGCCGCCAGGGCGACAACCAGGTGGGGCCGTTTGATGTCAACCCGGTGATTGAGGAGACCATCACCTTGCTGGGGGACCGGTTCTTGCGGGAGGTTCCGGTGCGCTTTGAACCCGCCGCCCCCCTGCCCCCGGTGCATGGCGCGCGGGAACTGGTGCAGCAGATGGTGCTGAACCTGATTCTGAATGCGGCCGACGCGATCGGCAAGCACGGGGAAATCAGCCTGCGCACCGGCGAGACCAAGCAATTGCCCGAGCGCCTGGTGCTGCGGCCCGCGACCGCGACGGATTACGTCTTCATCCGGGTGGAGGACAACGGCATTGGCATCGCCCCTGAGCACCTTGAACGCATTTTTGAGCCGTTCTTCACCACCAAATCCTTTTCCAGCCGCCGGGGCACCGGGCTGGGCCTATCCATGGTCTATGAGTTTGCGCGGGAACAAAACTTCGGCCTGGCTGTGCAATCGGAGCTGAAAAAAGGCAGTGCCTTCCTGATCTTCATCCCCGTCCAGCCATCCATTGCCGCCTCGGACTGAATCTGGAATCATCAACCTTGATGGCGAATGCGGGACACGCTACCCTGAACTCAACTAAAACCATGAACCTGAACCTGGCAAAGATCCTCGTGGTGGAGGACGATGATCTGCAATACGAACTGTACGAAGACGCCTTGTCCCGGTTCAAACTCATCCGCGTGCGCACCGGATCAGAGGCCCTGGCGGTGGCGGCGAAAACACCGCCCCAGGCCATCGTGCTGGATCACATCCTGGAAAATGGTGAAAAGGGGCTGGATTTCCTTCCGGAATTCAAGGAACTGCTGCCGTTTGTGCCCATCATCGTTGTCTCTGGTGCCCTGGAAGTTCACCAGCAGATCAAGGCCCTCCAAGGGCCGCGGCGGGCGCATTACTGCCTGACCAAGCCGGTGGATCTGAACGAGTTGAGGCGCACCGTGGAGATTGCGCTGCAGGAATGCGGGGAAGCGGAACTCATCCGGCAATTCGAAGCCCTGGAGAGATCCAAACGGGTGGATGCCTCTGAGCTTTTCAGCCGTTCCACCGACCGCCTCACCCGGCAGACCGAAATCCGGCAACTGTTGTCCACTTCCAGCGAGCGCCCCAACATCTCCGCGCTCGCCCGGAAATTCAAGGTCGCCCGCCGCACCATCATCCGCGACCTGCAGGAACTCATCCGCCGAGGTGAGCTGAAACCGGACATTTACCCGGAAGCCGACCAGGAAATCAGCGGCGGTGATGACGATGAAGGCACGGTGGGCAAATAGGCCGCGCCCGTTCCGGTTAAACCTTGAGCAGTTGTTCGCACGCCTTGCGCAGCTTCTTGAGCTGCGCGGTGGACTTGGCCTCAATGTAGCAGCGGATCAACGGTTCCGTGCCACTGGCCCGGAACGCCACCCACTCCCGGTTCGGCAACAGGAA
The DNA here is from genome assembly GCA_903930345.1 of uncultured Verrucomicrobiota bacterium. GTDB lineage: Bacteria > Verrucomicrobiota > Verrucomicrobiia > Limisphaerales > CAIYYI01 > CAIYYI01. The sequence continues at coordinate 8,124 of CAIYYI010000198.1, forward strand.
TTTGTAGCCGTCCGTGGTGATGAACTTTTCCACCTTGAAGGCCCCCACCTTGTCGAGACCGGCCGCCAGTTTGGCGAGCAACGCCTCTTTCTTGTCCGCCGGAATCCGCACATTGATGCGATCGGTGTGAAATTCGCCGGTGATCTTTTCCAGCCCATGCAGGATTTGCAGCAGGCTTTTGCCCTCCACGGACACCAATTCAGCCAGGAGCAGGCAGGCCAGAATGCCGTCCTTCTCCGGCACGTGCCCCTTGACGCTCAGCCCGCCTGATTCCTCGCCCCCCACGATGATGGGTTCGCTTTCCATGAGGGCGCCGATGTACTTGAAGCCGACCGGAGTCTCATACACCTTCACCCCCAGCATTTCAGCCACGGCGTCCACCTGGTGGCTGGTGGGCACCGTGCGCACCACCGCCCCGGTCCAACCCCGGTTTTTCTTGAGGTGGTACAGGGTCAACGCCAGCACTTGGTTGGGAGTCAGCCAGGTGCCATCTTGGTCAACAATGCCAAAGCGGTCGGCATCGCCATCCAGACCGAGGCCGATCCGGGCCTTGCCGCTGCGCACAAAGGCACGCACATCAGCCATACCCTCCGCGTTGGGCTCCGGATGATGTCCGCCAAACAAAGGGTTGATCTCGTTGTGAAAAACGGTCACGCGGGCCCCGGCCTCGGTGAGCAGGAAATCCAGATAGCCACGACCGGTGCCGTACATGCACTCCACCGCCACTTTGAGCTTGGCTTTGCCGATGGCTTTGAAATCAACCAGCTTTCTGATCTGTTTGAAATACGCTGGCTGCGGGTTGAAGGTTTTCGGTTTGAAGACAAACCCCGGAGGTTGCTGCCAGGTCCAAGACTGGGCCTGCAGTTCGGCAATCAGCCGCTCAATCTCATTGGTCACCTCCGGGTTGGAGGGCGCGCCGTTCCAAGTGGAAAACTTCAGCCCCTGATACTCTGCCGGATTGTGGCTGGCGGTCATGTTGATGCCGCCAATGGCCTTGCGCACGCGAATGCTGTGGGAGATCACCGGCGTGGGGGTATCTCGGTCGCACAGCAGGGGCTCCAGCCCGTTGGCTGCAAGCACCTCGGCAACGGTGCGCGAGAATTCCGGCCCCAGAAAACGGGTATCATGGCCGATGATCACCAGGGGCCTGAGCCCCTTGATTGGCGAACCCTCGCGCGCCAGCTCGGCCTTGAGGTAGGAGGCCACCCCCTGGGCGGCCAGGCGGACGTTGTCGAAGGTGAAATCGCGCGCAATGAGACCGCGCCAACCGGAGGTGCCGAACTTGATGGTCATGGCTTAACTTTTCCAATCAAACGCTTTTTTCTTCAGAGCATAGATGAATCCGACGAACAGGATGGCCAGGAAAGAGACCATGGCCCCAAAAACCAGGTTGGCGGTGACTGGATCCTTCAACAATTCCCGGTAAACCACCGCCCACGGATACAGAAAAACCACCTCGATATCGAACAGGATGAAAAGCATGGCCACGAGGTAGAACTTCACCGACATGCGCGGCGTGCCCGAACCCACAGGCTCCACGCCGCACTCATAGGCGGTGTCCTTGACTTTGGACTTCCGGCCGAGTTTGCCCGCCGCCACCGAACCGAGGAGCATGAAGGCGACGAAACCGCTGGCCAGCACCAGCAGCATCAAAACCGGCAGATATTGGTCAATCTGCATAGGAAAAGGGTGAAACACATCCCGTGCTTTGGCAAGCGGATTCCCGGCTGTTTAAGTTGCCGATCGGGATCACATTCCGGGGCACGTATGGGGAATTCGTTTGGCTCATGTTAAACAGGAATCGACCAGGGTTGGCGAATTAGACGTTTTTGTACTTTTTTGGACGCGTATTCTGGGTTTTGGGTGGTCGTTCAGTGACCGGAGGCCACTGGAGTTGGCAGTGGGGAGAAAAAGCTGAAACGTTGACAAGCTGAAATGCTGAA
>CAIYYI010000199.1 GCA_903930345.1 uncultured Verrucomicrobiota bacterium
CACTACAATTCGGCCATGCGATCCCTTGGACTTTTGCTGAGTGTGCTCTGCTTGGGAATAACCGCCGCGCCGGGAGCCCCAGACTCCCCTCCGGCCCGACCGAACATCCTGTGGCTGGTGGCGGAGGATTTCGGCCCCCACCTGGGCTGCTATGGCGCGCGCGAGGTTTGGACCCCAAATCTGGATGCGATGGCCGCCAAGGGCGTGCGCTACACGCGCTTCTTCACCACGGCACCAGTCTGTTCCCCCAGCCGGTCCGCCTTCATGACCGGCATGTACCAGACCACCATCGGGGCACAGAATCACCGGTCCAATCGCCAGGGCAACTTCCCGCTGCCCAACGGCGTGAAAGTGCTCACCGACTGGCTGCGGTCCACCGGTTACTACACCGCCAACCTGCGCGACCTGCCCGCCGCCTGCGGGTTCAAGGGCACCGGGAAGACGGATTGGAACTTCACTTACCCTGGCAAAGCTTTTGACACCGCCCGCTGGCAGGATCTGAAAGGAAACCAGCCCTTTTACGCCCAGTTGAATTTCAATGAGACGCACCGTACTTTTCGTGCGCCCGCGAAGGCGGATCCGGCCAAGGTGGAGCTGCCGCCCTACTATCCCGACCACCCCGTGGCCCGGGCCGATTGGGCGCGTTATCTCGATTCCGCCACCGAGTTGGATCGCAAGGTCGGTCTGGTCCTGGCCCAATTGGAGGCCGATGGCCTGGCGGATAACACCGTGGTGGTCTTCTTCGGAGACAACGGCGAGGCCCACGTTCGGGGCAAGCAGTTCTGCTACGAGAGCGGTCTGCATGTGCCGATGATCATCCGCTGGCCCAAAGGGTTCCCGGCCCCGCGCCAGTTCCCGGCGGGTCGCACGGATGACCGCCTGCTCTGCTCCATCGATCTGGCCCCCACGATGCTGGCCCTGGCCGGTGCCCCGGTGCCCAAAAAAATGCAGGGGCAGGTTTTCCTGGGCGACCAGGCTGCGCCCGCGCGGGAGTATGTGTTCGGTGCCCGGGACCGGTGCGATGAGACGGTCTTCCGCTTTCGGACGGTGCGGGACGCGCGTTACCGCTACATCCGCAACTTCACGCCAGAGCGGCCTTTTCTGCAGCCGAACCAATACAAGGAAGCCCAGTATCCGGTGTGGAACCTGATCAAGGAATTGCACGAACAGGGGCGTCTGAACGCCGTGCAGGAGGTGCTGGCCGCCCCGCGCATGCCGGCGGAGGAGTTGTTCGATTTGCAGGCGGATCCGCATGAGATCGTGAACCTGGCGACCGTGCCCGCGCACCAGTCCACCCTCGCCCGCTTGCGCCGGGTGCTGGACCAATGGATTGAGGAGAGCAACGATCAGGGCCGCACCCTGGAGAGCAAGGAGACGATTGACCGGGAATGGACCCCGGCCACCAACCGTCCCGCTGCGGCGCGGCAGTGACTTTCGCCGTTGATTGCAGACCTATTGCCGCGTGCCCCGTCCAGGTCCAAAGGGGAACCGGCCCTTGGCCAGCGGCACTCCGCGCCAATCAATCCGGGCCAGGTCCGCGCTGCCCAATCCCGCCTGCTCTGCCACCAGCAGGTGGTTCTCGCAAAAGTTGAAGGGGGGCTCCGGGCGCTGCGCCCGGGGGTTGTCAAAGCCCATCAGGGCCGTGCCCACGGTGTCGGTGGCCACCGGGTTCAACCCCGCGATCAGCAGTCCCGGTTGCACCACGCGCATGGGACTGATCCGCTCACACCACGGTCCTTCCGCTCCGGTGACTGTGCTGATGCCATCAATGATGGCCAGGTGTACGGGGCGCGCAGCCGCCAGGTCCACGATGGTACGGACCACCCGGCTGTTGGAGTCCCTCACCACCACTCCCTCCTTCAGGCCGGGCGGTTTTCGCCGGGCAGCGAGGTAGGCCTCGTGCAGCGGGTCACGGCCCCCGGTCGCCTGCTCGCTGCCGGAATCGCTGCCGTAGCGGGAATTGGGCGTGATGCCAAAAAGATTCTTCAGAGTCAGGGTCACCCCGGTGGCCACGTGCTGTTTCAGCTTGGCCAGCGAGATCATCACGTCGGTGTCCGCGTAGCTGTGGTTGAGTTCAAAGGCGGAGAAGAGCCGCCCGCCATCCGGCACCCGGCAATCGTGGTAGCGGTCCGCCAGACCAAGGTTGCGGGTGTTTTCAAACTCCACCGCCCCCAGCGCCTGGAAAGCCCGGATGTCCCAGTCGGCCAGCGCCAGGCTCTGCTCCAGGCTGGCCTTGCTGTTGGAGGATTCCACCAGGCGCACCCGCCGCGCCCCTTGCGCGCACAGCAGCGCTGTCAGGGCCAGCGCGGTGGCCGGGTGGGTCATGAAAGTCTCGCCTGGGGACTTGCCGCGAAACGGACTGAAATCCGTGCTCGTCAGGTTGAGCTTGATGGTGACCGTCCGGTTTTTGACGAGCGCACCGATGCCCCCCAGCAGGTCAAAACACTGTTTGAAAGCTGGCCCAAGCTCCGGCCCGTAGGAGGTACAGGCGACCACCGCCACCCGATTGCTGGCCCCTTGACCGCCCGGGGTGGATACGGCACCCCACCCGGGAATCGCGATGCCCGGAACGACCGCCGCCGAGGCGGTGGCGAGTGTCCCGCGCAAAAATTGCCGTCGTGTGTACCGGGGTGCCTTCATCGTGATAATTTGTTTCGTGGTACTGTCCACCAAGCGTGAGAAGCGTCAAGCGCCCATTGCCTCAAAAACGAACTCGCTGTCGTGAAAACAGGGGAGAGACGATTTTGAGGGAAGAGATTTGATTTGCTTGTCGGTTTCGTAATTCCCAAACTCATGCATCCGTGGATTTGAAGTCATCAGCAAACAAGCATTTTGGGGCTGAGCCGGCAAGAAGCCTGTCTGCCAGTGATGTTGTTGCAACTGTAACAATGCCGGAAAATGGATAATAAGACTATCGCGGGCCAATCACCTGTTGTGGCGCTTGCCAAACAAAGCAGCCTTCCCCTCTCCTTCGCCCAGGAGCGGCTGTGGTTCCTGGAACAGTACGAGTCGGGGAGCACCGCCTACCACATCCCCCTGACCTACCGCCTGGCCGGGACCTTGGAGGTGACCGCCCTGCAGCAGGCCCTCGGCCAAATCATCCTCCGCCACGAGGTGCTCCGCACCACCATCCGAATGCAGGCAGGCAGCCCCATTCAGGAGGTCGCCTCCCCCGCCCCGGTGCCGCTGCCTCTGGCCGATCTTGCGCCGCTGCCCGGGGAGACACCCGAGCAAACCCTGGCTCGGCAGGTTGCTGTTTTTTTACAGGCACCCTTTGATTTGTCCACCGGCCCGGTGTTCACGTGCCAACTGATCCGGATGGCCCCGCAGGATCACCTGCTGCTGCTCAACTTTCACCACGTGGCTTGCGA
>CAIYYI010000200.1 GCA_903930345.1 uncultured Verrucomicrobiota bacterium
GCACGAATGTGGCAGGAACAAACCAGGGCGCATTCCTCACCTTCCGGACGCTGGCAGTGAACCAGGCGCCGGTGCTGGCCGTGGCGGTCACGAATCAGGCGGGCACCTATGCGAGCGCCTACAGCTACACCTTCCCTGAGGGAACCTTCACGGATTCCGATGGCAACACCCTGACCTACACGGCCTACGGGCTGCCGGGGGGGATCACGTTCAATCCGGGCACGCGGACCTTCTCGGGGACGCCGACGGCGGCGGGCAGCTACACCGTAACGCTCATTGCCAGCGATGGCCAGGCCCCGCCGCTCACAGCCACCAACGTCTTTGCGATCAACGTCGCCCAGGCCCCGGCCAGTGTGGCTTTGTCGGCCTTGGGCCAGACTTACACCGGCACCGGCCGCGCCATCACCGCCGCCACCTCGCCCACCAATCTCGCGGTGGCGGTGAGCTACAGCGGCAGCACCAACCTGCCGGTTGCCGCCGGCAGCTACACGGTCGTCGGCACGGTGGCGGATCCCAACTACTCCGGCAGCGCCACCAACACGCTCGTCGTGAGTCCGGCGGCGCTCAGCGTGACGGCCAACCCGCAGACCCGCCAGTATGGCGCGCCCAATCCGCCGCTGACCGTGAGTTACAGCGGGTTCGTGAACAGTGAAACGGCCGCCGTGCTGACCACGGCGCCCGCCTGCACCACGCCTGCCGGGCCGTCGTCCCCGGTGGGGTCCTACGCCATCACCCCGGCGGGCGGCGTGGCGAGCAACTACGCTCTCAGCTACTACACCGGCAACCTGACCGTCACCAAGGCCCCGCTGCTGGTCGTGGGGGATCCGTCCACGCGGCCCTTCGGCCGGACCAATCCGGTCTTCACCGCTGTGACGACCGGGGTGACGAACAACGATAACATCACCGTGTCATTCAACACCGCCGCCACCCCGCTCTCGTCCCCGGGCGACTACAAGATCGCCCTCGTCCTGCAGGATCCGGCCGGCCGGCTCGGCCAGTATGACGTGCGCCTGCGCAGCGCCTACCTGACGGTGACGCCGGGCCCGCTTGTCGGTTTGGTGACCAGCGTCAGCCGCGTCTATGGCGGGACGAACCCGGTCTTCACCCTCCAATATGCCGGCCTGCAGAACGGAGACCTCAGCAACGTCCTGTCCGGTGCCCTCGCCTATGAGTGCGCCGATACCAACGGGGTGGCGGTCGGCACCAACACCCCCGTCGGCCGCTACGCCATCCGCGTGGTCGGCGTCCAGACGGCGACCAACTACGTCGTCACCTATGCGGACGGCGCGCTCACGGTCGCCCCGGCGCCGCTCATCGTCGCGGCGGACAGCACCAACCGCGTCTATGGCGCGGTGGACCCGGCGTTCACCGGCATCGTCACCGGCCAGGTCAATGCGGACGCCGTGACCGCGGCCTTTGCCTCCTCCGCCACGGCTGCCAGCCCGGTGGGCGGCTACACCCTCGCCCCGGTGTGGAGCGATCCCGACGCCAGGCTCGGCAACTACAGCGTCACCACCAACCTCGGCACGCTGACCGTGACAGCCGCCCCGCTCGACGTGACGGCGGACAGCTTCAGCCGCAGCTACGGCGCGGCCAACCCGGCCCTGACCGGGACTGTGTCCGGTGCGCTCAATGCCGACAACCTGGGGGCGGGCTACGCCACCGCGGCCACCGCCGCCAGCCCGGCGGGCGTTTACCCCATCGCGCCGACCTTCAGCGATCCCGATGGGCGGCTGGCCAACTACACCGTCACCACCAACGCCGGCACCCTGACCGTCACCAACGCCGTGCTGCTCGGCACCGTGGCCGATGCGAGCCGTGGCTACGGCCAGACCAACCCGCTCTTCAGCGTCACCTACACCGGCTTCCGCAACGGCGAGACCATCGGCGTGGTGACCGGCCCGCTGGTGCTCGCTTGCGTGGATGCCAACGGCGACCCCGTCGGGGCCGCCGCCCCGGTGGGCGCCTACCCGGTGGCCGTGACCACTGGCCAGGCCGCCCCCAACTACGCCCTCGCCTACACCAACGGCACCCTGACCGTGACGCAGGCCGTCCTGACGGTCACGGCGGACCACGCCCGCCGGACCTACGGCGAGGCCAACCCGGCCTTCACCGCGAGCTATCGCGGCTGGCAGAACGGCGAGACCACCGCCGTCCTGGGCGGCGCCCTGGCCTTCGCCTGCGCGGCCGATACCAACAGCCCGGTCGGCGGCTACGCCATCACCCCCTCGGGCCTGACGGCGGGGAACTACGCCCTCGACCATGTCAACGGCA
>CAIYYI010000201.1 GCA_903930345.1 uncultured Verrucomicrobiota bacterium
ATGGCAGCGGCGCGATCAACACGCGTCCGCTTTCTTCATCGGCAACCACGGGTGCGACCGGCGGCGGCGGCGCGCACACCAACCTCCAGCCCTTCATCGTGCTGAACTACATTATCAAATACTGAGGCACCCACAACGTCTGGATCTTGGCTAAACTATGAAAACACTGACAATCCACGCGTTCTTCTCCCGCTCCGGCGGTCTGCGCCTCATCCTGGGCGGGCTGCTGGTCTGTTGTGAGATCAACGCGTTGGCGATGCAGATCTTCGTCGCTCCCCCCACCGGCCAGACCCTCACGCTGGACGTGGAGCCCAACGATACCATTGACCAAGTGAAGGCCAAGATCCAGGACCAGGAGGGCATCTCGCCTGAACGGCAGCAGTTGAGCTTTGCCGGCGTAGTGCTGGAAGACGGCCGCACCCTGGCCGACTACAACATCCAGCAGGAGTCCACCGTTTATCTGGCGGCGGGTTTGACGCGGTGGTATTACGGCAGCAACGCCATGATCGCGGCCCAAGTCGGGTTGGGGGCCATCAGCACCCATGCCATTGGCTGGCGCGATACGCAGCTCAACCCCTCCGCCCCCTTCCAGGTGGCTGGCGGGCTGGCGGAGATCGGCGTGCAGCAGCAGCGCAGCCTGCCCGCCGTGCGCGCCCATGGGCTGTTCTCCTTCGACGACCTCTTTGGCGCGGGTGCCGGGCTGGTTACGCCCTATCAGCAGATCCAGAGCGCCAAACTTTACGTGCATGTGGAATCCGTCTCGGGCAGCCAGGAGGTGGTCCTGCGCGGGCTCCCCGCACCGGATGCCAACTGGGTGGAGAGCGCCGCCAGCCACAGCTACAAAGCCAGCGGGGCAAACTGGTCCGGGGGCGACTTTGAAAGCTCGCTCGCGGGCAGCTACGGCACGGTCACCAATCCCGCCGCGCCCGGCTGGTTGGCGGTGGATGTCACCGACGCCTTGCGCGCGTACCAGACCAACGGGCTGGGCGGCATCGCGCTGGCCAGCGCCAGTGCGCCGGTGGCGGACATCCGGAACCTGTACTTTGCGGTCAACGAATCCGAAGGCGGCACCAACGCGCCCGGCCTCTGGGTGCAGCTCATCAATACCGACACCCTCCTGGCCCTCCAATCCTCCGGCAATCCCGCTCCCTATGGCCAGGTCATCGTCTTCACCGCCACGGTCAGCAGCGCGGGCGGCACCCCGGAGGGCAGCGTGGTGTGGCGGTTGGACGGCACCCTGGTGCTGACCAACTCCCTGAGCGGCGGGACCGCAGGCTATACCACGGCGGATTTGACGGTGACCACCCACACCGTGACGGCCGAATATGCCGGCAGCGCCAGCTATCTGGGGGCCACGAACTCTTTCACCATTACCATTACCAATCGTGCACCTACGGATATGCTCCTGAGCGCCAATGCCGTCAATGAAAACCAGCCGGTGGGCGCGCTGGTGGGGTTGCTGAGTGCTGCGGACCCGGATTCCGGTGACACCGCCGCCTATTCGCTGGTGAGCGGCAGTGGCAGCACGGATAACGCCTCGTTCAGCATTAGCAGCAATGCGTTGCAAACGGCGGCCACGTTCAATTATGAGATCAAGCGCAGTTACAGCATTCGCGTGCGGGCGACGGACTCCGGCGGGCTGTTCTATGACAAGGTCTTCACCCTCAACATTGCAGATATCACTCCCACGGAGACTTTCTACGTGACGACCACGGCGGACAGCGGTCCGGGTTCCGTGCGCCAGGCCATCCTTGATGCCACTGATTCGCGCGATATTGATGCGGTGATTCAGTTTGCCAACGGTCTGGGCAATTTTAATATTCAGAGCGATTTACCGGATATTGACCGCAATGTGACGGTGGAATCCACCGTGGGTAATAATGTCGGCCGGGGATTGCGGGTGGCGCAGGGGGGAGACGTGCACGCCAAGGGTTCAACCAATGCCTTCGGCAATAAATCCTGGGTGGAAAAAGGCTGGCTCAAAATCAATGGGAATTGCTTGCAGGAGAGCAGTGTAACGGTGACCAATGGAGGCAAACTCAAAGGGGTTGGCAGCATGGGGACCTTGCTGGTGGCTGACGGCGGAATTCTCTCCCCCGGTAATAGTCCCGGCCTCCTGATCTCCAGCAATACTGTCTGGTCTGGTAACGCCAGCTACGAATGGGAGACGATGGACGCCATGGGTACCCCTGGCACAAACTGGGATTTGCTCCAAATCCAAGGGGATCTTAACATCCAGTCTTCGATCACCAATCCCTTTATTGTCAAGGTGTACACGATGAGCGACAGCAACACCTTTGGCCCCATGGCTGATTTTACGAACACCATGGATTATGCCTGGCCGATTGCCACGGTCACGGGCAGCATAACGAACTTCGATGCCAGCAAGTTTGTCGTGGACACCAGCAATTTCCAGAATGCCGTTGGCAGTGGGGCCTTCAGTGTCCGGCTTTCGGCCGATCAGAAAGCCGTGAACCTGGTGTTTAACTCCACTTGCGGGATGGGCCTGACCACCGCCACCTACGCCCTGGGCAGCGATGGCAAGGTGCATATGTATTTCTCCAACCCCTTTGGCTTTGTGTCCCAGGGCGGGTTGACGGCCATGACCCTCAACAATTGCGCGATCTCGGCGGCCACGGCTTATGGGCCGGGGTTTGTGGCGGGGCAGGCGCTGGCCGGGCTGCCGTTGACGGTGGTAGGCGCGTGCGCAAACATCCCTGCGGATGCGACCCGGTTGGAGGTGGTGGCCACGAAGGTCACGGCGGGCGCGAGCGCGACCGTCAATGTCATGGTGCGGGACGTCTGCGGTGGCCAGGGTGGGTTTGACCCGGTCTTCACCGAGTTGAAGGTGCAACAGGGCGGTGTGGTGCGCCAAACATTCCACAATTTGCCGTCGGCGGAGCATTATGTGGGCGTGGCCAATGGTACGCCCGGGCTGAACTGGGTAAGCATCTTGGTCAATGGCCAGGTGTTTGTGTTGGATCCGCTGGCTGCGGGGCGCAGCCTGCTCCTGGATGTGGGGGCGGCGATGGGCGAGGGGGAGACCAATACGGTGATCCTGGCGGGGCAGGGGGTGGCGGGGGCCAGTGCCGCCATCACCATTGGCGACTTGAGCATTGTCACGAGTGCGTTGACGGACATCGCCATCAGCACCGGCGCGGAGGCACGGCAGCGGGCCAGCCTGGCTACCGCCGGAGCCAACCCCGTGCTGCAGGTTGCCGCCGTGGGCCACCAGGTTGTTTTGCACTGGTCGGAACGGTGGGACGGATTTGCGGTCCAGGGTTGTTCCCATCTGGCCCCGGGGGCGCTGTGGCAGACGGTGCCGACGAGCCCGGAGTTTACCAATGGGGAGTTTCGCGTTACGGTGCCGGCAGCCAGCGGCAGCCTGTTCCGGCTGCATCGCCCATGAGCCTCAGCCCCCCTGATCACAGCCCCAAACTAAGAAAGACGATTATGCCGATGACCAATTTAAATCCCGCTCCGCGCCCGGCGCTGGAGAAACCGAAAAATCAAGCCGCCAAGGCGGCGGGTAAGAAAGCTTATCGCAAACCAAAGCTGAGGCGGTTGGGCCAGTTGAAGTCCGTGGCCGGCAGCGGCATTAGCTGGTAACAGGTGTGGAATAACCAGGGGCAACGCTTGGGCCCGGGGTGGGGGAATGGGCGCGCGGGCTTGCGGCACGCACGGGAAGCTCGTATATCATTGAAGGCGCATACACGTTAGTGGTGCCGGAGTGGCAAAAGATGACCTACCTGCGCTTATTCCGGGTGGTGTACCCTTCGTATTGAGCATGGACCCTAAATGCTGAAGAGCAACTCGCAACAGCCAACATTATTGCTGGTTTAATCTCCTTTGTCCGCCTAGGCTTAGGCGCGAATAAACAAATATGGAAATTGAAATTGTGAAACCGCTGCCGCTGGATGAGCAGCAAGCCGTGCTGTTGGATCTCCACAGTTTCCTCAATATATTGAATGTATTTGCCGGGGAACTGTACCTGATTACGATGCAGGCGGGGGATGCCCGGGCGATGGAAACGGTGACGGGAAAAGTGGAAGAGGTGATCGGGAGAATGGGGGCTGGCAAGTTTGACGGGGAACTGGCGTGGGAACTCAAGCTGGCGGAGGAGCTTTTCAGGGCAGACCTCCAGCAATTGTTCGGGCAGCAGCCAGAGTTGCGGGAGAATCCGTGCGTCAAGGAATCGGTGGGGAATATTCAATCGGTGATGAAGGTAATGCATTTGCGGCTGGGTGAATTTCTGGCCTGGGTGAACAACCCCGAGCAGTGGATTGCACATGACATGGCCCGGGTCCACCGGAATTTAACCGAGTTTTTTGCCGCGATCGAGCGCAACAGCAAGGGGCGGTATCGCCTGGTGCGCAATGTGGCGGAACAGGACAGCCGTGATTACCTGGTGAATCTCCAGATCGATAGCGTTGATTCAGCAAGCCTGGTGATGCCAGCGGTAGTGAAGGATGTATTTCAGGATTTGTTTGCCAATGCCCGCAAATACACCTCCCCCGGCGGCTGCATTAACGCCGGGATTTACAGCAACGACCGGGAGTTGCGCCTGGTGGTGGAAGATACCGGATGCGGTATTCCCCAGGATGAAATGGATAAAGTGGTTGAATTTGGTTATCGCGCTTCCAATTGCCGGGAGCATAAGACTCATGGTGGCGGGTTTGGCCTGACCAAAGCCTGCTGGGTGACGCGGAAATTTGGTGGGCGCATGTGGCTGCGGTCCGAGCTGGGACGAGGCACCCGGGTGACGATCCACATTCCCATGCCAGGAGCCGAAATAACGAGATTTTAAGTTTGGACATTGCCTTGGTGAACGGCTGGGGTAGCGGGATTCTTTGAGTTGGAGCCGACCGTTGAAATAACTGAGGCTACGGGTGTCAACTGCGAATGGGTTGGTACATATCCCCAAAGGAGCTGAAATGATGGTGAAAAGTTGTAAACTTTTACTGTCTGCAAGTGCGAGTTCTCGTGGGCCGTGATGGTCCCGCATAATAACTGCCTTATGGGATAATATTCTGCCAGATCTTTCAGGGTCCAAGTAAAGTTCAAAGGAGGAATGGGGGGACCATTTTTACGTTTAATGCAAAAAAGATAACGTTCAATGCATTTTGGTATCTTGCCGAAAACCAGTTTTATAATGTTAGGCCAGTTAACTATGCGTATTATTTATTGTTTTTGCAGTGTTTTAATGCTTGTGGCGGGGGCTGCCCTGCCGCTCAGGGCGCAACCGGTCATCAACGAGTTCATGGCGGCCAACCTTTTGACTTATCCCGATAATTCCGATTTTGAAGATTACTCCGATTGGATCGAGCTGTACAACCCGGCCAGCACCAATGTTTCCCTGGCCAATTACTACCTGAC
>CAIYYI010000202.1 GCA_903930345.1 uncultured Verrucomicrobiota bacterium
CCTCGAGTAGTTGGCCACGAACTTCGTTGCCCAATCCGTCTTTTGTCGGCCCATCGAATGGTGTTAAAAGCTCGCTGCCGACCCGCTGCTGGGTATGATCACCACTCGTTACCCGCTGTTTTATGCTGAATCACCTGTTTATCCGTGGATTCACTGTGTTCTGCGCGTTGTGCGCGATCCCGGTCTGGGCCGCACCTGGGGCGGAGTCCAAACCGATCACCATTGATGCCAATTACCCCGGTGGCAACATTCTGGTGCAAAAACGGGAGGGAACCACGGTTTACCTCGCCCCTGATTTGCGTGATACCCAGCCAGGCCAATGGTGGTTTTACTGGAGCTTCCGCCTGCGCGCCGAGGCGGGCCAGCCGGTGACGGTGGTTTTTACCGGGCAGAACCCGCTGGGAGTGCGCGGTCCGGCGGTCAGCACGGATGAGGGGTTGTCCTGGTATTGGTTGGGCGCAAAGGCGGTTCACAATGTCACGGTGGAGGGCAAAACGGGTTGGTCGTTTGAGGCCCGAGTGCCGGTCGGGAAAACCGAGGTGCGTTACGCTTTCTGTCCCGGCTATGGCCAAAGCCACCTTGGGCAATGGCTGGCCACCGGGCGCAAGCACCCGGCCTTGAAGGTGGAAACACTGACGCAAAGCCGACAGGGTAAACCGGTGGAATTGCTACGTGTCGGCTGTCTGAACCCTCAGGTGTCCCGGGGGACGGTGGTGCTGACCTCTCGCCATCACTGTTGTGAGACCATGGCCACCTATGCGCTCGAAGGTTTGCTTGCGGCGGTGTTGGCGGAGGATGCCCTGGGGCAGCGGTTGCGCAGCCGCTGGGAATTTGTCGCCCTCCCGTTCATGGACAAGGATGGCGTGGAAAATGGTGATCAGGGCAAAAACCGTGCGCCGCATGATCACAATCGGGATTATCAGGAACCGGCGCTTTATCCGGAAGTGGCGGCGCTCATGCGCTTTGGAGCCGCGAACTCCCAGCGGGTAACGGCGTTTCTCGATTTGCATTGCCCTTATATCCGGGGCGAGTGGAATGACCGGGTTTACATCGTGGGGGCGGAGGAGCCGCGGGTTTGGGAGCAACAGCAGGCCTTTGCGCGGGTCTTGGAGCAGGTGCAGGAGGGAGCCTTGGGCTTTCGGTCGCGGGATTGCCTGGCATTTGGAACCGCATGGAATACCGGGGGCAATTTCACCCAAGGCCGGTCCTCAACGGCTTGGGCGCGGGCGGCGTTTCCCCGGGCGCAACTGGTGACCACCTTTGAGATTGCCTATGCGGATGCCCTTGGCCATGAGGTTAACGCCGACAGCGCCCGGAGTTTCGGACGTGATTTGGCGCGTGCCCTGGCGGATTACCTGGTTCCCTGACGCCTGAGTCCGTTTCCGCTTCCCGCCCTTGCGTTGCTGGCGGGGGTTGGATACCTTCCTGCCGGCCTTGTTCAGCCTGCGAACCCGCTGGGCACCGGCCCTAATTCCATGGCGTACCTGAATGACAATTATCTGAAGTTGAAGGCTGGCTATCTGTTCCCGGAGATTGCCCGGCGCGTGAAAGTTTTTTGCGAGCAGAATCCCGAGCCGGCCAAGCGGCTGATCCGCTGCGGCATTGGTGATGTCACGGAGCCGCTGCCGGCGGCGGTGGTTGCCGCGCTGCACAAATCCGTGGAGGAGTTGTCGGTGCGTGCCACTTTCCGAGGCTACGGCCCCGAGCAAGGCTATGATTTCCTTCGCGTTGCCATTGCCCAGAATGATTACCGTGCCCATGGGTTGGACGTGGCAGACGACGAAATTTTTGTCAGCGATGGCAGCAAGTGCGACTGCGGCAACATTCTGGATATCCTCGGCCACCAGAACCGGCTGGCCATCTCGGACCCGGTTTACCCGGTGTACGTGGATACCAACGTGATGGCGGGCCACACGGGCGATGCGGATGCCGCTGGCGCTTATGCTGGGGTGGTTTATCTGCCCTGCACGGCGCAGAACGGTTTCGTGCCGGAACCGCCGTCGCAGGCGGTGGATCTCATTTATCTGTGCTCCCCCAACAACCCCACTGGAGCCGTGGCCACCCGCGCGCAATTGACCGCCTGGGTGGAATACGCCCGGCAGCATCGGGCGATCATCCTGTTCGATGCAGCCTACGAGGCCTACATCACGGACCCGGCCATTCCGCACTCGATCTACGAGATTCCGGGTGCCCGTGAGTGCGCCATTGAGTTCCGCAGCTTCTCCAAGAATGGCGGATTCACCGGGGTGCGTTGCGCCTTTACCGTGGTGCCCAAAAGCCTGCTGGCCCAGACGGCGGCCGGCGAGTTCAAGCCGCTCCACCCGCTGTGGAACCGGCGCATGTCCACCAAGTTCAACGGGGTGAGCTATTTTGTGCAGCGCGCTGCCGAGGCGATTTACAGCCCGGAGGGCAAGACTCAGGTGCGCGCGCTGGTGGAGCATTACCTGGGCAACGCTCAGGTTTTGGTTCAGGGGGCAAAGGCGGCGGGTTTGCAGGTTTTCGGTGGTGTCAACGCACCGTATATCTGGGTGCAGACTCCGGCTGGAATCACCAGTTGGCAGGCTTTCGACAAGATCCTGAACGAGGCCAATGTCGTCATCACCCCCGGCAGCGGTTTTGGTTCCAAGGGGGAGGGGTATTTCCGCATTTCCGCCTTCAACAGCCGGGCCAATGCCGAAGAGGTGGCGCGCCGGTTGCAGACGTTGAAATGGTAAACCCCTCCGCGCAGGCGGGTGGATTCGTTTTCGCCGGCAGGGCTTCAATGTCCTGCCGTTTTGCTGTCGGCATCTGGTGATGGGTCAGAACTGCCTGCTGCTGCGCAGAATCGGTTTGACGGGGGTGGTTGGCCGGACGGGGGGCGGCGCATTGGTCTTGAAGGCGGAACGTAGCAGCCAGTGGCGGCGTAGTCCTTGCATCAGGTAATCCGCGTTGGTGACCAGACCGGAGATATCGGACAGCATGTTGGTGTTGGCCTGCACCTGCCGGTTCAGGTTGCTGGTGATGTCCGCCAGTTGGACGAGGGTGAGACCGATGCTGTCGGAGAGGCCGTTCAGATTGGTGTCGGCGGTGTGGAGCAGGGTGTTGACGTTGGTGAGGGTCAAGCCCACTTGGGCGGGGATCCCGGGGGGCAGCAGCCACTGGCCCAGTGAGCCGTTGGAGTTGGTCAGGGTGGTGGTGATGATTTGCAGGTTGGTGAGGATCGGCCGGGCGTCGGCCAGCAGGGCATTCAAATTGGTCACCAGGTGGTTGGCGTTGGTCACCACGGGC
>CAIYYI010000203.1 GCA_903930345.1 uncultured Verrucomicrobiota bacterium
GCGGCGGATCCTGCAGACCCATTGCTATACGACCATCGTCCTGCCCACCAAGAGCGGATCGCTCCACCGGATCCGCAAGGCCGGAGAACCCGATGAACTCCAGAAGGTGATCTATCAGAGACTCAAAGTGAATTGGAAGCAATTGCCGCAATCGAAACTGGTAGCAGAAATCGGGGCGACTTTGTAGTGCCAAAAAGTTTCGAGGCCCTGTTTGCAAGTACTTAGCTGGGGTCGCGCGAAACTTGGGTTAACAGGCGGAATTCCCCAGCGGTGGCCAGGCTGATGAGGACCGAGCTGTCAACAACCACGGCTGGCAGGGTTTTCGACGAAGTGTTGGATTGGCTCGTGCGCAACGGGAGATGGATCAACGTGGTTCGACTGTCCACGCTCCTTAAGGATGATCGGGTCTGTGCGCCCACGGTGGTGGTGGCGGTGGCTGCCATCATGATGCAGCACGACAAGGAACCCAAGTGGCGGCTGCTGGCGGAACAGCAACGGCCCGCGCTCCTTGCCGCGCCCACTCCGTTCTTCCAACGGCACGGGAAATCGCTCGCGCCATTGGCCGGGGAGCGGGATGAGACGTTTATCGGAACTACATCCTCATTCAGATCGCCTTCAACCCCTGCTGGAAGCGCTCGCTGACGAAATTCCAGTCGATGACATTGAAAAAGGCGGCGATATATTCCGGGCGCCGGTTTTGGTACTTGAGATAGTAGGCATGCTCCCAAACATCCAGGCCGAGCAGGGGTAGGCGACCTTGCATCAGCGGGCTGTCCTGATTGGCGGTCGTCTCCAATTTCAACTCCTTGCCGTCCAATGATAACCAGGCCCAACCGCTGCCAAACAGAGTGGTGGACGCCTTCACGAATTCGGCCTTGAAGGCATCAAAACTGCCGAATTTGACCCCGATGGCCTTGTCTAGGTCACCGGTCGGGGTGCCGCCCCCGCCTTTTTTCATGGTCTGCCAGAACAGGGAGTGATTGGCGTGACCGCCGCCGTGGTTCTGCACCGCCTTGCGGATTCCTTCCGGGAGGGCGGCCAGGTTGCGAATGAGTTCCTCCGCTGACTTTTTGGCCAGTTCGGGTTGGTCTGCCACGGCTTTGTTCAGGTTGGTGATGTAGGCCTGGTGATGCTTGCCGTGGTGGATTTGCATCGTTTGGGCGTCAATATGTGGCTCCAAGGCATCAAACGCATAGGGGAGGGCGGGCAGGTTGTAGGGGCCCGGTGCCGGGGTCTGGGCGGCAGCGGGGATCAACGGGGTGAGGGTGCTGATGACCAGGGTGGTGGTGGCGACCTGTTTCAGGGCTTCGCGGCGATTTATCATAAAGTTGGCAAAATGGATAAGATTAGAACAATCTACCAGTAAGCCACGCGGGTGGGTTTGGCCAGCGGTTTGTCGCGGGGGATCATTCGCCGGCTCGTTTCCGGCTGGAAAAGCCGGCTCCGTCGGTTATTTTATTGATGCGGTATGTGGCTTGGAACCAGCCGGATGGGTGAAAAAAAAAGCCCGGGCTGAAACATTACGCTTTGACTTTGGCGTGACTTTTCGCCAAGTTCCACCGCCGATGAAGTTCGGTCCGGGCGGCAATTGCCGACCTTGGGTTCAATGAGAATATTTGCATGGGTAAGGCATTAATTATAGCGGAAAAGCCATCTGTGGCTGGCGATATTGCCAAAGCCCTGGGCGGTTTCACCAAGCAAGGCGAATACTTTGAGAGTGAACGCTTTGTCATATCCTCGGCCGTGGGTCATTTGCTGGAATTGACCCCCCCCGAAGGCGTGGAAGCCGTCCGTGGCAAATGGAGCTTCAAAAACCTGCCGGTCATTCCTGGCCACTTTGATTTGCGGCCGATTGAAAAGAATGAGAGCCGCCTGAAAGTGCTGGCGAAGCTTATCAAGCGCAAGGATGTGGAAACGCTGGTCAACGCATGTGACGCGGGCCGCGAGGGGGAGCTGATCTTTCGCAATATCATCAAGTACACCCATGCCAGCCAAAAGATTCAGCGTCTTTGGCTGCAATCCATGACCCCGACGGCCATCCGGGATGGTTTTGCCCAGTTGCGCACCGATCAGGAGTTGCAACCGCTGGCGGATGCCGCCTACAGCCGTTCGGAGGCGGATTGGTTGGTGGGCATCAATGGCACCCGGGCCATGACGGCCTTCAATTCCAAGCTCGGCGGTTTCCACCTCACCACGGTGGGGCGGGTGCAAACCCCGACCATGGCCATTGTGGTGGAACGGGAAGAGAAAATCCGTGCTTTCCGCTCCCGGGACTATTGGGAGGTCATTGCCACGTTTGAGGCCGCCGCCGGTTCCTATACCGGGCGCTGGATCGACGAGAAGTTCACCAAGAACAGCAAGGATAACGATGCCGAACTCAAGCCCGAGCGGCTGTGGCAGCCAGACCGGGCGGAGGCCATCAAGGCGCGTTGCGAGGGCCGTCCGGGCGTGGTCACGGAGGAGAGCAAACCCACCACCCAAATGTCGCCGTTGCTGTTCGACCTCACCAGTCTGCAGCGCGAGGCCAACAACCGTTTTGGGTTCAGCGCCAGCCGCACGTTGTCCCTGGCCCAGGCGCTCTACGAGCGGCACAAGGTGTTGACCTATCCCCGTACCGATGCCCGGGCCCTGCCCGAGGATTACCCGGCCACGGTGAAGGAGACGCTCCAGGCCATGGCGCAGACCCCTTATGGCCGGTTTGCCGACACCATCCTGAAGCAGGGCTGGGTGCGGCCCGCCAACAAACGGATTTTCAACAACGCGAAGATTTCCGACCACTTCGCGATCATTCCGACCACGCAGACGCCCAAGAATCTGAACGACGCCGAGCAACGCCTGTACGACATGGTGACCAAGCGGTTCCTGGCGGTGTTTTTCCCGCCGGCGGAATTCCAGGAAACCACCCGTATTACCCGCGTGGCGGGCGAGCCCTTCAAGAGCGTTGGCAAAGTGTTGGTCAACCCGGGCTGGCTGGCGATCTACGGCAAAGAGGTGGAGGAGGAGGACCAGCCCAACCTCGCCCAGGTGGGAGCCAACGAGCAGGTGCAGACCTCGGCCATCGAGGTCAAAAAGAACCAGACCAAGCCGCCCCCGCGCTACACGGAAGCCACCCTGCTGAGCGCCATGGAAGGGGCGGGCAAATTGATTGATGATGATGAGATGCGCTACGCCATGGCGGACAAGGGCCTGGGCACGCCGGCCACCCGCGCCTCCATCATCGAGGGGCTGGTGCGCGAGCTTTACATGCAGCGGCTTGGCAAGGAATTGCAGCCCACCGCCAAGGCTTTCTCCCTCATGGCCCTGCTGAACGGGCTGGGCATCGCCGAATTGACCCGTCCGGAGCTGACCGGCGAGTGGGAGCACAAGCTGCGCCTGGTGCAGCGCCGGCAGAAAAGCCGGGAGGAGTTCATGGCGGAAATCGCCGAGGTCACTCGCCGCATTGTGGACCGCGCCAAGCAGTACGAGCACGACACCGTGCCCGGGGATTTCGGGGTGCTGCAGGTGCCCTGCCCGAAGTGCGGCGGGGAAGTGCATGAGAAATACAAGACCTTCCATTGCCTGAAGTGTGATTTCTCCATCTGGAAGATCATCCTGGGGCGGCAGTTCGAGAACGCCGAGGTGGAGTCGCTCATCACGCAAAAGGTGATCGGGCCGCTGCAGAATTTCCGCAGCAAGCTCGGCCGCCCGTTTGCCGCCATGCTCAAGCTCACGCCCGAGTTCAAAGTGGAATTCGATTTCGGCGAGGATCGCAAGAAGCAGGAGAACGGCGAGGCCGCCGCGCCGGTTGATTTCACCGGCCAGGAGCCGGTGGGGGCGTGTCCGAAATGCGCCGCCAATGTCTTTGAAAGCGGCATGCACTACGTCTGCGAAAAGAGTACCGGCAGCGAGAAGACGTGTGATTTCCGCGCCAGCAAGGTCATTCTGCAACAGCCGTTGGACCGGATCCAGATGGCCAAGCTGCTGGCCACCGGCAAGACCGACCTGCTGGACAAGTTCATCTCCAAGCGCAACGGCCGCACCTTCAAGGCCTTCATGGCGCTCGACAAGAAAAAGAATGTGGGCTTTGAGTTTGCCCCCCGCGAGGCCAAGGGCAAGGCGGGTGCGGCGAAGAAGGCCAAGGAACCCGCCCCCACGTTTGATTTTTCCGGCCAGGCTCCGGTCGGCAAATGTCCGCGTTGCGGCGGGGGGGTCTATGAGGGCGGCGAGAGTTACATCTGCGAGAAATCCCAGGCGGAAACCAAGCCGTGCAAATTCAAGTTTGGGCGCAGCATCTGCCAGCAGCCGGTATCCCGGGAGGAGGCCGCGCTGCTGCTGGAAACCGGGCGTTCCCGTAAGCTGGATCTGTTCATGTCCCGGTTCGGCAAACACTTTTCCGCCTTTCTCGTCCTGGAAAAGGGGAACAAGGTCGGCTTTGAGTTCCCGCCCCGTGACGGGGAATAGCGGGGGCCCGCCGCCGGTGGGTGGCGGCCCCGGCCGGGCCGGCTTGATTCAGGCATGATCGGCACCATCATCAATGCCGCCGGAATCGGCGTGGGCTGTCTGGCGGGGCTGACCCGCCGGGGCCAGATTTCCCCCGCCCGGCAAAACCTGCTGAAAGCCGGTTTGGTGCTCGGTTGTTACCTCACCGGAGGGCGGCTGCTGTGGAACCACGTCAACGGTTCGTTTGGTTCCTGTCTTGCCCAGGTGGGCGTGGCGTTGCTGGCCCTCATTCTGGGCCGCCTCCTGGGTCGTCTGCTGCACCTCCAAAAACTCTCCAACCGCCTCGGCCAATTGGCGCGCGCGCGTTTTGAGCGCGCCGGCCAGCCGGGCTTTTCCCGGTTCAACGATGGTTTCCTGGCCTGTGCGATCCTCTACAGCGTTTCCCCCCTCGCCATCCTGGGCAGCCTGCAGGATGGGTTGCAGGGCAACTGGCATTTGCTGGCCCTCAAGTCGGTGATGGATGGCCTGGCGGCGGTGGCCTTTGCCTCCGCCTTTGGTGCCGGTGCGCTGCTGGCCCTGGTGCCGGTGGTCGCTTGGCAGGGGTTTCTCACCTTGGGTGCCCAGTGGCTGGGCCACTCCTGGCTGGCTGCGCCGCAATTGGCCGCATCCTTCCATGTCACCACCGGTCTGTTCATGTTCAGCGTGGGGTTGGTGATCCTGGAGGTGGAGAAGGTGGAGTTGGCGGATTACCTGCCGGCCCTGGCGGTGGCACCCCTTCTGGCGCGCTGGTGGCTCGTCTGAGCGGGTGGCTACCAGTCGCGGAACAGCCGGGATTTGGACTTCTGGTCGCTGTCCGGCGGGGGCTTGAAGATCAGCGGACGTTCCTCCCAGCGCTGGATGTCGAGGAGTTGGCGGGCCTGGTCTGGGGTCATCATGATGACCTGCGCCTGGCCCATGGCGTTGGTGGCGTCGCCCTCGCCCTCGGGCTTGTTCTCCCCGGTCTGGCCGGTGGAGTTCTGGCCCGGTTCCTTTTTCTCCTGGCCGTCCTTTTTTTCAGATTCCTTGCCGGGCTCCGGCTTCTGCTCGCCGGGTTTCTTTTCGGAGCCTGGCTTCTGCCCATCCTTGGAGTCGGACTGTTTTTGGTCCTGCCCGGATTTTGATTCGGAATCCTGCTTGGAGGAATCCTGTTTCTGATCCTGTTTGTCGTCCGGTTTCTGTTTTTGATCCTGCTGCTTCTGCTGGTCCTGGTTCTTGTCATCGGACTGGTCGCCGTCGCCCGATTGCTTTTGTTGCTCCTCCTGCTGTTTGAGTTCCTCCAGCTTCTTTTTCACCCAGTCGATGTTGAATTGGGCGTCCCCATCCTTGCCATTGAGTTTCAAGGCACCCTCATATTGCTGGAGCGATTGTTCCCACAGTTGGCGTTTCTCGGCCATGCCCTCAGCTTGCTCGCCCTCGCGAAACCGGGCGTTGCCCGCGTTGTAAAACGCTTTCTGTTGCAGGGGCAGATCCTGGGGTGAATTCTGCGCCTGGAGGAAGTGGTTGGCGGCGGCGGTGAAATCGCCCGCCTTGAAGGCGGCCACCCCGGCGTTGTAGCGGAGCTTGGGGTCGGCGGGCTTCTCCCGGATCAGCCGCTCGTACTCCTCGCGGGCAGTGGCGTACTTGCCCTCCTTGAACCAGCGTTGGGCCTCGGTGACGGAGCCGGAGGCCGGCAGGGTGGCGGCCAGCAGCCAGAGGGCCGCCAGGGCGGCGGAGGGGATGCGCGGGCGGATTCGGTGCGGCAGCAGCGCCTCCACGACCAGCAGCAGCAGCCCCAGGGCGAGCGGCCACTGAAAACGTTCGTGGTACTGCTTGACCATCCGCGTGTTGAATTCCACCTTGGGCAGCGGTGCCAGGCCCCGTTCGTACAGCATCTCGATGGTGCCCGCCCCCGTCAGCGGCAGGTAGAAGCCGCCCGCTGCCGTCGCCACTTTTTCCAACAGCGCGGTGTTGAGCCGTGATAGCACCGGCTGTCCATCATCCCCCAGCAAAGGGGTGGACTTGCCCTGGGCATCGGTCAGACGGATTTTTTCCCCTTCCGCAGTGCCCACCCCCCCGGTGAAGATCCGAATGCCGGCTTTGGCGGCCCGCTCGGCGGCCTCCAGCGCGCCCTCCTCATGATCC
>CAIYYI010000204.1 GCA_903930345.1 uncultured Verrucomicrobiota bacterium
ACCACGAGCCGTTCATGTTTGAATCCTCCTTCCTGGTCGTCGCCCGCACCCTTCAGGAAATCCACTTCGGCGCGCCGGACGGCCGCCCCACCGATTTGTTCTTCCTCGTGTGCTGCCAGGAGGACCGCCTGCACCTCCACACCCTCGCCCGCATCTGCGTGATGGTGATGAAAACGGATCTGCTCACCCAACTGCGGATGGCGGAGGACGCGGCCCAGATGCACACCGTCCTGCTCGAGGCGGAGGTCGCCGCCCTGGCGGACCGCCGCCCGCCGGAGTGAGCGTTTCACGGAGGACTTCAGCCTGCCGCCGCGCGAGAAACAAACCTGGCGGACCCCTCTCAGTGACTGAGGCTGCCCGCTTCGCCACTCCCCGCCCCATCCGATGGAAGCAACCCTCAGATTCCGACCTGTGCCTTCCCATCTGCTCGACACCTCCGTTTATTGCCAGCCCATCAAGCCGAAACCACTGCCTTCCGTGGAACACCGTTGGCGGGCGCTGGGTGACTCCGCACTGGCCATCTCGGTGATTGTCGAAGCAGAGGTTCTCAACGGTTTGGAACTGAAGCAGTCCGCCAGACTCAATTCACTCTACGAGCGGTTGTTCAAGAACCGCCTCTTAGTCCTCCCGGTGGACGCCACAATCGCCGGGACCTTCAGCCAAATCAAAGCCGCCTGCAGGAAGAAAGGATTTGTTACCTCCGATTTCGATTTTCTCATCGCCGCCACGGCCAAAACCCATGGCCTCATTCTGGCCACCCTCAATATCCGCCACTTCAAAGGCATCGAACGCTTGGCGGTGGAGGACTGGTCTTAGTCCCAATTTGGGAACGGATACCCGTACCCGCACCCGTAGCGGCAGGCATCCTTGCCTGCCGTAGCCGGCGGCATCCCTGCCGCACGGCCTTTCTCAACTCGTCGCGGCTCAGACACCCGGCTGGAAGCCGGGTGATACGGCGGGCAAGGATGCCCACCGCTACAGAATGGTGAACCGTTGCACGGCTGGTGCGTGCTCCGCCAGGGTTCAACCGCCAATGGACGGGTATGACGCGCATGAACAAAGACCGTTGAACCACAGGCACTCCAAAATTGCCAAAGCCATAAAGTCTGGTAGTCTGACGACGTGGCAATGAATGCGGCAGCGAACCAGCAATCAGCATGACGGAAGGCCCCCCAACCCCTCCCGACCGGCGGCCCCTGGCCGAACTGGCGGTTTTGTTCCTGAAGCTCGGCACCACCGCGTTCGGCGGACCCGCGGCGCACATCGCCATGATGGAGGACGAGGTGGTGCGCCGCCTACAATGGCTGACGCACGATGAGTTTCTTGACCTCGTGGGCGCGACCAATCTCATCCCCGGGCCGAATTCGACCGAGCTGGCGATCCACATCGGACACCGGCGGGCGGGCTGGCCCGGCCTGCTGGTGGCGGGTGCTTGTTTTATTCTTCCAGCGGCCCTGATCGTCACCGCCATCGCCTGGGCCTACGTGCGCTTCGGGCGGTTGCCCAGGGCGGAGGGGCTCCTTTACGGCGTGAAGCCGGTGATCATCGCCGTGGTGCTGCAGGCGCTCTGGGGGCTGGGCGGGCGGGCGCTGAAGACCGGCCCGCTCATCGTCCTGGGGGCGGTGGCGGTGGGGCTTTGTTTTGCGGGGGTGAATGAACTGGTGGTGCTGTTCGGGGCGGGCCTGCTGCTGGCGTTGGCGCGGGGCTTCACCCGACGCGCACCGGCAGGGGGTGGCGAGGCCCTGCCCGCCGCCGTCCCGCTGCTGCCGCTGGCGGTGGCACCCGGCCTGATGGCGGCGGCCGCCACGCCCTTTGGCCTCTGGCCCCTGTTCCTGTTTTTCCTGAAGGTCGGCTCGATCCTGTTTGGCAGCGGGTATGTGCTGCTGGCCTTTCTGCGGGCGGACCTGGTGGACCGCTGGCACTGGCTCACCGAGGGTCAACTGCTGGACGCCATCGCCGTGGGGCAGTTCACCCCGGGGCCGGTGTTCACCACGGCGACCTTCATCGGCTACCTGCTGGCCGGCACGCCGGGTGCGACCCTGGCGACGCTGGGCATCTTCCTGCCCGCGTTCGTTTTTGTGGCGATCAGTGGTCCGCTCATTCCCCGGCTGCGGCGGTCGCCCTGGTTTGGGGCGTTTCTGGACGGGGTGAATGTGGCCTCGCTGGCGCTGATGGCGGTGGTGACCTGGCAACTGGGCCGGGTGGCGCTGTGCGACGGGGTGACGGTGGCGCTGGCGGCAGGGAGCGGGGTGCTCCTGTTCCGCTGGCGGGTCAACTCCGCCTGGCTGGTGCTCGGGGGGGCGGCGGCGGGCTGTCTGGCTGTCTGGCTGCGGGGGTGAGGGTCGCCGTCCAGTTGAGCGCGGCGGCACCCGCTACGCGCGGGGGTGGGCGTTGTTGTAGGCCTGGCGCAGACGCTCGGTGGTGAGGTGGGTGTACACCTGCGTGGTCACCAGGTGGGCGTGGCCCAGCAGCTCCTGCACACTGCGCAGGTCCGCGCCGGCATCCAGCAGGTGGGTGGCATAGCTGTGGCGCAGCTTGTGCGGGGTGAGCTTGGGATCCAGGCCCGCCCCGGCCAGGTAGCGCTTCAGCCGCATCTGGATGAGGCGTGGCGTGGGGGCCTCCGGCCGGTGCCGGTAATTCCAAAACACCGGCTGGTCCGCCGCAGGCGGCTCGGTCAGGCAACGCCAGTAATCCTGAATGGCCTCCAGGGCGGGCTCGCCGATGGGCACCAGGCGCTCCTTTTTCCCCTTGCCGCGCACGCGCACCAGTTGTTCCCCGGGCTGGATGTCCCCCACCAGCAACCCGCAGATTTCGCTGATGCGCAGGCCGCAGGAGTAGATGGTTTCAAGGATGGCGACATCGCGGAAGTACTGGGAGAAATCCAGGTTCCGGTTATCAGGCTCGGCCCGGCGCCGGTTGGCCAGCTCCTCCAAGGGGGCCTGGAGCAGGCGGTTCATCTGGTCAATGGTGAGGAACTGGGGGAGCCGGTGCGCCGGTTTGGGCAGGGAGATTTCCTTGATGGGGGAATGAGCCAGCAAATTGCGGCGGATGAGAAAGCGGTAGAAGGTGCGCAGGGCGCTGAAGCGGAGCTGGATGGCGGCGCGGCTGAGCCGGAGGTGGCCAAGGTGGCGGAGGTAATATCGGAAATCCTCATGGCGCAGGGTTAGCCAGGGTGGCGGGGTCTGTCGGTCCTGGCGATGCCAGACGGAAAACTCCACCAGCGTCTGCCGATAGTTGCGCTGGGTGTAGATGGACGCGCCGCGATCCGTGGCCAGGTGCTGGAGGAACCCGGTCACGTGCTCGTCCGGCGCGTGGTCAACATCCGCCATGACAGAAACATAAGGGGTCGGAGGAAAAATGATAGGTTTTTCCGGTCTGCCTTCCGGCGGCTTGACCTCGGCCAGAACGTGTTCCACACGGTCATACAGTGAAGACAATCACCATCCGGGAATTGCACCAGAAGCCCGAGAAGTTTGGGGCCGGTAGGAGGTGTGGATTGACTTTCCATGCGGATCCCGTAGCGTGATGCCCATGAATCACTGTGTTTTTCTGGCTGGTAACAATACCGGGCAAACTTGCCTAAAAATCCCCTCAATATCAAGTTATCAGGGCAAATTGCCCTGACAATAACGTGGGCGTGACGCTCGCATGGTTACTTCAACATTTAAGATTCTGGGTTATAGCTGCTTACTGGTGCTTCTCGCCGGAGGCATCGCGGGCTCGGTGTGGTGCTTCTGGAGCCACCTGTGCATGGGTGGGCACATGGAGCACACGCCGTATCCCACCATCCATTACATTGCCTATGTTGCATGGTCGATGGCCCTTGTTGCAGTTCCGACTATGTCATGGGTTCTGCGATTGTTCGGAAGGTTTTGGTGGATCACAACTGTTGCTCTGGCCTTGCCGATTTACAGGTTCGGTTTTGACAGCCTGTGCGGGCGTGGAGTTCTTGGGCTGCCGCTATGACAGTATTACCCAAGCAGTCGGTTACAGGCAACCCCGCGATTGCGTCTCGGTTGCAGATTGAACCCCAGTGGCACGGCGTGCCTGAGTGACGCCGAGCGTTTATATGAAATGGTGCTGTAATGCTTTTCTAGCACGGTACGAGAGCCGCCATGAGCGCGGTCTTATCATTTACGTTTTGCCACCGGTTGCGGGTGAGTCAACAGATCCATCGTTTCACATTGGCTTTCGCGCGCTTGAGCGGAGCTGCCACGCCAGTTTCAGCGAGATGGTTAAGGGCCGCATGGATATATGCATGTTTTTGAATGGCAGTACAGGCATGAGTTTTTGTCCTTGGTGTGGTGCGACGCTCACAAAGTTTTACCGCAGCACTTGGCAGGAGCTGCTTGATGAGAGGATTACAGATGAGTTCAAATTGCCAGTCACCTAACGGTCACTTCAGAGGGCGGAGATCCACTTCACAGCGCCAGTCCCGCGACTGCGGGAGACTGCATGTGGCTTGCCACCGCTTTCTGCCGTTACCCTTGTTCGGACCCGTTCGTTGCAATACGCGAGTCCCCTTAGTTGGCGTCCCGCCGCTGTTTTTTTAGCGTTTCCGCGCTCGTTCGTTTTTGACCGATCAATCCACAATCCAGCGAACCATGGCTTGCGTGGCGCGGGCGGTTTCGGTTAGGCTGACGGTGTTGTCACCATGAACCAGGCCAATTGGGAAATCATCAAACGTTGCGCGCGGTGCGAGGACTGCGGCCAAACCCCGGTGGCGGTGATCGTCGATAGCCCCTGGATCCCGGGCTACCTCGGCCTCTCCACCCACGACTACCTCTTCCAGCCGGACACCTGGCTGGAGGCCAACCTGCGCGTGTTGCGCGATTTCCCGGAGCTGATCCTCCTGCCAGGCTTCTGGGCGGAGATGGGCATGACGGCCGAGCCCAGCGCCTTCGGCTGCCGCCTCAGCTTTTTCCCGGACAAAACCCCGCACGCCCACCCCCTGCTCCGGTCCATCGACGAGCTGGACCGCCTGGAACAGCCCAATCCCCGGACCGATGGGCTGATGCCCTACCTGCTGCACCTCTACCGCCGGATGGAGCCGCGGATCATCGACGGCGGCGGCGTGGTCAAGATCGTCGCCGCGCGCGGCCCCCTGACCGTGGCGTCGCACCTGCTGGGGGTAACGGAGTTCCTGCTGGGCCTAAAGCTCAACCCGGACGCCACCCACCGACTCCTGCGCCTGACCACTACCCTGGTCAAGGATTGGCTGGCGGCCCAGGCGGAGGCCCTCAGCGCCTGCGAGGGCATCCTGGTGCTGGACGACATCACCGGATTCCTGTCGCCCAAGGATTACTTGGAGTTTGCCCACCCGTACGTGAAGGAAATCTTCGGCGCCTTCCCGGGGGCGGTGAAGCTGTTCCACAACGACACCAACAACGTGGTGCCTTTCAAGCATCTTTCGGACATCCCGGTGGAGATCTTCAACTTCACCCATCAGCAACCGATCACCCGGGCGCGCGAACTGGTGGGGCCGAAGGTGTGCCTCATGGGCAACGTGCCGCCGCTGGAGGTCATCACCCAGGGCACGCCGGAGGAGGTTCGCGCGGCCGCCACGGACTGCCTGCTGGCGCACGGCCCCCGGGCCGGGCTGCTGCTTTCCGCCGGCGGAGGCGTCTCCCCCGGCACCCCGGCCGCCAACCTCCGCGCCCTGGCCGAAGCAGCCCGGGCGTTCGACGCCACCCGGGATCAGGCAGCGCCGTTAACCAAATGACAGGTGTAATTCAATGAGCACGACCAAAATTGCCATCCTCGGGGCCGGGGCCATCGCCGACAGCCACATCCAGGCGTATCAGAAGTTCGCCGACCGCTGCGAGATCGTCGCGCTGGTGGACCTGTTCCCGGACAAGGCGGCGGAGAAAGCCGCCAAATACGGGCTGCAAATACCCGTTTTCAAGGAGACCCGGGAACTACTGGCCAAGGTGCCCTTTGACGCGGCCTCCATCTGCCTGCCTCCCTTCGAACACGCCCCGGCCGCCGTGGAGCTGCTCTCCGCCGGCCGGCATGTGCTAGTGGAAAAGCCGATGGCCACCTCCCTGGCGGAGTGCGACCAGATGCTGGCGGCAGCCCGGTCAGCCGGCCGGCTGCTGGGCGTGGTGGCCCAGAACCGCTACCAGACCCCGATGATGAAGCTGAAGCAGGTGCTGGACTCAGGCGTGGCCGGTCGGCTGCTGCACGCGCAGGCGGACTCGTTCTGGTGGCGGGGCTCCAACTACTACGATCTCTGGTGGCGGGGCACCTGGGCCAAGGAGGGCGGCGGCTGTACCATGAACCACGCCGTGCATCACATTGATCTGTACCTGTGGATGGCCGGCCTGCCGCAGTCCGTGCGCGCCCACAGCGTCAACCTGGCGCACGAGAACAGCGAGGTGGAGGATTTCTCCACCGCCATCCTCCAATATGACGGGAGCCGGCTGGGCCAGTTGACCGCCTCCCTGGTACACCACGGCGAGGAGCAGCAACTGGTCTTCCAATGCGAGCGGGCCAAGCTGGCCGCGCCGTGGCAGGTGAAGGCCTGCCGGCAGAAGGAGAACGGCTTCCCTGAGGAGAACACCGCCGTCCTGGAGGAGATCCAGGCGCTCTACCAGCGCCTGCCCGAGGTGGTTCACACCCTGCACGCAGGGCAGATCGACAACTTCCTGGCCGCCATCCACGGCACCGCGCCGCTGCTGGTGGACGGCCTGCAGGGTCGCCGCACGCTGGAGCTGATCACCGCCATCTACCAGTCCAGCCACCTCGATCAGACCGTCCGCCTGCCGCTCGGCCCGGACGCTCCGTTTTACACCCGCGAAGGCGTGCTGCGGCACGCGCGCCACTTCCACGAGAAAACCCGGAGCGTGGAAAATTTCGCCACCAACGACATCACCCTCGGACGAAAGATGTGACTATGCAAAAAGCAGACGGCATGAACTACGCCCCCCAGGGGAAAGCCAACCGGGTGTGCCAGCCGGGCGAGTTTCGCTTCGCCGCCATCGGGCTGGATCACGGGCATATTTTCGGCATGTGCAACGGCCTGCGCGAGGCGGGGGCCGAGCTGGTGAAGGTGTATGATCCGGACCCGGCCAAGGTGGCCGCCTTCTGCCGCACCTACCCGGAGGCGGCGGTGGCCGCCAGCGAGCAGGAGATCCTGGACGATCCCGCCATCCAACTGGTGGCCTCGGCCTCGGTGCCATGCGAGCGCTGCCCGCTGGGTCTCCGCGTCCTGGACCACGGGAAGGATTATTTCGCGGACAAGCCGGCCCTCACCACCCTGGAGCAACTGGAGCAGGCCCGGCGCAAGACGCGCGAGACCGGACGGATTTTCGCTGTCTATTACTCCGAGCGCCTGCACGTGGAGGCGGCGGTGTACGCGGGCCAGTTGATCGAACGGGGGGCCATCGGACGCGTCCTGCAGGTCATCGGACTCGGGCCGCACCGGCTCAATCCGCCCAGCCGCCCGCCCTGGTTCTGGGAGCGCAGCCAGACCGGCGGCATCCTCTGCGACATCGGCAGCCACCAGATCGAGCAGTTCCTGCACTACGCCGGGGCCCGCTCCGCCCGCGTGCTGCACAGCAAGGTGGCCAATTACCTGGGGGCCAAATACCCGGAGTTCGAGGATTTTGGCGATGCCACCCTGCTGGCGGACAATGGGGCCACCCATTACTTTCGCGTGGACTGGTACACCCCGGACGGACTGGGCGCCTGGGGGGATGGCCGCACGTTCATCGTGGGCACCACCGGCTCCATTGAGCTCCGCAAATACCTGGACGTGGCCCGGGACAAGACCGGCGACCACGTCTATCTGGTGGATCAGCAAGGCGAGCATCACCTGCCGGTGAACGGCCAGGTGGGCTTCCCCTATTTCGGTGCCCTGATCCTCGACTGCCTGCGCCGCACCGAGCTGGCGATGCCCCAGGCGCACACCTTTCTGGCGGCGGAGCTTTGCCTGCAGGCCCAGACGCAGGCCCTCCGGATCACCTGAGCCGGGCAGAAAAAAGCCCCTGGTCCGAAACGGCCAGGGGCGGTCTGACTTGCAGGCAGCCTTACTTCAGCGGCTTGATCTTCAGGTTGCGAAACTCGATCCGGTAGCCCTCGCCCTCCACGCCGATGAAGCCGGTGGGCTGGTTGCAGCCGTCGAACTCGCACGTGACCGCACCGTTGACCCACAGGGTGAGCACCTTGCCCTTGGCGGTCACCTCAAACGTGTTCCATTCCCCGGCGGGCTTCACGCGGTTCTCGGTGACCTGCTTGTTCAGGTTGAAGAATTTCTTGCCGCCCTCCGGCGTGGGGGTCTGCCCAAAAAGGAAGCCGTCCTTGGCATCGCCGAACTGCGCCTGGTGCCAGATGGAGCCGTCCTTGTCATTCCGGACGTACGCGCCGCTGTTGTAGCCCTTCTTGCCTTCCACCTTCGTGTAGCGGAATTCAAAATGGAAGATGGCGTCGCCCTGCTCCTTTTTGAACAGCAGCATGTCATGGCCGCCGTCGCCGTCGCAGATCAGGAGACGGCTGTCGGCATCCACATGCCACTGCTCACGGCCGAGCTTGCCGGTGGGCGGCACGGAGACGCGGTACCAATCCTTGAGATCGGCACTGGGCAGGATATCGGTCCAGCCCTGTGAATCTTTTTCCAGGGCGGATGGGGTGGGCTCGGCCGCGCCCAGAAAAGCGGGGGCGGTCAGCAGGGTAAAAGCGGCGGCAGCCACGAGCAGGCGCCGGGAAATAACGGTGGAGCAATGGTTCAACATGGCCACAGCAAGCCATGAAAAATCCTTTTCGGCAAGCACGGTTTTGCGGCACCCGCCCGCGTCCGCAAGGAGGGCTACTGGCCGGCTTTCACATAGGCCTGGTGCTCCGCCGTCAGCCGGGCGGGGGCCCAGGCTCCGGCATGCACCAGCACCCGGTAGCGCAGGCGCAGTTGCTCCCCGGCCTTCATCCGGTGCGGCTGGTTGCAGAGCACGGCGGGGCTGTAGAAGTGCATGACCTTGCCGTTGATGGCATACCAGGGGCTCGGCGCATTCAGGTTCAGCGGGTGGTCCAGTATCGCCACTCCGGCCGGCCGCCCCCCAACCTCCCCGGTGTAATCCATGCCGATGCCGGCACCCCGGAATCGCTCCTCCGTGAAGGCCACCGGACCGGCCGGGTTGCTGACCACCGCATTGCTGAGGCCCCCCGCAAAACGCACCGACAACCCCGCGTAGCCACCGTACGGTTTGCCCTCCGGCTCGTTGGGCAGGGGGGTGCGGTCCAGCACCACGTTGGTGAGGGCGGTGAACCGCAGGTCCCAGTCCATCCAATATCCGCCCTCGGCGTCGGGGGCACTGAGAGTGATCTGGCGCTGCTCAGTCAGCACCGGCGCGCCGCCCGCCGGCAGGTAGGCCAGATCCTGCTGGATGCGGGCCGAGAAATCCGGCCGGGTCTCAATGCGCGGTGCCTCATGGCGGGTGGTGCCGGCCGCCTTGCCCGTCGCCTTGTCCTCCTCCCAGTAATTCACGCCGTTCACATATTTCCAGGAGAACCACAGGCCCCGGTGCCACGGGTGATCGGCCGGTCGGAAGCCGGTCAGCACCGGCCCGCCCGCCGGGGCCACCGGATGAAAGCACGGCTTGGAATCGCTCGCCCCATAACGGAAGCACCAGAGCGTCTGCCCGCCTTGCAGCAGGGCGGTGCTGCCTGCCTCCTTCTGCCAGGACCAATCGGCGGCCGCCCGGGAGGAAACCGGCCCGGCAAGGGTGAGGAGGGAAAACAACAGAGTGGCTCTGAGCGCGGCTTGAACGGATGCGGTATTCATGTTGTGCGAAAAAATATACGGCATCAGTCCGGCCTGCGCGAGCATTTATCGGAAATGACAACCTTGTACCTGCTTGACGATCACCGGCCTGAGCCTACCATGCGCCGGTGACCGTATCCACCCTCCAACACACTGTTGCAGCCGCGCTGATAACGCTGTGGACCTGTTGCCTGGCGGCGACAAACGCAGTCGGCGCCGGTAACCCGGTTGCCAGGGCCATGGAGGCACCGGAAGGGAACGACATCCGGTGGAACGTCGCGGGCCCCGGCGGCGGGGGCTGGATCCAGTCCATCGCGTTCGATCAGAGAACGCCGGACATTCTCTATGTTGGCTGCGATGTGGGCGGATTCTATTTCTCCACCAATGCCGGCCGATCCTATGAGCTGCGCAATCGCGGCTTGCGCGATTATTTTGTGGAAGCGATTGCGGTGCATCCCCGGGATAGCCGGATCATCCTGCTGGGAACCCAAAGCGGCGTGCACCTCACCACCAACCAGGGCGTGACCTGGCAATGGATGCGCCGGGGTTTTCCCGCAACCGCCCGCCACCGTTTTTCAGCCCCCATTGGGGCGATCTGCTTCGATCCGCTCCGCCCGCAGGTCGCCTATGCCGGCCTGGGGCAGCCGCGTTTTGACAAGGACGGCGCGGGAGCCATTTACCGCACCGATGACACCGGTCGGAGCTGGCGGCGCGTGGATGGCAACCGGCTTCCCGCCAAGGCGATCGTCAGCGACCTCGAAGTACAACCCGATGATTCCCGCGTTATTCTTGCGGCCACCAGCGAAGGCATTTATCGCAGCGATAACGAGGGGGCCACCTGGGATGAATCAAATGACGGATTGCCTCATCGTTACGTTGAAGAGCTGGCCTTTGCCCCCGCCTCACCCGGGACGGTTTATGCCACCCTGAGATGCACCAGTCGCTCCAACTGGAATGGGGGCGTATTCATCAGCGAGGACGCCGGGAAAAGCTGGCGCAATGCCAGCGGTGATGGACTTCCAAAGCGCCTCCATAAGTCCGGTGGAGAACGATCACTGACCTCTAATCCCAAGGAGATTGTCGTGGATCCGAACGATGCCAGGACAGCCTACGTGGGCAACCGGGATTGGGTCAGCGCCGGGGTTTACAAAACCACGGATGCCGGCCGGCACTGGACCCGCGTGACGTATCACGAAGCGGAAAAACGCAACATGGACTATGGGTGGATCACCTCCTGGGGACCCTCCGTGGAGTGCCTGGCCATTCGCCCGCCGGGCCGCGTGGTGTTTGGAACCAGCGGACATGTGTTCATGTCGGACGATGCGGGAAAATCCTGGCAACAGCGCTACTCCGCCGCGCGAACCAGCGGAACCATTCAAGGCACAGGCCTGGAAGTCACCTGCGTGTGGCGCGTCATTTCCGACCCGGTGCGCACCAACCGCATCTATTGCGCGTACATGGACATCGGGCTTTTGATTAGTGAAGATAACGGACGAACATTCCGCCAGAGCCATCAGGGGATGAAACACCAAGGCAATTGCTTTGCCGTGGTCGTTGACCCGATGGCTCCCAACACCCTCTGGGCGGCCACTGGAAGATGGGAAAGCAATCAGGGCGATGTGTGCCGTTCTGACGACGACGGGCATTCCTGGCAGGTGGTGGGGCAGACAAACTCCGGTTTGCCGGACGGGCAGGTGTTGGAAATGGTGCTCGACCCCGGCAGCCCCGTCGGCCAGCGCCGCCTCCTTGCCGCATGCAATGGGCATGGCTTTTTTGAAACCAGCGATGGCGGAAAGTCCTGGCACTCCATCACCGGAAATCTGCCCGCTGAGGAGGCCAGGAAACCGCGGGGGATACTGCTTGACCCCCAGGATCCGAAACATTTGATCGCCGCCCTCCACCGCCAGGTTTACGGCACGCTGGACGGAGGGAAAACGTGGCAACAGCTCAACGCCGGAAGCGAGCTGCCGGATATCCAGCAGATTGTGGCTGATCCCACCCGCTTCCGGGTGCTTTACGCTGCCGCCCGCGAATACTACGATTCCAAACTCAAACGCCTGTTTCCAGGCGGGCTATACCGCAGCGAGGATGCCGGCCGGTCCTGGCAGCGGATTCTCGATTACCATTTCGTCCATAACGTGGCCATAAACCCGCGCCGCCCGAACATTCTTTATGCCGCCACGGCTGATCACCCCTATCACGATGAACCGGTGGCCGCCGGTTTGCTGAAGAGTGTGGATGGCGGTCGCACCTGGCGCCGTGAAAACGTAGGCTTGTCCCTGCTCAATCTCAAATCCATCGCCATCAGCCCGCACCAGCCCGCCCGGCTCTATCTCGGATCGTCAGGCAACAGCTTGTTCACCGGGGAAGATTCAGCGATTAAGTGATGAAGGGTTGGGCGGGCTTCTGGTCAGGGCTCCGCCAATTGCGAATCGATTTTCCCGGTGCAATCCACCACGGCATGAGTTGTGGGGGGCGTATTTTGCTGTTGAGTGGGGGTGAAATCGGATTACAA
This sequence comes from uncultured Verrucomicrobiota bacterium, assembly GCA_903930345.1. GTDB lineage: Bacteria > Verrucomicrobiota > Verrucomicrobiia > Limisphaerales > CAIYYI01 > CAIYYI01. Next base: position 12,270 of record CAIYYI010000204.1, read on the forward strand.
ATCCGCGGTCCGGGCTTGGGTCTTCGAGGGGGATGCGTATGATCAATGGGGCACAGCTTTGCCCTTCGCCGGCTGCCGAACCTGCGATGGCGTCTCCCGGTACTGGCGGGGGCTCTGTCCGGTCAGTCGACGAAAGGTGGTGGCGAAGTATTGGCTGGACTGGAAACCGCAGGCGAATGCGGCGTCGGTCACGCTCAGCTCCGGCTGCGCGCGCAACTGCCCCTTGGCCACCTCAATGCGGCAGCGCGCCAGATGCTCCATGGGTGAGAGGTTGGTGATCTCCCGGCAGTAGGAGGCAAAGCGGCTGCGCCCCAGCCCGCACTGCCGCGCCATCTCCTCCAGCGTCCAGGGCTGGCCCACGTGCCGGGGCAGCGCCGCCAGGAACATCTCCACGCTCCGCCGCGTGGTGGCCAGGCTGGCGTCCAGGGCCGGCTTCTGGCTTTCCACCAGATCCAGCAGCGCCAGGAACAGCTCGTTGATGAAAAGCTGCAGCCGGGTCTGCGCCGACCGAGGATCGGGAGTCTCCACCAGCTCGCCAATCTTCTCAAAGCACCGTCGGATCTCCGCGCTGCTCTGCCAGACCGGCTGCTCGTTGTGCCGCAGCAGCAGGGTCAGCCGGTCGCGATCGTCCGGGGAAAGGATGAGCCAGGGCGGCCAGTGCCACGGCTGGTCGGGCCGCCGCACCCCCACATCCAGGATCAGCCAATACAGGCGGCTGGCACCCACATGCGGGTTCCCGACCTTGTGCCGCTGCCAGGGCCGCGTGATCGTAAGCTGGCCATTTTTCAGGCGGTGGCTGTGGTTTTCCACCTGGAAATCGGTCTGCCCCCGCGCCAGGTAGGTGATCTCCACCCCCTCGTTGCGGTGCCAGTCCAAGCCCCAGCTCTGCGGCCCGGGCGCATCCCAGTATCCCACGGTGGAAACCTCCGGCAGCACGCGCGGCGGGAGCGGGCGGCCCGGGTAGCCCCGGCGCATCAGGGCGCACACCCGCACCTCCCCCCGCGCGGCGGCCTGCACCAGCGGCTCGCAGCGGTCGGCGTGGTACTTGGAGTCAGAGCTGAGAAAGATGGCCGAGCGCATGTTCAATTTTTACCAATGGGCGATATTGGAAGAAAACTAGGACCCGGCTGGCTATTGTCAATGGCGTAATACGAAAGCCCGAGAAACTTTATGACACGTTTTTCCTCCTTGAACCGGCGGCACTTTCTTAAGCGCCTGGCCAGCGCCACGGCGGTGGCGGCGGCCTTCCCCACCATCATCCCCGCCTCCGCCCGGGGCGCGGCCGGCACAGTGGCCCCCTCCAACCGCATCACCCTGGCCACCCTCGGCACCGGCCCGCGCTGCATTGATGTGCTCAAGGGCGCCCTCAAGCAGGCGGATGCGCAGGTGGTGGCCGTGTGCGACGTGAAGGCCGACCAGCGGGCCAAGGGCAGCCAGCTGGTGAATGAGAAGTACGGCAACCAGGATTGCCGCACCTATGAGAACTTCCAGGAGGTGCTGGCCCGCAAGGCTATTGACGCCTGCATCATCGGCTCCCCGGACCACTGGCACGTGATCATGGGCCTCCAGGCCGTGCGGGCGGGCAAGGATATCTATGTGGAGAAGCCGATGGGCTGCTCCCTGGAGGAGGATCAGCTCCTGCGCAAGGCGGTCCAAAAATACCGGCGCATCTTCCAGTTCGGCACCCAGCAGCGCTCGGACCGCAAATTCCGGCTGGCGTGCGAGCTGGTGCGCAACGGGCGCATCGGCAAGCTCAAGCACGTCAACGTCTGGTGCCCGGGCAGCACCCCGGGCGGGTCCACGCAGGAGGTGCCGGTGCCCGCTGGGCTGGATTACAACGCCTGGCTTGGGCCCGCGCCGTTCAAACCCTACCGCGAACACCTGTGCGATTCGGCCGGGGAGACCAAGACCTGGTGGTTCAACTCGGATTACGCCCTGGGCTTCATCGCCGGCTGGGGCATTCATCCGCTGGATATCGCCCTGTGGGGCGGCGGGGATCTGCTGAACGGGCGGGTGGAGATTGAGGGCCCGGCCCGCTACCCCACGGCGGGCGCGTGCAACACCGCCACCACCTGGGATCTGAACCTGCAATTTGCCAGCGGGGTGACGATGACGTTTGTCGGCGTGCCCAACGGCGGCAACAATGGCAAGGCCACCGGGGAAGCCTGGGCACACGAGGCCGAATGGAAGGAGCGCTACGGCAAACTCGACACGCACGGCACCGCCTTTGAGGGGACCGATGGCTGGATCATGGTCAACCGCGGCCGACTGGCGTCCAACCAGGCCAGCCTGCCGGAAACGCCCGAAAGCGAGCTGCCCCTGAAGCTCAAGGTCAGCAGCGACCATGTGCGCGACTTCCTGGACAGCATCAAGTCCCGCCAGCCCACCGTCTCCCCCGTGGAGGAGGCCGTGCGCGGGGATGCCCTCTGTTACGCCTCGGACATCGCCGGCCGCCTGGCCCGCAAGGTCACCTTCGACCTGGCCCAAGAGGAATTTGTGAAGGACCGGACGGCGAACAAGCTGCTCGACCGCCGCACGCCGCGCAAACCGTGGAAATTCTAAACCCATTCCAAACCCAACAACGCTATGGCCAAAATCAGCATCGGCATCAACCTGGAGTTCGTCCGCCACGCAGACAAATCCTTTGAGTGGGGCGTCGCCAAGGCGGCGGAACTCGGCTACGAATACGTGGAGCCCATGGTCCACTGGGGGCGCGAGCTGCTCAGCGAGGCGGGCTACTTTCACAGCGTCTCCATGCTGGACGACCCGTACCGCATCAAGCGCGCCTGCGAGAAGCACGGCGTGAAATGCTCGGGGCTCTCCGCCCACACCCCCCTGATCAAGCCGGAGATCGCGGTGGAATACCTCAAGCAGGCCATCCGGTTCGCCGCCGAGATCGGCGCCCCGGTCGTCAACACGGACGAGGGCCCCAAACCCGTCTGGACCACGGCGGAGGAGGATCACGTCCTGATGCGCTACACCCTCATGGAAGCGGCCCGGGTGGCCGAACCGCGCGGCATCAAGATCGGCCTGGAGTGCCACCAGCAGTACAGCAAGACGCCGGCAGGCTTGGACCGCATCTGCAAGCTGGTGAAGAGCCCGGCCATCGGGGTGAACTTTGACACCGGCAACAGCTATCTGGGCGGGGAAAACCCGTACCGCTGGTGCCAGCGCGTCGTGGGCCGCCTCGTCCACCTGCACGCCAAAGACATCTCAGTGGAACACTCCGACGCCGAACGCGGCAAAGTGACCGGCACCCCGGTGGGCTGCGCCTGTGGCGACGGCGTGATCGACTGGGCGCGCGTGATCAGGATTTGCCAGCAGGCCAAACAGGACATCGTCTTCAGCGTGGAATGCGGCACCGTGGACCAGGCGGAGCGCTCCATCACGCACCTGAAACAGGTGATGAAGAAACTGAAGGAAGAGGCCTGAAGGCCTGAGGAAGCGGGAATTTGGCGGTTGACGGCCGGCGGCACGGTTCATTACGTTCGGCATGAGTGAAACCAATGCGTTCCTTCCTGATTGGCTTGTGCCTGGCGGGCCTGGTGGCCGTGACCGGGTGCAAAAGCACCCGCCGCCCGGCCGTCCCCCCCCCGGTTGTCACCCTTGACCTCGCCTTGCAAGGCAAGGTGAAGTCCGTCAATCCCAAGGCCCGCTTCGCCATCCTCAGCTTTCCGATCGGCCGGCTGCCCAAGCTGGAGCAGCGTCTCAACGTTTACCGCGCCGGAACGCGCGTGGGCGAGGTGAAGGTGACCGGCCCGCAAATGGATTGGAGCATCGCGGCGGATGTGATGTCCGGCGATGCCCAATCCGGTGATGAGGTGCGGGAGAATTAGCCCAGGATGCGGGCGCCCTCGCTGAGGAAGATGCCCCGGAAGTTCATTTCCAGCGCCGCCGGGTTGGAGGCTTTGGAGAGGGCCTCCTTCTCGGTCACTTTCCCGTCCTTCACCAACTGCAGGAGGTGCTGGTTGAAGTTCTGCATGCCGTCATCCGTGCCGGTCTCGATGGCCACGCTCAGTTTTTCCAGGCGGTTTTCCTCGATGAGCTTGCGGACGATGGGGGTGTTGATGAGAATTTCCACCGCCGGAGTCATGGTGCCGTTGACGGTGGCGACCATGCGCTGGCAGACCACGGCCTTGAGGGTGCCAGCCAACTGGCGGCGCACCTGCTCACGTTCATCAGCGGTGAAGAAGTCCAGGATGCGGCCCACGGACTGGGCGGCATTGGTGGTGTGAAGGGTGGAAAGGATGAGGTGGCCGGTGTCCGCCGCGCTCATGGCCGCCGCGAAGCTGGTGGAATCACGCATCTCACCCACCATGATCAGATCAGGATCCTGGCGGAGGATGTGCTTGAGGCCGGTGGCAAAGCTGCCGGTGTCCAGGCCGATTTCCCGCTGCTCGATCACCGACTGGTTGTCCTCAAAGACGTACTCGATGGGATCCTCCAGCGTGATGATGTGCTTTTTGGAGTTCTCATTCACGTGCTCGATCATGGCCGCGAGCGTGGTGGACTTGCCCGAGCCGGTGGTACCGGACAGCAGCACAATGCCGCGATGCGACTCCGCGATCTTTTTCAACTGCTCCGGCAGGCCAAGCGTGGCGAAGTCCGGCACCTTGGTTTTCACGTACCGCATGGCGATGGCAAACGAGCCGCGCTGTTGGAAGACGTTGGTGCGGAAGCGGCCGACGCCGTGAATGAAGTAAGAGAAATCCACCTCGCGGTGCTCGTCCAGCCGCTTTTGGGCGTGCTTGGGAACAATCTGTTCCACTACTTTGTTGAGCCATTCCTCGGTGGGAGTGGGGCATTCAACGCAGACGAGCTGCCGGTTCATGCGAAAGACAACCGGACAGTCCAACTTGATGTGAATATCGGAGGCGCCGCCCTCGACGGCGATCGTTAGAATCCTATTGAATAATTCCATGCCCCGCAGTGTAGCAGGGCATGGCGATTATGTCAGCCTTGAAAAGGCGATCTGTTTCAGGCGGGTCTCGGACTGCTGCGTCATCCGGGTAAAGGCCATGGTGACCTGAAATCCGGAATGGCGGTTACCAGCGCATGCCACCACCACACCTGTGCAATGGACCTTACGGGCTTCGCCCGGAACTTCAAGGTCCACCGTCATTTCATTCCAAAGTTCGATGGGAGCAGGGGAGCGGAATTCAACGCCGTTCTTGCGGATGCTGACATCCTTCGGGTTCAATTGGAGCCGCTTCTCGCGGGCCTGAACCACCACGGGCTGAAAAACGCTGTCGTTATTTAACTTTCGTGCACTCATATTTTCACCAACTCTGCCAATCTAACACAGCACTTCGCTTCGTCAACCTGGCCTAATGAAAATTCACCCGCCGCGCTCCCCGGATTATCCCGCTTTCCCCAGGTTTGCGTAAGCCTCTGGCTTCAAAACGCCTACAAACGGCAGGTTCCGATAGCGCTCCGCATAATCCAATCCGTACCCGACTACGAAATGATCCGGAATTGTGAATCCCACGTAATCCGGCTTCACTTTCGCAACCCGCCGCGAGGGTTTGTCGAGCAGCACACAGATGCGCAGGCGGCGCGGTTTGAGCAGGCGCAATTTGCTCCGCACCCGGTCGAGGGTCCGTCCGGTGTCGAGAATGTCGTCCACCAGCAGCACATCCCGCCCGCGCACATCCAACCGTAATTCCTTCGTCCACAGCAGTTCCCCCGAGGTCGTGCCGGCGCCGTAGCTTGACACACCCATGAAATCCAGCCGCAACGGCAGATTCAGATGCCGCACCAAGTCGGCCAGGAACATCACCGTGCCGTTGAGCAGCGCCACCACCACCAGTTCCCGACCCGCATAGTCGATCTCCAATTGCCGGGTCATCTCCTGCACGCGGCATGCGATTTGCTTTTCAGTGATGAGTATGCGGTCCACATCGCCCCGCCAACGGGCGGGGGGACGGGTGGTCTGGGCGGATATCTGCGCGGAGGATGTTTTCATAACACGTTCCGGGCAGGCTAACGCAAAGCGGCAGAACCGGCTAGTCTCCGGTGAAATTAGTTTTTTTAAAGCACCGTAAACTGTTGGTGAAACGTGGCATGGGCACAAGAATTAAAAGGCACCCGGGCGGTTGTCCGAAAGCCATCTCTACCGAACGGTAAGTATGCGGACAAAAAAAAGTCAGAGCCAGAGCTCGCGATCACAGCCCGCCGTCATGAGTCGGCGGATGGTGATCTGGAATGGCGTGTTTTTTTCTCTGGGTGTGATGCTGACGCTTTTTTGCGTTTATACACCCGTGCGCGCCCATTTCCTCACCCCTGCGCCAAGCGTGGCGGCGCCGGGCAAACCATGGGGTGAACTGCAACTCGCATCCATTAACTTGGAACGTCCAGACGATTCGTTGCCCACCACTTCCCCAGTTCCCGCCCCGTTGAGTTGGTTTTTTGAACGATTGACTCCGGCGGAGTTGGTGAAAGTCTTTCAGGGAGCCGATCTGACCCCGGAACAGCAAAAAGCGTTGGCGGACACCCGCACCTGGATGGTGCTGGGCGATGCCGTGCAGGTGAAGCCCACTTTGGAGGTGGTGCAGACGTTAACCCCGGAGGCCCGCAAGCGAATCTACACCCTGCTCGCCAAGAGCAATCGCAACCCTTTTCAGCAAAATCCTTTCCGATTTTCGGCGGAGCGTTTTGAGGGGTGGCTGGCCAACTGCGGTCTGAACGATGAGAAGCGGGAATTGTTTCGCCGACTGACTTATCACGAAGGCGATTCCGTCTATTTTGCCGATGCCCCGCTCATGGAATTCCTGCTCGTGGGGGAGGAAAAACGCTTTCTCGCCAAGGCGCTGTCACAAACCCCGGCACTCCTCATGAACCTGCGGATCACCTCCCGCACGGATCTGAACGCCATCATTGCCTACTGGGGCAAAGCGGGGCGGGGTTCGGCTTTGAAGCCGTACTTGGAATCTTTGGCCCATTTGCCGGATGGGGCCGTGGTGAATGTCACGGATTTCTTCCCCCAGGTGGCCCGGTCGCGCGTTTACACCTTCCCCCGGCAGGAGACGGAAGGCGGCCTCAGGGAGGACTGTTTTTGGACCTCGATGAATTTTTTCAACGATTTGCCGGACAACCGTTATTTCAACCCGGAGGAAACCAAGACCACCCTGCGCACGGAGTTCTCCTTGGTGAAAGAGGAATGGCGGTTTGGGGATTTGCTCATGCTGGTGAACGAGCACAACATGGCCATGCACATGTGCGTCTATATCGCGGATGAGGTTGTCTTCACGAAGAATGGCGCGCACGACCTGCAACCGTGGGTGCTGATGCGCTACCACAACATGCTGAAGCTCTACCCTTCGGACAAGCCGCTCTCGGTGCGCTGTTACCGCCGCAAAGCCTGAGCGGCGGGCGGCATGGATTTGGCTGGTCCCGGGGGCGGCGCCCGGCCTAAGGTGACGCCATGAACCTGCTCACCTTGCTGGAAACCAAGCGGGATGGCCAGTCCCTGAACACCCTCCAATGGCAGGAGTTCATCGCCGCCCTCACCGCTGGGCAATTGCCTGATTACCAGGTGGCGGCTTTCCTCATGGCCATCTATTTCCGCAGCCTGGACGGAGCGGAAACCCGCGACCTCACCCTGGCCATGCGCGCTTCCGGCGATTGCCTGGAGTGGTTGCCCGATCCCGCCCGCCCGGTGGTGGACAAACACTCCACGGGCGGCGTGGGCGACAAGGTTTCCCTGCCGCTGGCCCCGTTGCTGGCGGAGCTGGGCTTTCGCGTGCCGATGATTTCCGGCCGCGGGTTGGGAATCACCGGGGGCACGCTGGATAAACTGGAATCCATCCCCGGTTATTGCACCGCGCTGGATGCCGCCCGGATCCACCGGCAGGTGGAGGATCTGGGGTGTGTCATCACCGGCCAGACGGAGCGCATGGTGCCGGCGGATCAGCGCCTGTACGCGCTGCGGGATGTCACCGGCACAGTTCCCTCCATCCCCTTGATCACCGCCTCCATCCTGTCCAAGAAACTGGCGGAGGGACTGGCAGTGTTGGTGCTGGATGTGAAGCATGGCGCGGCGGCCTTCATGCGCACGCGGGAGCAGGCCCGCGACCTGGCGGTCAGCATGGTTCGGTTGGGCCAGGCGTGCGGCGTGAACACCCGGGCGCTTTTGACCGGCATGGATACCCCCCTGGGCCGGTGCGCCGGCAACTGGGTGGAAGTGCAGGAGTCCGTGGCGTGCCTATCCGGGCAGGGACCGGCCGACCTGGCCGCTTTGGTGGTGGAATGCGCGGCGCATGTGCTGGTGGCAACGGGGCGCACCCCGGAATTGGGCGCGGCCAGAAGCCGGGCCCGGCAAGTGCTTCTTTCAGGCGGGCCGTTGGACCGGTGGGAGCGGATGCTGCGGGCCCAAGGCGCGGAAATGGAGATTTACCACTCCCTGCTGGCCTCGGGCGGGTTGAAGGCGGAGGAAGCGGTGGTCCAGGCACCCCGCAGCGGCTGGGTAGCCGGTTGCGATGCCCGGTTGGTGGGGGAAGTTGTGCGCGACCTGGGCGGCGGACGTCTCACCAGGGAGTCCGAGGTGGATCCCCGGGTGGGAGTGCTAGACCTGCGGCAAGCGGGCGAGCCGGTGCAACGGGGGGAATTGCTGGCGCGGGTGCGGGCCCGCACCCCCGGCGAGGCGGCGGCGGCCGCCGCGCGGTTGCTGGGCGCTTTCCACTTGGCGGATGCTCCGCCCCCGCCCACCCCGCTGGTGGCCGAGGTGATCACCGGCTGATTTCAACCGGCAAAACCGCGCGCGGCGGATCGGTTCCTGTTGACGAATCGGGCCGGACACAGGACATTGCGCCCCTTATGGAATGGCTATCCGATCCTCAAGTCTGGCTGAGCTTGGTCACTTTGACCGTGCTGGAGATCATTCTCGGCATCGACAACGTTGTGTTCATCTCGATCCTGGCTGGCAAGCTGCCCGTGGAGCAGCGGGCCAAAGCGCGGCAGATGGGCCTGGCGCTGGCCCTGATCACGCGCGTGCTGCTGCTGTGCGGCCTGGCTTTCATGGTCAAGCTGACCAAACCGATGTTCGTGGTGCTGGGCCACAGCGTATCCGGGCGCGACCTGATCCTGTTGGTGGGCGGCCTGTTTCTGATCGCCAAATCGACGCATGAGATCCACGCAAAGCTGGAGGGCGAGGATGGGGAGGCCAGTGTCCGGGTGGCCCCCACCTTTGTCAGCGTGATCATTCAGATCATGCTGCTGGACATTGTTTTTTCCCTCGATTCGGTCATCACAGCCGTGGGGATGTCCAACCAACTGGGGGTGATGATCACGGCCGTGATTGTAGCGGTGATCTTCATGCTGGCCTTTTCCGGGCATATTAGCGGATTCATTGACCGGCATCCCTCGCTCAAAGTGCTGGCCCTGAGCTTCCTGCTCATGATCGGCGTGCTGCTGGTGGCGGAAAGTTTCCATCAGCAAATCCCCAAGGGCTACATCTACTTCTCAATGGCCTTTTCGTTGGGAGTGGAAGTGATGAACATCCGGATGCGCTCCAAGCGCAAGGCCGACTCCCAAGTGAAACTGCACCAGGCCTATCGGTGAGACGGGGACGCCGGGTGAGGGCACCCGGGACACGGGTGAGGCTGTTGTGGGTGCTTGGTTCGGGGGGTGATGAACACCCGGCTGGAAGCCGGGCTATACGGCAGGCAGGATGCCTGCCGCTACAACTACACCTATCCGGTCATCAGCAGCCCGCGTTGCCACTGCATGAGTTCCTGCTCCGCTGCGGGCTCGCTGGCCAGCGCCACCAAGGTGGCCCGGCTGGCGATGAATGAGGCCTCCAGGCCCAGCTTCTCCGCCTGCCGGTTCCGACGTTGCTCGAACTCCTGCAGGCGGGACTTTTGCGCCTCGGTCAAATGCCGCCGCACTGTTTGCAGTCGTTGAGCCTGCTTTGCCGCAGGCACTTCCAGGCCCCGCAGAATGGCATCCCGGATGGTATCCCGGCGCCGCTGCGACATCCGCCGGGGCATCAGGGGGTCCAAGGCGCCGTTGTTCACCGCCGCCTCCGCCAGTGCGGAGAGGGTGTCATGGGCCAGGATGAAGAACGGGGGGCGGTTGCATTGGATGGCTTCCCGCTCGCGCCAATACCATAATTCCCGGAGGATGGTCAGCGCCTGGCGATCCAGTAGTTGACTGCCTTTCATGCGCCATTCCAGATTGGGATCCGGGCTCCTCACCACGCGGGCCTCCTCCACCAGCCGCTGGCAAAACTCGCGGTGCCACTCCAGCCGGCCCAGGGCGGTCAGCTCCGCGCGCAGCGCCTGTTCCAGGGTGCGCAGATGCCGGGTGTCGTTGCGCGCATACTCCTCCATGCGGGGCGAGAGGGGGCGCTGGGCCCAATTGGCCTTTTGCGGCCCCTTCTCAAGTTTGATCCCCAGGTGCCGTTCCACCAGGCTCGACAGGCTGAACTGCTCGTACCCGAGCAAGCGCGCCGCGATCATAGTGTCAAACATCTGGTCCGGAACGAATCGATGGCAGCGGTTGAAGAGGCGCAAATCGTAATCCGACCCATGCAGGATCAGCTCGCGTCCGCGCAGTTTCTCCCAAAGGGGTTGCAAGTCAAAGGACGCCAGGGTGTCCACCAGAACATCGGCGCCGGGGATGCTGATCTGCAAAAGGCAGAGTTTTTCAGGATACGCATAAAGGCTGTCCGCCTCGGTATCCACCGCCACCCATGACGTTCGTTCCAGTTCGGTCAGGAACGGCGCCAAGGTTTTCTCATTTGCAATCACGACAACCTAATTTTCGTGCCATTACCCCCCCTAAGACAAGCGCAAATAACGGAAACAACGCGGTATTTCTGGTCCCGGGGCGTTACGGCAGGATTTGACCCGGCCGGTAATTCTGCTTTTTGCGTTTCTTGACTTGCCGCAGGGGGTTCGCTACGGTGGCTTTTATGAATCGTTGGTTCGTGCGTATCATTTTGATTGCCGCCTGTCTTCTGGCTCTGCCCTTTCCGGCGCCAGCCCCCCTGATTTACCGGACGGGCGAGGGTTGGAGCTATGAGGCGGTGGGCTCCTCGGGCGAATGGCAGAAAAAACGCGCCAAGGACCAGTTGGAAGCTGCCACCCAAGCCTTTGACAAGAAGGACTATACCACCGCCATGAAGGCGGCCAAACGAACCGTGGCCGTCTGGCCGCTGTCCGATTTTGCCCCGGAGGCCCAGTTCCTCATCGGCCGCTGCTACGAGGCGAAAAAGAACCATGAACGCGCCTTCAAGGAATACCAAAAACTGCTCGAAAAATATCCCAAGTACCCCAACTCCGAGGATGTCTTGAAGCGCCAGTATGAGATTGCCAACCTCTATTTGGGTGGCAAGTGGTTCAAACTGTGGGGTTTGGTTCCCCTCTATCCCTCCATGGAAAAAACGGCGGACATGTATGAAAAAGTGATCAAAAACGCGCCCTACAGCGAAATCGCCCCGGATGCCCAGATGAAAATCGGCAGCGCCCAGGAGAAACGCAAGGAGTTCCCCTCGGCTGTCAAAGCTTACGAACGCGCGGCGGATCGCTACAATGATCGCAAACAGGTGGCCGCCGATTCCCTGTTCAAGGCCGGTCTTGCGTATTACAAACAGGCCAAAGAGGCCGAGTACGATCAGAACGCCTCCGCCCAGGCCATAGCCACCTTCAACGATTTCATCACGCTCTACCCCGATGATCCCCGCCTCGGCAAGGCGCGCGAAAACATTGAGGCGATGAGAATGGAACAGGCCCGCGGGGCCTTTCAAATCGCCCGCTTCTATGAAAAACGGCACCGTTGGAGCGGCGCGCTGGTCTATTACAACGAGGTGCTGCTCAAGAACCCGGACTCCAAGTACGCCGGGGATGCCCGCAAGCGGATTGATGACCTGAAGAAAAAGGTGGCGCTGGAAACTCCGGCGGAGCCGGAGAAACCCGCCCCCCTGGCGGCACCCGCCGTGGCCGCTCCGGACCCGAACGCCGCCAAACCGGCCAACTGACTCCGTTGACCCCATCCAGGATGACGGCCATGATCAAAACCGGAACCTCCGCCCGCCCCGCCCGGGGTTGGCCTTTCGCGGGTGGCCTGGCCGCCTGGGTATGGCTGACCTGCCTGCTGCTGACCGCCGGTTGTGCCGGTTACCATCTGGGTCCGAGCAACGGCACTGTCGCCGGTTCCCGCAGCATCCAGATCAACCCCTTCATCAACCAAACCATTGAGGCCCGCCTCGGTGATGCCGTGACCTCCGCCGTGCGCAAGAAGGTGCAGCAGGATGGCACCTTCAAGCTGAACACGGCGAATGGCGGGGATGTGATTGTCACGGGCGTCATCACCTCCCTGAACCGTTCCGAGTTGAGCTTCCAGCCCAGCGATATCCTCACCGTGCGGGATTACTACCTGACCTTGGAGGTGCGCGTTCGCGCCGTTGATCGCGCCTCCGGCAAAGTCTTGCTGGACCGCCCCGTGACGGGCCGCACCACGATGCGGGTCGGTTCCGACCTGGCCAGTGGCGAGCGGCAGGCCCTCCCCCTGCTCGCGGATGATCTGGCCCGCAACGTCACCGGACTGTTGGTGGACGGCCAGTGGTGAGCACGTCTGGGGGCGCGGAGGTTTTCCGTCCCCCCGGTTCAGGGCGTTTCTTGTATCCAAACCCCCTTCCCAAGCGTCATTTAGGCTAAATAGATGTGCCTGTGGGCGCGTCCAAAGCTTATGAAATTCCAAGGGACACTTGCCGGGCGCCGTTCGGTGGCGTTCACGCTGATTGAGCTGCTCGTGGTGATCGCGATCATCGCCATCCTGGCGGGCCTGCTCCTGCCCGCGCTGGGCAAGGCCAAGGCCAAGGCCAAACGCATCGCGTGTGTGAACAACCTGCGCCAGGTGGGCTTGGGTTTTCGCATGTGGTCGGATGACAACGGCAGCAAGATGCCGTGGTGGCTGGACCTGACCAACGGAGGCACCCGCACCCTGCCCGAGGCGTGGATGCATTACGAGGTGGCCTCCAACGAGTTTGCCACGCCCAAAATCCTCCTCTGCCCCAGCGATCAGGACCGCAAACAGGCCACGGATTGGTCCACCGATCCGACCCGCGGCTTTGCGGGCCTGAAGGATCAATCGCTGAGCTACTTTTTCGCCACCGAGGCCGGCGATTATGTCCCACGCCACCATTTGGCGGGGGATCGCAACGTGATCGGCCGGGATGGCACCAGTTGCGGGGTGGTGGAGCTGGTGGGTGTGATCACCTCCCTCTACCCTGACTACGCGGATTGGGGCAAGGACATCCACGTCAACTCGGGTAACATCGCGATGGTGGATGGCAGCGTGCAGCAGTTCAATTATGCCGGCCTCCACAAATTCCTCTGGACGGCGGGCGACACCAACCTGAGCAACTGCGTCCTCAAACCGTAGGGCGCCTGGGATTTCCGGTTTGAAAAAGATTGAACCGGAGGCCGAGTTGCAACACATTGCCGGGCATGAGCGTTGCATCCGGTTGGTTGGGACGGTGGTCTGTTGCGCTGGGCCTGACGGCAGGTTTGGTCTCCGCACGGGCCGCTACGAACTCCTTTGGCTTTGCCGGCCCGGAGATTTTCCCACTGGACCAGCAGGTCAGCCATTTGCGCGCCGCCGATCTGAACGGGGACGGCCTGAACGATCTGATTGTCGTCAACAACGGACGGTCCCGCATCACTGTGTTGCTCAACCAGACCGGCAAGCCGCCCCGCACCCGCCCCACGGGTGGGCGCGACATCAATGAGCTGCCCCCGGACGCACGGTTTGCCATTGATTCCATCGCCTCCGAAAAACGGATCTCGGACCTGGCGGTGGCGGATTTGAACGGCGACCAGCAGCCCGACCTGGCCTACTACGGCGAGCCGAAGGAATTGGTGGTGCAATACAACCAGGGGACCAACGGCTGGAGCATGCCCAAACGCTGGGCCATTGAGGACGGCCAGACGGCCTTGAACACGCTGAGCACGGGCGACCTGAATGGCGATGGCCGTACGGATTTGGTCCTGCTCGGCGACAGCCATCTATATCTACTGGCGCAAAAAGCCGATCACCAGTTGGCCGAGCCGGAAAAAATCCCCTTCTCCGGCATGGTCAAGTCCGTGCAGGTGCTCGACATAGACGGGGATGGCCGTCAGGACCTGCTGCTGGTGAACTGGGATTCGCCCAACCCGGTGCGTTTCCGGCTCCAAGACCCGGCGGGCCATCTGGGCCCGGAAATCCATTTCACCCTGCCCCCCATCCGCGCCTTTCACGCCGAGGATCTGAACGGGGACAAGCGCACTGAGATGGTCACCATCGCCCAGAATTCCGGGCGGGCGGAGCTGGCGGCCTTTCAGCGCAAGGCGGCGGAAAAGCTGACCGGCAATTTCCAGGTGGGCCAGTTCCAGACGCTGCCCCTGAACAAAACCAGCAAGGCCCGGCGCGGCTTGGCGTGGGCCGATGTCAACGGCGACGGGCGCCCCGACCTGCTCGTGGCCGAACCGGACAGCGGGCAGCTCACCATCCACCTCCAATCCGCCGGGGGCGAGATCACCACCGGACGCACCTTCCCCACGCTCACCGGGGTGAGCGAGATCTCCGTGGCGGATTGGGACGGCGATGGCCGCAATGAGATTTTCCTGCTGAGCGCGGATGAGCGGCAGGTGGGGGTGACCCGCTGGGATGAGGGCGGCCGGGTGGCGTTTCCCACCCTGGTGCCGCTGGAGGGCAAGCCGCTGGCCCTGGCGGTGGGCGCGCTGGAGCCCGGCACCCCGCCGGTGCTGGCGCTGCTGGTGGATCAGGACGGCAGGCGCTCGCTCGTCCTCCGCCCGGCCAAAGGGCCGGCGCGCACGCAAAAGCTGGCGGAGAGTTTCAAGGCCAATCCCACCAGCCTCACCTTTCATGATGTCAACCAGGATGGCGCGATGGATCTGCTGGTGCTGATCGAGTACGAGAAGGTGAGGGTGCTGCTCCAGGAAAAGGGCCGGGATTTCCGGGAGCTGGAGGTTGCCCCGCCCGGCGGGAACCAGGACAAGCCGTGGCTGAGCGTGGCGGATGTGGATGGCGACGGCCGCAGCGAGCTGTTGCTGGCCCAGAAGAATTTTGTCCGCGCCGTGGTGCTGAAGCCCGATGATGAGAAGGATCCGGGCAGGGGCTGGAGCTTTCAGGTGAAGGACCAGATCAACGGGGCCGGCAGCAATTCCCGGCTGGTCGGCGCCGCCGCCTTGCGCGCGGGCGAGGGGCGCGTTCCCACCCTCTTCCTGTTCGACGTGGAGCGCAAGGTGCTCTCCGTCTGCGAGCGTGACGCGGCCGGGGTGTGGCAGATCGTCCGCAACCTGCCGCTGCCCTTTGCCGAGTTCTCCGCCCTCCAGCCGGTGGCCATGGGCACGGGGGCGCCGGACACAGTGGCCTTCCTCGGCCAGAACGCCGTCGCCTGGCTGCCCCTGCGCGGCCAGGTGTGGGAGACCAAGCAGTTGGACGGCTACGAAACCCCGGTCAAGGATGGCCGCCTGAACGATGTGATCTGCGGGGATCTGAACCAGGATGGCCGCGCCGACCTGGTGTTTCTGGAGACCGTGCGCAATTACCTGGACCTTGTCATGCTCAACGCCGACTCGAAGTTTGTCCCCTGCAACCGGTGGCAGGTGTTCGAGGAGCGGACTTTCCGCAACCGCCGCAGCGAGATGCCGGAGCCGCGCGAGGCGGTGATCACCGACCTGACGGGGGACGGCAAAAAGGACATGGCGGTGCTGGTGCATGACCGCATCCTGGTCTATCCGCAGGAATAACCCCCGGTTTTTTCACCCCATGAGCGAACCCCTGACCCGCAACCAGCGGTTGCACCGCAGCGTGCGCGCCACCGTGCTGGGCATGGTCATCAATTTTTTCCTGGCCGGTGGCAAGCTGGCCGCCGGGTTGCTGGGCCATTCCCATGCCCTGGTGGCCGATGCGGTGGAATCCATGGCGGACATTTTCAGCTCGCTGATCGTCTGGCGAGGGGTGGTGGTGGCCGCCGCCCCGCCCGATGAGGACCACCCCTACGGCCATGGCAAAGCCGAGCCGCTGGCCTCGGCCATGGTCGCGACCATGCTGCTCCTGGCCGCCACCTGGATTGCCATCCAGTCCGTGCGCGAAATCGTCACCCCGCACCGGGCCCCGGCCCCGTTCACGTTGCTGGTGCTGGTGGGGGTGGTGGTGGTCAAGGAGCTGCTGTTCCGCTTTGTCCAGGGGGAGGCGGATGCCGTGGATAACAGCGCCGTCCGCTCGGACGCCTGGCATCACCGCAGCGATGCCATCACCTCCTTCGCGGCCGGCCTGGGCATTACGGTTTCCCTGCTGGGGGGCGCGGGCTACGAGGCAGCGGATGACGTGGCCGCCGTGTTCGCGGCGGGCATCATCGCCTGGAATGGCTGGCGCCTGCTGCGCCCGGCCATGGATGAGCTGATGGACACCTGCCCTGATTCCGCCCTGGTTGAGCGGCTGCGCCACATCGCCGCCCGGGTGCCCGGCGTGGACAACGTGGAAAAGTGTTTTGCCCGCAAAAGCGGCTACCAGTATTTCGTGGACATGCACGTGGAGGTGCAGCCCGCCCTGACCGTGGTGGAGGCGCACGCCATCGCGCACGAGGTCAAGGATGCGGTGCGCCACGAGGTGCCATCCGTGTGCGATGTGCTGGTACACATTGAGCCCAGCCGCACCTCCACGGCGGGCGGGGAGGTTGCCCGGCCCGGCCCGGCGACCGCGCCCCACCCGTAGGGGCGCCCAAAGCGCCCCCAGCCTCACACTTTGGCCTGCGCCTCGCGGCGGAGCGCCTGTTCCAAGGCCTCCTTCACCGCCTCCACGCGCGGGGGCAGATCGATGGGCTTGTTGGCGTATTGGCTGGGGAATTCCATGGCCTGCTCGTGGTAGCGCACCTTGAACTCGGTGAACTTGAGCCCGTGCGCAGTCGAGATCACGACCACCCGCTGGGCCGGGTCAATGACCTGGCGTTTGACCAGCTTGATGAGCGCCGCCAGGGCCACCCCGGTGTGCGGACAGTTGAACATGCCGGTGCGGTCGCCCAGCGCCGCCGCATCCGACAGCTCCTCCTCGGTGGCCTGCTCCACGATGCCGTTGAACTCGCGCAGGGTGCGCACGGCCTTCTCGTAGCTGACCGGATTGCCGATCTGGATCGCGCTGGCCAGGGTTTTCTGGGCCTGCATCGCCTCAAAGCTCTCAAAATTCCGCAGGTAGGCGCGGTAGAGCGGGTTGGCGCGCTCGGCCTGGGCCACCACGATGCGGGGCAGCCGCTTGATCAGCCCCAGATCCCGCAGCATCAGCAGGCCGCCGCCCAGGGCGGAGACGTTGCCCAGGTTGCCGCCGGGGATGATGATCCAGTCCGGCACCTCCCAATCAAACTGCTGCACGATCTCAATGCCCACCGTCTTCTGGCCCTCCACGCGCAGGGAGTTCATGGAGTTGGCCAGGTAGATGGTCTCATCCTTGGTGATCTCCTGCACCACCTTCATGCAGCCGTCAAAATCGGTGTCCAGCGAGAGCACCAGCGATCCGTTGGCGATGGGCTGGATGAGCTGGGCGGTGGAAATCTTGCCCTTGGGCAGGAGCACAATGGACTGGATGCCGGCGGCGGCGCAATAGACGGCGAGGGCCGCCGAGGTGTCGCCCGTTGAGGCGCAGGCCACGGCCTTGATGGGGGCGCCCTCCGAGATCATCTGCTTGACCTGGGAGACCAGCACCGTCATGCCCAGATCCTTGAAGGAGCCGCTGTGGGTGTTGCCGCAGAGCTTGATCCAAAGGTCCTTCAACCCCAGCATTTTGCCGAAGCGCTCGGCCCAGAACAGGTTGGTGCCGCCCTCGAAGAGGGAGACGATGTTGTCATCGTGGATCTCCGGCAGCACCCATTCTTTCTTGCCCCAGATGCCGGAGCCATAAGGCCAGCGGTTGCTGCGCATCCGCTCCTCGAAGAGCTTCATCCAGCCCGGCGCATCGCGGCGGGCCAGGGCGTTCATGTCGTGCTGCACCTCCAGCAGCGAGCCGCAGGAGCGGCAGCGGTAAATGATTTCGTTCAGCCGGTAGGTCGCGCGGCAGTTGCGGTTGATACACTGGAACCAGGATCGGTATGACATAAGGCAATCCAAATATTGATCAGCATGAAAGCCCATGAGCCCGTTTTCAACAGAAAAACAGGGCCGGCACGCGGCGCCGCGGCGCACGGCGGGGTGAGATGGGAGGCGTGAGATGACTGCTGATGACTGGCGATGACTGCCGATGACCGGAAAAGGAAAATAAGCGGAATGGGGACGGCTCGGCAGCCCCGCAGAGCGGGACCCACCGGGTTTTGGTTTTCCATCCTGCTGGAATAAGGAGGCGGTAAGAAATTATGGTGGCACCCTGGCTGGTTCTTTTGGCGTTTGGCATCGTTGCTCCTCAGTCACAGATCGCTGCGGATATGCTCCTTCGTCGCGCCTCGCCCAACGGCAAAATCCCTGCGCCATCTCGCCACCGTAATTTTACCGCCTCCCAACCAATCTCCCGGAGATTCGGTGCAGTACCCATGTCAAAGAACAAAAGTTTACTAAAAATTTACTATTTCATTACCGGTTCAGGGTTTTTCTGAACCCGGCCCCAGCCCACTCGCTTTCCCCGATTCTCCACAGGGGGAGTTCATTTGGCACTTTCTGGCACCTTTTGGCACCATGTTTTGCGGCGGCGCATGGAAAACGAGCGGAAAAGTAGAAATATGGAAAGTTGAAAACAGAAATATGCCGGCCCCTTTCGAACTCGGAAGTCGGAACTCCGGAGATCCACCGGTTGGCATTGATGATGTATTCATAACGCGAGGTACATTCTCATATATTCCGCTGCCTGGCAAGCCGGATTGGTGTATTAATGTTGTATGATACATCACATAATGACGAAGATGTGATTGACCACGAATTGCTCAAAGCACACGAATAGGGGCTGGGGGGAGGGCTGAGGGATTTCTCACGCGGAGAGGGGGAAACGGGAAGATGGGAGATTGCAGATAGGGTCCCGTCGGTTGATGGTTCTTGGTTGCTAGTTGATGGCTAAACGAGGACGTGGGAGATGGGTGATTGAAGATAGGAGCTGAAATGACCGCAATGACCGCAATGACCATTGACTGCGTGGATTACTTCGATCTCTTTTAACTGCCTTTTGCGGGCTCACGGCGTATGGTGGGCAGGTGGCCGCATTGGATATTCAGTTTCTTCAGGGCAGCGTCTTCCTGCCGCAGTTGGGTTTGTGGCTTGATGCGCACCGGCGCCAGACCGGCGCTGAGCGGGTGCTGGTAAGCCATGCCCATTCCGATCATATCGGCCGCCACCGGGAGGTGATCCTCACCCCCGGCACCGCGCGCCTGATGGGGAAACGCCTGGGTGGCCAACGGCAGGAACACTGCCAAGAATACCTTCAACCGGTTGAATATCAAGGAACAAACGGTCCATTCCGCGTCACTCTCCTACCGGCGGGACACATCCTCGGCAGCGCCATGGCCTGGATTGAGGCGGAGGGGCAGACCCTGCTTTACACCGGTGATTTCAAACTCCGTCCCGGCCTGACCGCCGAGCCGTGCCAACCGAGGCGCGCGGACATCCTGATCACGGAAACCACGTTTGGACGACCCAAGTACCGGCTACCCCCGGCGGCCCAGGTGTTGGGCGAGCTGGTGCGCTTCTGCCAGGAGACCCTGGCCCGGGGGGAGACGGCGCTGCTGCTGGCCTATTCGCTGGGCAAAAGCCAGGAGCTTATCCAGGCACTCGGTTCCGTCCCACTGCCCATCGTGGTCCATGAAACCGTCTTCCGCCTCGCCCAAGTGTATGCGGAACTCGGCCAAGCACTGCCCGCGCACACGCGGCTGGAGGGGGACAATTATTTGGGAAAGGTGCTTATTTGTCCGCCGCAGGCGCTGCCGCCACAACTCAAACCACCCGCCACGGGGCAGGGCGTGCGCCGGGCGGTGGCCACCGGCTGGGCCATGGATGCCAGTTGCCGCTACCGGTTCGGCGTTGAGGCGGCTTTTCCCCTCAGCGATCATGCCGATTTCCAGGAATTGCTGGAGTTTGTCCGGCTGGTCTCCCCCAAAGAGGTGCTGACCCTGCATGGGTTCGCGGCGGATTTTGCCCAGACCCTGCGCAACCAGGGTTATGCCGCCCGGGCCCTCGGGGTGTCCGGTGAACAATTGGAGCTGGGTCCGGCCATCCTGGGCTCATTGGAATAACTCGCTGTTTCGAGCCCTGCTCACCGGCCACCCGCACCAGTGGCGGGCACAATGATCAGGTCCGGGCCCGGCTTCCCTTCGTGGCGCGGCGGGCCGGCCTTGAACTGATTGTTCCGAAACACCAACCCTACGGCGGTGCCCTCGGCGCGGATGACGTTTTCGGAGTGGCGCAGGACGGAACCTTCCATCAGCACATCACGGGTGCGGCCGCCGACACTGATGCCGCCGCTGTTGTCCTCGGCAAAAGTGTTGCGACGGCCGATCACGCAGCGCGTGACGGGGCCCGCATATGTTTCGCGATGCCGGACGGAGCCGGTGACATCCAAGCCCGTCTGCCCCTCCAACAGCTCATTGTCGAGGTATTGCACGTACCAGGAGGGCTGGACATGGCCTTCGGTTTCCAGGCCGTAATTCAAAAGCTGCGCGCACCGATACAGCCGGTTGCCCGCATAGACGACCTCGATGGAGGTGCCGTAGCCCGCATTCACCCAGTTGGCATCCTCAAACCGGTTGCCCACCACGAGCACTCGCCCGTTGAACGGCACAATCGTCACCAGGGAGGTCTGGTCCGGTGCGACCGCAAAGGGCCGTCCGATGGTCCAGGCGCGGCCATGGTTCGCGGTCACCTCGCGGTACTGGCCCGCGCCCCGACCATCCAGCACGCACACGGCCGCCTCCCGCCAATAGGAGTTGTTCTCCTTCGCCCACGGCGCAAACACGGGATCGGCGGCCAGCGTCAGGTTTGTGCCGCTGACGGTCGCGATCCGGCCGAGATAGGCCGCGGTGCCCGCATCAAACGTGAACGAGTAATCGGCCTGGTGCACATTCAGCGCCTCATGGGTGTTGCGCGCGTAATAGAGGTTTTTCCCGCGTCCGGCGATGTTCTGGTAGGCGGTCGGGTGTGTGCTGATGAACCGGTTGTCCTCCACGATCACCTGCCGCGCGCCGCCGAGCGGGCACGGCGTCTTGCCCGCGGTCACCCGGTTGCGCGCGATGTAATTGTGCCGGCCCGGCGAAATTCCGCCGCCCTTCGCCTGGAGGTCGCAGTCCGTCACCGCACAATTGTTGCCGAGCCGCGCCACCCAGCCCTCGTGGCGCTGCGTGTGCAGCGTCCAGTAGTGGTCAATGCGCACACGCACCTGCCGCACGCGGACGTTCTCCTGGCCGTCAATCACCGTCTGGTAATCCGGCGGCACGTACAGGCTCAGGTTTTCAAGGGTGAAATCCCGTCCGGACACCAGGCTCGACGGAACCCCGGCCGCATCTGGCGCGCGCTCATAGCCGAGGTTGGAACCTCCATCCTGGTTAAAGCGTCCCCGGCCCCACCAGAGGACCACCAACCCCTCGCCTTCGCCGCGCAGGATCGTCCTGGGCGGCACCCTGATTCCATTGGTGATGCCGTAGCGCCCCGCCGGAAAAAAGACGATGCCCCCGCCATTCTCCTTCGCCCGTCCCAGGGCTGCCTGGATGCCTGCGGTGGCATCCTTCACCTCGCGGTATTTCACCAGCGTCTTGCGCATCTCCCTGGCCGCGTCCCGACCCAATGACTCCACCACGCTGAACACATTGGTGGGCCACGCGGGGGGCGGCCGGACGGTGATCCCGCCGCGCCAGGGAGCCGTGCCGGGCAGCCCATTGTGAACCTCCACCCGCCAGGCCCCCGGTTTTAGGTTCAGCGGCAGCGTGAAACCGAGCGCATAACCATCCGCGTTCGTCGCCTCCAGACTCATCTCCCGATTGGATTCATCGACGAGGCGCGCGGTGCTGAGGCCGCCGAAATTCAGATTCCGGCCGCACACCCGCAGCCACCCGCCCGGGCTGGCTGTCTCCCCGGCATCGCCCTGAACCCACCATCCCTCCGGCGCATTGAGCCGCCACACCGCGGACGGCACGGGGTTGCCCAGATCGACCGTGCGGCACGCAAACACGCCCATCGGCCAGTCGGCAGGCAGGACGGCCTTCAGGTTGTCCGCGCTGCGTTGCAGGATTTCCGCGCGGGTCCAGGCGCCATTCGGCGCGGCCGTGCCCGGACGAAACTCGACCACCGTGTTGGTTCCGAAGTCGGCCCCCTGCAGCACCACCGTCTCCCCGGGGAGCACCGAATCAGACGCCCAGAAAATGTGCGGCGTCTCACCCGCCCGCCCCCCGGCGACAAGCAATAGCACCGCGAGAATTCCTGGCAGATAGGAGCGCTGGTTCATGGGGAGAGTATCCGGAAGAAAGCGCAAAGTATGAAAGACAAAAATGGGTCCCGCCACGAATTCCGGTGGCCGGTGGGGCTCCGGCCAGGTTAGGAGGCAGTAAGAAATTAAGGTGGCAACCTGACTGGTTCTTTTGGCGCTCGGCGTCGTTGCTCCTCAGTCACAGATCGCTGCGGATATGCTCCTTCGTCGCGCCTCGCCCAACGGCAAAATCCCGGCGCCATCTTGCCACCTTAATTTCTTACCGCCACCTTATTGATGGGCACCCCGGGAGTTTCATTTGAAGAAAACGCCCCTGGCATTCGTCATTGAGAACCATGAGAGCATTCCATACGTGGGCGGCGTTGTGCCTGGGCGCATCCCTGGCGGTCGCGGCGGAATCCCAACCGGCCGCCACCGGCAAGACCCCACCCCAACGGCTGTCCCGCGCGGAGAGCTTCCTGGGCGTGCATTTTGATTTTCATGCCGGGGCGGACTGCAAGGAGATCGGCAAGAACACCACCCGGGAGATGATTGAAAACGTGATCAACCAGGTGCGGCCCGATTACCTGCAGATTGACTGCAAGGGACACCCCGGTCTCTCCAGCTACCCCACGCGCGTGGGCAACCAGGCCCCGGGATTTGTAGGCGATCCGCTGCGGCTCTGGCGGGAGGTGACCGCCGAGCGGGGCGTGGGGCTTTTCATGCACTACTCCGGGGTGTGGGATTCCCGGGCCATCCAGATGCACCCGGACTGGGCCGTGCGCAACGCGGACGGCTCCACCAACAAGAACGCCACCTCGTTCTTCGGTCCCTACGCGGATCAGTTGCTCATCCCGCAGTTGCGGGAGCTGGCGGGGGATTACGGCGTGGACGGCGCCTGGGTGGATGGCGAATGCTGGGCCTCGCAGCCGGATTACAGCGAGGCCGCCCTGAAGGCGTTCCGCGCGGCCACCGGCATCCAGGACACGCCCCGCAAGCCGGGCGACCCGCACTGGTACGAATGGCTCCAGTTCAACCGTGAGGCGTTCCGGATTTATCTGCGCCACTATGTCGCCGAGGTCAAGAAGACGCACCCCGGCCTTCAGCTTTGCAGCAATTGGGCCTTCACCGACCACATGCCGGAGGGGGTGAGCGCGCCGGTGGACTGGATCTCCGGCGATTACTCGCCGGAGAACAGCGTCAATTCCGCCCGATTTTCTGCCCGTTACCTGGCCTGGCAGGGCAAGCCGTGGGATCTGATGGCCTGGAGTTTCACCACCAAGGCCGGCCCGGATGGGAAACGGCAGAAATCGGTGCCGCAACTGCAACGGGAGGCGGCCGCTGTGCTCGCGCTGGGGGGCGGGTTCCAGGCGTATTTCACCCAGCGCCGGGATGGGTCCATCCGCGAGGAGCAGATGCCCACCATGGCCGAGGTGGCCAAATTCTGCCGCGCCCGGCAGGAGATTTGCCACCGGGCCGTGTCGGTGCCCCAGGTGGCCCTGCTGTATTCCACGGCCAACCATTACCGGCGCATGAACGGGCTGTTCCCCCGCGATCTGGTCCCGTTGCAGGGGACTTTGCAGGCCCTGCTGGAGAGCCAGCAATCTGTGGAAGTCCTCGGCGAGCACCAATTGGCGGGCCGGATGGCCGAGTATCCGTTGATCGTGGTCCCGGAGGTGGATTACCTGGAGCCCGATTTCAAGAAGGCCTTGCTGGCCCGGGTGCGGGCCGGAGGCAGTCTGCTGCTGGTGGGGCCGTCCTCGGCCGCCCTGTTTCAAGCGGAGCTGGGGGCGACCCTGGAAAGCGCGCCCGCCCCCGGACCGCGTTTCCTGGCGTATAACGGCGAACTCACGCCGATCAAAGGCCCGTCCGTGATCGCCAAGCTGCCGGTCTCCGCCCAGCTGTACGGCCAGCTCTGCGCCAGCAACGACATTTTCACCGCCACGCAGGCGGCGGCTTGTGTGGTCCGGTATGGCCGGGGCAAGATCGCCGCCACCCATTTCAGTTTCAGCCGGGGGTATCTGGCGGACCGGTCGGCCGTGGCGCGCGGGTTCCTGCAGCGCCTGGCGCGGGAGCTGTTCCCGCAGCCGCTGGTGACGGTGACCGGCTCGCCGGATGTGGATGTCTCCGTCAACCGCCAGGCGGGGCGGCTGGCCATCAACCTCGTGAACACCGCCGGACCGCACGCGGACATGCAGGCGCCGATCCATGAGAGCATCCCGCCCGTGGGACCGCTGGCAGTGGCCATCCGCACCGCCAAAAAGCCCGCGCGGATCACCCTGGAGCCCGGCAATGAGCCACTGATGTTCCAATATCAAAAGGGAGTGGCCCGGCTCACTGTGCCCCGACTGGAGATTCACCAGGTGGTGGTGGTGGAGTGACCGGCCCCGAAAACCGCGTGGACATCATGAGCAAGCTGGTGGCCGGTCGCTCCCCGCACCACGCGGCGCAGTTCGCGCTCGAAAACCACCTGGTATTCCTTTGCTTCGTCGGCCTGAATGGCCCGTCGCCTGCCCCGTCTGGAAGCCCATTTACCGCTGGCAAATCAGAATGCATTCTGACAAGTTCAAAGTCATGACTGATCTGAAGACGGGTGCAGGACAAAAATCTGAGGTTTGACAGAAAGGGCTTGAATTTTGCGCGGTTTGTACCTATGCACATAGGTACATATATGAAATCCACCAATCCCGCCGACATTCTGGATCAA
>CAIYYI010000205.1 GCA_903930345.1 uncultured Verrucomicrobiota bacterium
AAGAGCCGCCCCGCTGGATCGAAAAGAAATGCACTCGGATTCCAGTAGGTGGGAGAGGGACCAAACAGCGTGCTGACCGCTCCATCGGGCGTGATCTTGGAAATCTTACCTTGTACGGGGTCAAAATACCCTCCCACGATCACCGCTCCGGGCGTGCCCGAAACGACTCCGGCGACGTCCACAATCACGGCATCGGGATCCACGATGCCGGTGTTGCCAAATGGCGTCACCGGTGACCCGCCTGGACCGACGCGGTGAATCTTAAACGCGGCGTAAGTCGCTTCGGGGTTATAGCCCACGTAGAGCGTGCCGTCCGGCGCGAACGACATCGTGATGGGGTCGGGCACGCTGGCATAGATCGAAACGGTGGTGCCGGGGACAACCGGCTGAGCCTTCGCGCCTGCCTGAGGCAGCGTCAACGCGAGGGCGGTAAGGAGAGTCTGATGGAGCTTCATAATATGTGGTGGGGTTCGATTGGATTTGCGGCTCATTGCTGCTTTCGGAGGATAGCCACCATCGTGATTACTTCCCGGCAGGGTTTGGATGGGGAGCAGGGTTTCATGAGTTAGAGTCGGAATGCGATGAATAGACTTGGATGGTCGTGATCGGGTTTGAACGCGGCTATTGGCTCCGCACCCGGTAAAAACCGGCGGGCGAGCCGAAGAGCGCCGTGTCACTCCAGTTGGTTGGAAAGGCGCCGCCCACGATCTGTCCGCGCACACTCCAACCGCTGGCGGCGGGCAGGCTGGGCGCGAACTCCACCCAGTGCCATGCGCCCGGCGTGGGGTTGAGCAGGCGAACCTGGAATGGGTTGTCCGTCGCAGCGAGGGTTTGCAGGCGCGCGGCCTTGGGCACGAGGCGATCCGCCTTCAGATGGAAGTTGTCGAAAACCACCGAGATGGCATCGCGCGTGCCGTTGTTTTGGAGGTTGAACAAGAGCGACGTGACGGGAGCGGTGTTGTAGCTGCCGGCATGAAGGATCGTTCCGTTGTAGTAGGCCGTCACGACCGCCCCGGCGCGGGTGAGTCGCAAGGTGCCGTTGGTAGTGGTCGTCGCCAGCGTGCCAATCCAGGCTGCGGGCGGGTCGCGCCAGACATGGGCATTGTGGCCGGACCCCGTTTCATCGCTGCGGACCACCACCATGAGTTGACCACCGAAGCTCGCGACGAGCTGCACCTGGTTGCCCGGGGAACCGTCCACGCGGTTAATGCTGGCATTCCGAAAATCCACACTAGCGTCAAAATCTCCGCGGATCTCCCGATCGAAAGCCAGAGCAGCCGACTGGATGGTGTAAGTGCCGCCCGCCACGCGACTCATGCGGATTTCCCCTTGGGAAGCATCGAGGGAGTAACGAGCGTCCGTGATGCCCACTTTCCACAGGTTGCTGTTGACGCCGGCGCTGAAGTCATCGGTGAAGTCCACCGGGCCTTGTGGTTCGGCGGCCAGGCAGGCGATTTCGGTGAGGGATAACGCTCGGTTGTAAATCCGCACGTCGTCAATGCTCCCGGGGAAGGGGCAGTTGCCATTGTCGTCCATGCCGATGCGAAACGAGGAGGTGGAATGGGCCACCGTTGCCGCGCCGATGACATTCGTCTTGAGCGGCAC
>CAIYYI010000206.1 GCA_903930345.1 uncultured Verrucomicrobiota bacterium
AATCACCATCCAGATAGTCGAGACCAACTGCCCGAAATCCCACGTCTTCGGGTACTGACGATGCATAAGCGACTTGGAATAACCCGGCAAGACGCCATAGAAGTTTTTGACAGCTGCGGTCAGCAGCGTCAGGGCATGCGTCTTCACCTTGGGCAAATTGACGATATAATCAGCCTCCAATACTGGTAGCGCAACAGCAAAGGAAAAGCCATCCACGTCAAAAGATTTCACACCCGCCTGTTCCAGCGAAATGAGCGCCACCTGCTCTTCAGCGCAGACGGCACGTATCCCTGAGATCTCCCAGACATTTTTTAAATTGGCCGTGCTGGCTGGGCTGTCGCCCACTGCGACACGTGCACCGTGCTGCTTCAGCCAGCGGATGACCTGCCGTACGACTTCCGGATGCGTGGTCACGGCCTGTTCCGGCTTACGATCCGTCAGGAGATTCGGCTTCACCAACACACGCTTGCCGGACAAGGTATCCGCCGCGCTCCAGCCGGAAAGCTCAAAAGCCCGCGCAACAGCTGCCGCGAGCCCAACACCATAATCTCTGCACCTGACAAACGCAACCGTATCCATGGATTATAACTGCGAACCCTTCGATGGTTTCAGCACGAAATTCTGGATCTTGGTCGCGGTGTCCTTGTACTGCTTATCCGCCTTCAGCGCAAGCCAGTCCGGATGAGCCATGAATTTTTTCCAAGACGCATCTTTGACCGCTTCATTGTCAAACGCCAGCAAATAGGTCAGATTAGGAAGATACTGTCCTGCGATCGCCTCGCCGAAAAAGACGGGCGGCATGCCACATGCGCGAAAGACCCCGATCTCCCCGCCGGCCTCAAACATGGAGACCAATCCTTCCTGCTGCAATTCCGGGCGGTTTACCCGGATGGCGTCAAAACCCTGGATATCCCGGTCACCATCAAGGAAGACATCCAGGAACCGGTTTTCACCCTGCCCGCGCCGGCCCAATGGGACGGGCGGCGGAGCCTCGTGGTGGCTCCGGTGGTGGCCAACCTGGCGGAGATGCAGGCCAGGGGCGCCGGCGTCCTGCATTACCGCTGGAACCTGGCGGGGCCGGCGGTCATCAAGGAGATCGCCCCCGGCAAACTCCTCCTGGAACGGGCCCAGAACAGCGGCGCCCTGGCCATCACGCTGGCCGTGGACAATGGCGGGGCCGCCACCATCCAATCCGCCGAAATCAGGGTCACCGAGCCGGCCACCGACCCGTGGGTGCCCCAGCCTCCCGGCCCCGAGGAAAAACCGCAGGACAACCAGTTCTACGCCCGCGACGACCGGAACGAAGGCTGGCTGCATTACCGGGGAACTCTGGCGGCCGCCGCGGACTCGGTCTTCCTGCGCGTCTATGCCGGGGATCAATTGGTTCACGATGAAAGCCTGCCCCCGGCCGCGGACCGGAGCTACGCCCTGGCGGCCCGCCTCCAGCCGGGACTCATCAAATACCGGGCCGAAATGGGGACGAAGAGCGGCAGCCGCGAAACCGTGCTGCACACGGCCACCAACCTGGTCTGCGGGGACGCCTATATCATCAATGGCCAATCCAATGCGGAGGCCACGGATGTGGGCCCCACTGACCCGCCCTACACCAGCGATTGGATCCGCAGTTTCGGCAGCCCCGCCGGCCATCCCGAGGGCGCCCGGCTCGATTACTGGGGCAACGCGGTCTGCCGCAGCCGCCAGGGCGGCCAGTCCCAGGTGGGGTATTGGGGGCTGGAACTGGCCCGCCGCCTGCTGGAAAACCAGCAGATCCCCATTTGCATCCTTAATGGCGCCGTGGGCGGCACGCGGATCGATCAGCACCAGCGGAACCCGGCCAATCCCGAGGATGTCTCCACGATTTATGGCCGGCTGCTCTGGCGTGTGCGGCGGGCCGGGCTGACCCACGGGATCCGCGCCGTGCTGTGGCACCAGGGCGAAAACGACCAGGGCGCCGATGGCCCCACGGGCGGTTTCGGCTGGGAGACCTACCGGGAATACTTCATCGACCTGGCAGCCGCCTGGAAACAGGACTACCCCAATATCCAGCACTACTACGTCTTCCAGATCTGGCCCAAGGCCTGCTCCATGGGGGTGAATGGCTCCGACAACCAACTGCGCGAAGTGCAGCGGACCCTGCCTGCCTGTTTCTCGCACCTGGATGTGATGTCCACCTTGGGGATCAAACCGCCCGGCGGCTGCCACTATCCCCCCGCCGGCTACGCGGAGATCGCGCGGTTGATCTGCCCGCTGCTGGAGCGGGACCATTACGGCAAGGTTTTCCCCGGACCCATCACCCCCGCCAATCTCCGGCAGGCCCGGTTCACCAGCCTTCAGAAGGACGAATTGGCGCTGGAGTTCGACCAGCCCATGGCCTGGCACGATTCCCTGGTGAGCCAGTTTTACCTGGACGGCGGCCAGGCCAAAGTGCTTTCCGGTTCCGCCCGGGATAACGTCATCACGCTCAAGCTGGCGGGGGCCGGATCGGCCGGGAAAATCACCTACCTGG
>CAIYYI010000207.1 GCA_903930345.1 uncultured Verrucomicrobiota bacterium
TGATCCACACCTGCGAACTCAACGGGATCAACCCCTTCGACTACCTCATGACCCTGGAGCAGCACGCCGAGGCGGTGACCAAGGCTCCGAACGAATGGTTTCCTTGGAATTACCGCCAGACTCTCGCGGTGGCCAGCAGCGGGTGATTAGCCGGGGGGACCGTCCTCAGTTCCAGCTTTTTTGAGCCTACACACGCTTACCGAAGCAACACGAAGTAGCCGCTCAAATCGCCGTCAACCACTTCGCGATGCCCTCGGTTGAGTAGCCCGTGAATCGTGCGGATGGCGTCATGGGCGCTACGCCCGTGACGATACCCATACTGCTCCTCGGGCAGGTCCGCCTCAAAGATCGGTTCCAGCACCAGAACTGCCGCCATCTGGATCACGCGATCTTTTATGCATGGCACTCCGAGCGGCCGCTGCTTATCGGTTCCGGGCTTGGGTATCCAAACCCGGCGCACGGCCTCAGGCCGATAGGTTTTGCCTTGCACTTCCTTGGCCAATTCTTCCAGCCACCCGGTCACTCCCCCTTGTTCAATCTGCTGGAAGCTCACGCCGTCCACACCCGGTGCGCCACCGTTGGCACGGCAGCACCGCCAGGCGTGCCGTAGCACATCCTTCCGATACAGCTTGTCATGGAGAGCGTGAAACCGGCAGGCCGGTTCGCTCTTCGCTTTGGCATGCAACGCTTCCTGAAGCTGCCAGACACTTTCCGGAGTTGTTAGGCTCACGCCAATCTCCTTGCCTTTGCTTCTTCTTGCATTGCGCTTGAACCAAGGCCCCTTCCCTCCACCGGTGTTACCCAGCTTCTTCGGTAATATGGGCCGCTCCGACTTCCCACCCAGCCCTGCCCTGCCCTCGCGGGTGGCCGGTTGCTCCGCCGCCGGGCGGCGCACTGGGTGGGATCTCCCGTGTTGCTACAGAACCCCTCTCGCCAGCATGCTGTCATCAATGCCCCGGTGGACCCGAACAGCGTTACTTTCGCTCGCGTACTGTCCGGTGGCAGCCTTCCCCATGTCTGAACTGGGTCGGCATCCACATTAGATGGTTTCGGGACTTGCTCGATGTTCATTCGCATTACGGCCTACTGGCTCGCTGACCCGCTTGCGGGCCTTTTGCACCAAGGGCTTCGAACATTTCATCGCTGCCATGCTCGCCTCGGCTGCTACCGGCTGAAGCGTAAGTTGCCGGGTGGGCTTTTTTTTCTCTCCCACTTGAGTTCTGTGCCTTTCCACGGCGCACTCAGACAGGCTCTTAGGGCTTCTTGCCTACGGATTCGTCCGCCACAACCGCCGCACAAGCCCGGCGCAAATACTCTTCAAACAGCCAATCACCGCTGCCCCCTGTCTGACGCGTCACCACCAGGTCAAGACTCGGCACGCAGGCCATGAGCTGGCCGCCCGAACCGGGTTTGCTGCGCGCATCCGGCGGGATGCCTTGTCCGCTGTGGCCGTTTTCACCGGTCAGGTTGGCAGGCAACTCCCAACCATGGGAGAAATTCTGCGCATTAAACTTCCAACGCATTTCAGGCGTCTTTAACAGGTGAGTGGGCGCGGCAGTCTCCTTCACAAACCATGCCGGTATTATTTGCATGTCACCCCAGCGGCCACCGTGCGCCATGCAGTAGGCGATGCGCGCCAGATCGCGCGCGGGCATCCCCAGGCTATGCGACGGATGAGAGCCATATTTCTCCCCGCCTTGATAGAACTGAAACCACCAATGCTCGATCCCGATGGGCTTGAACAGGGTCTCGATGGCAAACTGGTCGTATGGCTTGCCGGTGACGTTCTCACACACCAGCGCTGCGTGCGCCAAGGCGTGCGTCGAGTAGCCGCAAGCGGTGCCAGGATCAAACGCCAGCTTCGCCGTCCGCGCATCGCCGCTGTGGCCCATCAAGTAGTCCCAGGTGCCATCATTGGGCGCGCCGGTGGCCTCCGGACAAATCCCGGAAGTGTGGTTAAGTAGCTGCTTGACGGTGATTTGCGCTTTGCGCGGGTCGCTCAGCGGCTGCGCCATGGGAATGAATTT
This sequence comes from uncultured Verrucomicrobiota bacterium, assembly GCA_903930345.1. Taxonomy (GTDB): domain Bacteria; phylum Verrucomicrobiota; class Verrucomicrobiia; order Limisphaerales; family CAIYYI01; genus CAIYYI01. Next base: position 2,028 of record CAIYYI010000207.1, read on the forward strand.
AAAGGCGGGATCGTCAAAGCTCAACTTCCTGGGCGTCAGCCCATGCTGGCTTTGTTCGGCTGCGATGGCCAAAACGGTGGCACACACGGCTTTGGAGACCGATGCCACCCGGCGGGTGTCGGTCTTGGCACTGTTGCCCCGCTCGACTTCCAAAACAAGATAACCGTTGTGAATCACCACGGCGGCGAAATCTCGATGGTCTGAATCAAGCAACCATTGCCGCAGTTCAGCCAGTTTCTGCGGGTCCATCTGCCCCATGCTTCGGATGTCCTCCGGGGTGTCCAGCTTGCGCCAACCCCCTTTGGACTCCGACGGTGGAAAATACGTGGCGGCATCTGCACCGCCCGGCATCCATTGAAACGTTGTCATGATCAGGATAACGGCTTGGAACGTAACCATTGAGGCTTGCGCCATTCGACCCCATATGCCGGTCGATCGTTGTTCATGGCTTAGGTTCACGTGGCCATGGTATTCCGCAGCGGGCGAGCGTCAAGTTGGACGTTGGATGACGTACCAAGAACCCGAGCGAGAACGCTCAGTCCCGCCCAGCCTCATGATCGCGCGATAACCGAAACCACCCTATGCCATCAAGGATTCCAGCACGAGCACAACCGGTTTTTTTGACCCATCCAAAGACCAGATGGCGGTTTCGGGGGTGCCCTCATTGACAAGGGTCCATTCACCCTTTTCAGTATCGACAATAGAAATCCTGAGTCCACGGTCAAAAGCTGTCCGCACGAAGGATTTCCAGATAGCCTTTCCA
>CAIYYI010000208.1 GCA_903930345.1 uncultured Verrucomicrobiota bacterium
GCAACGACCTGTTCCCCACCCTCCTTGAATTGGGCGGTTACAATCCACGTCCCTATTACGAAGAAACCCATAAAATCGACGGGCGAAGCCTGGTGCCGCTTTTCACGGATTTGGGCAATCTCAGGCACCGGTATGCCCGGGACACATTCTATTGGCATTATCCATTGAATGTGGCCGTGAAAAATCCGGATGACGGACAGGCGTTGGCACCGCACTCGACGATCCGGGAGGGCGACTGGAAACTTGTCTTCGATTGGTCCGGCGTGCTGAAGCTCTACAATGTGGCGAAAGATCCATTTGAACAGCGCGAGCTTTCGGCCGAGCTGCCGGACAAGGCGGCAGGCCTATTCCGCAAGCTCAATGATTGGGTTGATGAAAATGTCGCGGTCAAATACACCCCGGCATTAAATCCTGCCTATGACCCGGCCAGGGAAGTGCGCACACGTCCCTTCGTCGATCTGCGAAAGAAACACCTCGGCGAGGCGCGCGCCATCCGGTCGCCAGACACGGATCCCCGATTTCAATTGAACCCGGCTTTCAAGCCCTGAAGCTAATCGTCTTTTGACAACCATTCTAATGGGCTGGCTGGCTCAGGGCACCGGGGCGGATGACTCATCCATGGAATGTGTGTTGTTTTTAATTTCGCTAGACGACAGAAATTCGTTGGGGTATTTTTGTGTCCAAGCGGGCACCTTTGGCCCCGACTGGGCAATGGGTGTACGGTACCGTTTGCAATAGTTTAAGGGCTTTCAGGCTGACCTGTGGCTAAATCGAAGTACGATTTATGGTAAAAAGCAGTGCCCGTGCCAAGAAAAGCGCCGCCGCTGGCGACGTTGACAAGTCTTCTCCTGCACCCTACCCAACTTACTATGTAGCCCTGGGTGCCTCCGCAGGAGGTCTGGAGGCCATTGAGTCCTTTTTCACCCACATGCCCCTTGACAGCGGGATGGGCTTCGTCGTGGTCCAGCATCTTTCGCCAGACTACAAGAGCCTCATGGTGGAGCTGCTGTCCAAAAAAACGGCCATGCCGGTGCAGCGGGCGGAGGACGGCATGCAGGTGATGCCGAATCACGTGTACCTGATCCCGCCCAAGAAGAACCTCACCATTTTCCATGGCAAACTGCTCCTAAGCGAACAGGAGCCGCACAAGGGCATCAACCTGCCCATCGACGTCTTTTTGCGGTCGCTGGCAGAGGACCAGAGCGAAAAAGCAGTGGCCGTGATTCTGTCCGGTACCGGCAGCGATGGCACACGGGGTGTGCGGGCCGTCAAGGAGTACGGGGGCATGGTCATGGTTCAGGATGAGGAGAGCGCCAAGTTTGACGGCATGCCGCGCGCGGCGACCGCCACCGGACTGGTGGATTTTGTGCTGCCTCCGGAAAAAATGCCCCGGCAGTTGCTGACCTTTGCCCAAAGTCCTTACTGCACCAAAACGGAGCGCTCCGAAAGCCTGCTAAGCGACGAGGAGGGGCTCACCCGCATCTTTGCCATCCTGCGGGAGAAGTGCAAAGTGGACTTCACTTTTTACAAGCCCAGCACCGTCACCCGGCGCATCGAGCGCCGGATGACCATCAACCAAGCGGGCGAGATCAAGGAATATGTAGCCTACCTGCAAAGACACCCCGGCGAAGCCATGGCGCTCTACCGTGAACTGCTCATCGGGGTGACCAATTTTTTCCGCGACCAGGAAGTCTTCGACCGCCTGGCAGAGAACGAGCTGAGCGAGCTGCTCAGAAACGCCGGGCCGCGCGAAATCCGCTTCTGGGTGGCCGGCTGCTCCACCGGGGAGGAGGCCTATAGCCTGGCCATCCAGGCGCGCGAATGCATGGAGGCGCTCGGAGTCTCCCGAGATATCAAAATCTTCGCGACAGACATCGACCGCGACGCGATCCATTATGCCGCCGCAGGCATCTATCCCGAAAGTATCGCTGCCGACGTCTCCCCCAAGCTGCTCAGCAAGTACTTCTACCGGAAGGAGGAGAGCTTCCAGATTGTCCGGACGATCCGGGAGATGGTGGTCTTCGCGCCGCACAACCTGATCAAAGACCCCCCCTTCACAAACATCTCCCTGATCAGCTGCCGCAACTTGCTTATTTACCTGCAGCCGGTCCTCCAGCGCAAGGTGCTGGAGGGTTTCAATTTCTCCCTGCTGCCTGGCGGGGTTCTGCTGCTGGGCACCAGCGAAACGACCGGCGAGATGGCCGATTACTTCGATACCCTGGATCCCAAATTCAAGCTCTACCGCTCCAAGGGGCGGTTCAAACCGGCTTCTGGACTTCTGGCCACGCTCAGCACCACCGATACTCGCGCGCGCGACCTGCGCGGCCGCTATGCCGGGGTCCGCCGGGCCTTGCGGGCCAGCGAGGAGGAGCGGGTGCTGGAACGATTCTTGGACAGCGCAGCCCCCGACTATATCCCCCTGGCCCTGATCGTGAACGAGGAGCTGGAGATTCTGCAGGTGGTCGGCGATGCCGCAGGCTATCTAAAACTCCCTTCGGGTAAGCTGCTTAACGACATCTCCCGCCTGGCCGCGAAAGAGCTGGCCGTACCGCTGACCACCGGCATCCAGAAAGTGTTCCGCCAGCATGAGGAATTGCGCTTCTCCAACATCCGCCTGGCCGACGAGCAGGGCGGCAAGCTGGCGAGGATCCACATCAAGCCGCTGCCAGCCAAGAAAGGCCAGGAGCCCCTGGTCGCCGTATTCATCGGCGAGGTCAAGAAGGCCGAGCCTGTCGGGCCGGGCACCGTAACCACGTCCTACGACCTTTCCAAGGAAACCGAGGACCGCCTTCGCGATCTGGAGCAGGAGCTGCAGTTCTCCCGCGAGAATCTGCAGGCCACCATCGAAGAATTGGAGACCTCGAACGAGGAACTCCAGGCCACGAACGAAGAGCTGCTGGCCAGCAACGAGGAGCTTCAGTCCACCAACGAGGAGCTCCAGTCCACCAACGAGGAGCTTTTCACGGTCAACTCCGAGTACCAGAGCAAGATCATCGAGTTGACAGAGCTGCACCACGATGTCGAGAACCTCCTGAGCGCCACCCAAATGGGCCAGCTCCTGCTCGATGAAAACCTTGAGGTCCGGCGCTTCTCCAAGCGCATGGGGGAGATCTTTAAACTGCTGGACAGCGACGTGGGCCGCCCCATTACTCATATCTCGCATTACTTTGTGGATTGCGATCCACTGGAGGCGATCCGCAAAGCGCAGGCCAGCAACCTTCCGGTGGAGCTGGAGGTCTGCACGCAGGACAGTCGCCGCCACCTGATGCGTGTGGTGCCCTACAAGGTGGGCCCCAAGTCCTTCTCCGGCACTGTGGTTTCCTTCGTGGACATCACGCGCCTAAAACACATGGAGGCTTCCCTCCGGGCCAGTGAGGAACGCTTTCGTCAGGCGGTCGAGGAAGCCCCTTTCCCCATTCTCATTCACGCGGAGGATGGCTGCATCCTCACCCAAAACCGGGCCTGGACGGAGCTTTCCGGGTACTCGCCTGCCGACATTCCCACCATCGCCGACTGGACGGCCCGGGCTTTTGGGCAACAGCAGCAGGAGGCGCAGGACACCATCCAAAAGCTGTATGCACTCAAACAACGCCAGCGGGAGGGCGAATTTGTCATCACTTGCCGGAATGGCTCGCAACGGGTTTGGGAGTTCAGCGCCATGGCTCTGGGCTCCCTGCCGGATGGCCGCCGCACGGCCATCAGCATGGCGGTGGATGTCACGCTGCGCAAACAGGCCGAACAGGCCTTGCGCGAATCCCAGCAGCTCTTTGCAAGTGTCGCCAATGCCAGTCCAGCCTTGGTGTGGATGGCTGGGGTGGACAAAGCCTGCGTCTGGTTCAACGATCCCTGGCTCGCGTTTACCGGGCGCACCCGCGAGCAGGAACTCGGCAACGGCTGGGCCGAGGGGGTTCATCCTGAGGATTTTGACCGCTGCCTCCAAACATATGTCCAGGCCTTCGACGCGCGCAAGCCGTTTGCCATGGAATATCGTCTGCGGCGCCACGACGGCCAATACCGCTGGCTGCTGGATGAGGGGCATCCCCGCCAGGATGCCAGCGGCCAATTCGCCGGGTACATCGGCTTCTGTTTTGACATCACCGAGCGGTGCCGGCGCGAGCAGGAACTCCTGGATGTTCAAAAGCTCAGCAAAATGGCCAGCTTCCGCTGGGATGTGGCAACTAACCAGGTGTCTTGGTCCTCTGAGCTTTTCGCGATCCTGGAGCGGGCGCCCGATTCCTTCCCGCACACCCCCGATGCGTTTATCGGCTTCATCCACCCGGAGGATCAGGCCCGGGTGCGGAGCGCGGTCTCCGAAGCCCTGGCGAGTGGGAAACCCCTGGAGGTGGAGTACCGGTTCGTCATGCCCGATGGACGGATCAAGCATATTGCCAGCCATGGCCAGATTCTCTTCGGTGCTGATGGTCGCCCCCCCCAGTCGGTGCTCGGGTTCACCCAGGATATCAGCCGCCGCAGACATGCGGAACTGGCGCTCCAGGCGAGTGAGGCGGAGTGCCGCAAACTCCAGCAAGCGCTAAACCGACAAGGAGGCACGCCGTGAGCAAGGACCGCGAAGAGCAGCAACGGGAACTGCGACAACGGGCGGAGGTGATTTACTCCCGATCGGCTCCCTCTGCCCCCCTGCTCCCACCAAGTGAAGCCCGGGCACTCGCCCACAACCTGAGCGTGCACCAGATCGAGCTGGAGATCCAGAACGAGGAACTCAGGCAGGCTCACCAGCAAGTGGAGCAGGTGCGGGACGGCTTCGCCCGGCTCTACCATCACGCCCCTGTGGGTTACCTCGCTCTCAACGCCAGCGGGATCATTCAGCAGTGCAATCAGACCTTTGCCGCCCTGATTGCCCACGCCGGCAGCGAGTTGACGGGCCAGCCGTTTTCCCACCTGATTCCCGGCCCCGATCACGAGGTTTTTCTCGGCCGCTTCAAGGCCTTCTTTAAGAGCCCCGAGGGGAAGATTCTCAACGTCACGCTGCAGCGCAGGGACGGCGGGACCTTCCCTGCGCAGCTCACCGGCCGGGTGGAAACCGGAGGGCTCTTTCCGCATCAACAGCCATCGGCTGAGCCCTGCCTACTGGTCATTGTCGCCGATATCAGCGTCCAGCGGCGGCTGGAAGATGAGCGCCAGCAGGCACACCAACGAACCTATTCCATCCTGGAAAGCATCCGCGATGCCTTCTTCTCCCTTGATCACCAGCTCGCGGTCACCTACTTCAACAGCGCCGCCGAGAGCGCTCTCGGACGCCAGCGCGAGGATGTGCTCGACCGCCCGTTCTTCGAGGCGTTTCCGGAGATGCGCGGAAGCGCCTTTGACACCCAATTCTCCCGCGCCTTGCAAGAGCAAGCCCCTCTCACCTTCGAAACCCATTTTGCCATCGCCCCCTACGCCAACTGGTACGAGGTGCGAGTGCATCCTTTTCCCCGGGGCATCTCCGTCTTTTTCAACATCGTCACCGAGCGCAAATGCGCCGAGCTGGAAAAAGCCCGGCTCGAAAACCTGCTCCAGCAAGCTCAGAAAATGGAGTCGGTGGGCCGCCTCGCAGGTGGGGTCGCCCACGATTTCAACAACATGCTCCAGGCCATCCTCGGCAACGTTAGTCTGGCGCTGGAAGATACCCCAGCCGACAGCCCCCTGCGCAACTGCCTCCACGAAATCGGCCATTGCGCCCAGCGCTCTGCGGACCTCACCCGCCAACTCCTCGCCTTCGCCCGCCGCCAGATCATCTCTCCCAAGGTGCTCGACCTGAATGAAACCGTGGCTGGCCTGCTGAAAATGCTTGAGCGCCTGATCGGGGAAGACATTCGCCTGATCTGGCTGCCCGCATCCAACCTCGCACCGGTCAAAGTGGACCCGGTCCAACTCCACCAGATCTTGACCAACCTCTGCGTCAACGCCCGCGACGCCATCGGCGGTATCGGCAGGATCACCATCGCCACCGGTAACGCCGTCTTCAACGAAACCTACGCCGCCAGCGACCCCACCTTTGTGCCCGGCGAATACGTGTGCCTGACTGTGAAGGACACCGGTCGCGGCATGGATCCGGAAACCATGGCCCACATATTCGAGCCGTTCTTCACCACCAAGGGAATCGGCGAAGGCACCGGCCTGGGCCTCGCCACCGTGTATGGTGCCGTCAAGCAGAACTTCGGCTTCATCCAGGTTCAAAGCAAGCCCACCCACGGCACCACCTTTAAAATCTGTCTGCCCCGGCACGGGGCTCCGAACCCCGCCGCCCAGACCGAGCCCGTAGCCGCACCGCCCCGGGGGCGCGGAGAAACGGTGCTGTTGGTTGAAGACTCCCAAGCCATTCTGGCGAGCACCCGTAAGAACCTCGAACGCTTGGGTTACACCGTATTGGGTGCCAACAGCCCGGCCGAAGCGATCAGCTTGGGGGGGAGGCACGCCGCGCAGCTCCGTCTCTTAATCACCGATGTGGTGATGCCCGAGCAAAACGGGCGCGAACTGGCTGCCTATTTTCAATCCCTCCACCCGCAGCTCAAGTGCCTCTTCATGTCCGGCTACCCCGCCAACGTTATCGCCCATCACGGCGTGCTGGATGAAGGGAGGCACTTCATTCAAAAACCCTTCACCACCAGCGAACTTGCCCACAAGGTCAGGGCTATCCTCGATCAGTCCGACTGATTTAAGGACTTTAGATTTTGACGTCTCCGCCTACCCCTTCCATGAGGATGCCCTGCAGGCTTTCCTGGCGGACGATCACCTTGGCTGCATGGGTGCTGACGGTGCTGTGGGCCGGGATCCCGCCGCTGTCCGCGCAGACGCCGAATATGAAACCGGAGGTGTGGATGATGCCGCCCCCGGCGGCGGACTACAGCCGTATGAAAGAACTCAATCTGGCCGACGACGCGACCTGGTATGTGGGCGTGATGCGGCAGGGCAACGATTACGCGTTTGTGGGCGGTGCGCCAGACCAGTATGTCATCGAAAGCTGGGTGGGCGCTCCCTCACGGGCCGTGCCGGAAGACGGCGATTGGACCTTCACGCGGTCTGTGCGTGATTTTAGCCGCCGGTTTGTGAATCCCAAACGCTGAGGCACACTCACTCTCTTGGCTCAACTAAAAGAAAAACTCATGAAAATCAAGCAGCAGAAGCCTTCGGTGAAAAACCTTCTATGCAGACGATCCCTGGGCCTGGCCGCAGCCTTGATGATGGGATCCGCCGCCAGCTATTCCCAGGCCGAGGACTGGGGCGTTTACCAAATCGTGCCGGTGAGCGCGCCGCGCGCCGTTCTAGAGGTGATGGATTCCGTGGCTGCGGAGGGAGCGGTCGTCTCCATCAACCAGCCCGCCGACGCGCCGAATCAGAAGTGGACCATTGCACTGAAGGAGCCGGGCTTCTTTGCCATCAGGCCCATGCATGCCGGCTCTTTGGTGCTCGCCGCAGCCAAAGGCGGCGCGGGCAACGGCACGGCGATCGTGCTGGAAAAGGACCTTGGACAGCCGTGGCAACTTTGGTCGCTCACGAAGCACGAAAACGGCAGCTACAGCCTCATCCCGAAGCATGCGCCCGCACAGGGGCTGGATGATTTCTCCGGCAAGCAGGAGCCCGGCTCGAAAATTGATCTCTGGTCTTACAACCCGAACGACCAACACCTCCAGTGGTTCATCAAGCCGCTCGCCGGGAGCGGTGTGGCCGCAGTCGCCGCCGAGAACCGCACGAACACGTATGAGCCGCCAGCGATTGCGCCCTCGGAAATCAAGGAAGGCGCAATCAAGCAGTTCAGGTTCGCGACGAGCAAGGTCTTCCCGGGAACAGTGCGCGATGTGACCGTGTTTGTTCCGGCCCAGTACGGCGGTTCCAAGGCTGCCTGCGTTTATGTGAAGACCGATGGTTACAGCGCCAACGAAAAGAAGCTGTTGGAGGGGATGATCGCCACCAAGGAAATGCCCTTGACCGTGGGGGTGTTCGTGCGGCCGGGCGATCTGCCCGCCCCGATGCAGGGCACAATGGGACGACGCAATCGCTGCTTCGAATACGACGCGGTGGACAACAACAACGTGCGTTTCTTGAGCGAGGAACTCCTGCCCTTCATCGCCAGCGAATACCGGCTGAATCTCTCGACGAACGGCAACGACCGCTGCATTTCCGGTGGCAGCAGCGGCGGCATCGCGGCTTTCACCGCCGCGTGGAACCGGCCGGAGGCCTTCAGCCGCGTGTACGCCGCGAGCGGGAGTTGGGTGGCATTCCGTGGCGGACACGAGTTTCCCACAATGATCCGCAAGTTCGAGGCGAAGCCCATCCGCGCGTTTCTCACCACCGCCACGCACGACATGGAAAACTGTGCCGGTGACTGGTTCCTGCTGGATCAAGAGATGGACAAGGCGCTGAAGTTTTCCGGCTACGACTACCGGTTCCGCACCATCGAAGGAAGACATGTCGCGGGTTACCTGGAGAACTGGCGGGAGGGCATGGCTTACCTGTGGCAAGGATGGCCGGAGCGCGTGCAGGCCGGACCGGGTGCACCGCGGGTGCGGGACATCCTTATCCCCGGAGAGGACTGGCAACTTGTGGCCGAAGGGTTCAAGAGCACGCGCGGCCCGGCGTGCAACTCAAACGGGGAGGTGTTCTTCGCGGACACGTCGAACAACAAAATCCACCGCATCGACCTCAATGGAAAGGTCACCGCCTTCGTCGAAGACGCCGGCCAGGCGCACTGCATCGCCATCGGCGCGGACAATACGCTATTCACCATCTCGGAAAGATCAGGCAAGCTCATGCGCTACGATGCCGCGGGCCAGGGCAGTACGGTGATGGACGGGATACTGGGTCACTCCCTTATCGCCTTGCCGGGCGGTGCGCTTTACGTCACGAGCAACGGCGAAAAACCGAATGATCCCGGCACCGTCTGGTTCATCAAGGATGGCAAAAGGACGCTCGTGGATTCGGGTGTCAAGTTTGCCACGGGCATGGCTATTCGGCCTGACCAATGGCTGCTGTCCGTGGCCGAGGGACATTCCAAGTGGGTTTATAGTTACCAGATGAACGCCGATGGCACGCTGGTGAACAAGGAGCGGTTCTTCCACCTTTACGTCGCGGACTGGGAGGATGACGCTGGATCAGAGTCGCTGTGCTATTCGCTCGAAGGCCGCCAGTTCATCGCCACGCGCAGCGGTGTCCAGATCAGCGCCGATGACGGACCGACGCAGGTCATCCTGCCCGTGCCGGATCGCACCCGGGTGACCGGTGTCTGCCTGGGCGGGCTGGAGAAGGACACATTGTTCGCCTTCTGCGGGAACAAGATCTGGAAACGCAAAGTGCGGCATCACGCGATGGGCGCGTTCTCGCCGTGGACCAAGGTGGGCGGCACTCCGCTCTAAACCATCAGTCCCCATCGTCAAAAGAAAATATAAAACCAGAGTGAGCGCATGAGAAAAACACTATCCCTGCTGGCCGCACTGCCTTGCCTTTCGCTTGGCGCCGCCACGGCATTGACTCCGCCATCCGCGCCGTGGGGCATGCTGGCCTCCTCACCCTCCGGCCACCAAATCAACCTGACGTGGACTGACCGTGCCACCAATGAAACCGGCTTCAAGCTGGAGCGGAAGAGCCAGGGTCCCGGCACCCGGTTCGTCGAGATCGCCGAGCTGAAGGCCACCAACTACGTGGACACCACCGTGACGTCTGGAACGATCTACACCTACCATGTGCGCGCCTACAACGCGGCTGGCGTGTCCACCTTTGGCGAAGTCACGGTCAAAGCCGGGGGCGCGCCGCCGCCGCCCATTGTCACCCGGATTCCAGCGTGGAACGTGCAGGCAAAGGTCATTTATTCCAAGGCCTTCCCGGGCTTCATGGACATCGAGATTTACCAGGAAAACGGACGCCACTTCGTTCGGGATAAAATCAGAAAGGCCGACTACACGGATTCACGTCCGCGCCGCGCATATTACGTGGACATGGAGAACGTTGGGCCTTCGCTCGAGCAGGGTTATCCGTTGCCGGAACGCGGCGGCATCTATCAGATCCAGTGCAAACGCTGGCGGGAGGGTAAAGACATGTGGGACCTGAAAGACGCGGAAACGGCCATGGAATGGGTGATCAAACCCGGGCCGCTCGGGGTCGAGGGCGAACTGTTCATTCCGCCGACCTTTGCCCTCGATACGGAAGACTGGCGGGACCAGCAGCACAAGGCCATCCCGCCGTTTGAGCCGATCCTGGGCAAAGCCTCGCCCTCCTATCGCTATAATGTGGACCAGACATGGGAGGATATCCTGAGCCACGGAGCAAGCCACACCGCGAGCGGAGTCGGTCCGGGCGGACAAGCGAACATGCTGCTGACCGTGGGTGACCCCCTGGATGCGATGGGCGAACAGGGTTTTGCCGCGCTGACCAAGGCGGAGCTCACCAAATACGCCTCCCAGGTTCCGCCCCTCGCGTTCTATTTCACGGATTGGGAAAAGCAGCCCGGTTGGCACAATACGCCGACGTACTGGAGCATTGATCTGCCCGACGAAAAGGTGCTCAGGAACTACCACTACTTTTTCACCGAAATGAACCGCCTGCAGCCCGCGCGCAAAAACGGCGACTACTACCGGGCGATCAAATGGAACAACTCGTTCTATGACGAGGGGGAAGCTTATCCGCTCCGGCCCCAATTCATCGGGCAGACCGAGAACCCGGAGAAGCGCACGGGCCCCGCGTTCCGGACCTTCACCGACACGGACGGCACCAAGCACTCGATGCGCGAGGTTTGCCGGGCCTACACGATTGACTGGTATCTCAAGTCCAACATCTTTCCCGACCGCCGCCGGACCGCCATCTACCAGATTTATTGCAACCTCTTCGACACGATCAACGCCAAGCTCATCACGCCGGCAGACTCCACCATTCTCGGCTTCGCGTGGTTCGGCACGGACAATGATCTGCCCTACCGCCAATACCTTCGCCTTGAGAAGGGATGGCTCGGCTACTACGGCCGTGTGCAGCAGGCGCCGTGGTGGATCATGACGGCCACGTACATCGGCCACTTGTTTGGGGATGGGTTTCACTGGTGGCACGACAACGGCCCCGAAGGCGCCGACCGCAGCAGGCATCCCAATGATTATGGGATGGGGCCGTACATCTGGGAACCCGACTCGGACGGCCCGGCCAAGGCGCCGCTGGTGCTGGGATCGCCGAGCGATGGCGGTGGGGGCGTTGTGCCCAAGGGGCCGCTTTACCCCCGCGAGCCCCGCTACAATCTTGCCTACACGAAGCTCGCCGAGTATCGCCTCAAACAATACGAGAGCTTCCTCACCCTGCCCCGCAGTGTCGCGGAATACAGCCTCAACGGCGGCAAGTCCTGGGTGAATCCGGTGGGCAATGAGCGCCGGGACATCCTCGAAAAAGCGGAGAACAAACAGCCGCTGTGTTTCAAGTGGGATGACGGCGGCGACCTGGTGATGGTCTTCCTCACCTGGCCTTTTGCTGACGCCCCCGAATGGAATGTGAAACTGAAAATCGCCCCCGGTCAGGAGCGCGACGTCAAGATGCACCGCCAGTGGCCGATGCTCCGCGTCTTCAGCAAGAGCAATCCGAAATACGGGCTGTCGGCCCCGCCGCCATGAGCTGCGGTCAGAGATTGAGCCAACCCTGGACTTGGAGACAGAGCGTTTTTGAGTAGCTTTTGGGGCCGGTTGGGCTTAGCTTCAGCCCCATGAAGCCCCTGAATCAGCAAAAGGCCACGAAATCTCGCCACTTCCTCAGTCGGCGGCAGTTTCTCCAGTCTGCGGCGGCCGCCACCGGCGCCGGGTTGATCATTTTGCCCGGCGGTGTTCTGCGGGGGGCGGATGCGCCGAGCAAAAAGCTGACGGTGGCGCTGATCGGCGTGGGTGGCCGGGGCCGCGCGCACTTCGGGGCCGTGAAGAACGAGAATGTGGTGGCCCTGTGCGACGTGAGCGATAAGGCGCTCGCCAGCGCCGCCCAGGTGTTCCCCGACGCCAAGCACTATGTGGATTGGCGCAAATGCCTGGATCACAAGGAGGTGGATGCTGTCATTTGCTGCACCACCGACCACACGCACGCCTTCGTCTCCAACTGGGCCATCAATCGCGGGATGCATGTCTATTGCGAAAAACCGCTAGCCAACTGCGTCGCCGAGGCGCGCCTGGTCCGCGCCAATTACCTGAAAAACCGGCACAAGATCGCCACGCAAGTCGGGATGCAGCGGCACGAGTTCACCAATTTCAACCGGGTGCGCGAGGCGGTGCTGGACGGCGCGGTGGGCACCCTGCAGCACGTGCATGTCTGGGGCGACCGCCAGCACAACAAAACCGCCTATCTGCCCGCTGCGGGAGAGCCGCCGACGGATCTGCACTATGATCTCTGGATCGGCCCGGCGCCCTGGCATCCCTACAACCCCGGCTACATCGGCGGGTGCCTGAAATGGAACATGTACTGGGACTTTGGCAACTGGCAGGTGGGCGACATGGGCAGCCACACGATGGACCTGGCCTGGAACGCCATCGACGCCACGCTGCCGCTGACGGCCACAGCCCACGGCGATCCCGTCAATCCCGACGTGGCGCCCAGCGCGCTCACCATGACTTTTGAGCATCCGGCCAACGCGTGGCGGCCGGCGATCAAGGTGACCTGGTACCAGGGCACCCACAAGCCGACCTCCATCAGCGGCATCCCCACCAAGCCCGGCCATGGCGCGCTCTTCCTCGGCGACAAAGCCGGCCTGGTGGCCGGCTTCCGGGAGCTTGAACTCTTTCCGCTCGACGAAAAGAAAGGCATGGCGCATTACACCCCCCGGCCGGAGGCAAAACAGCTTCCGAAGCTGGGCAACTTCCAGGAGCAATGGATCAACGCCTGCAAAGGCGACCTGAAAACGGCCTGCGACTTCGAGTACAGCGGCAACATGATCGAGCAATTGCTGCTTGGTCTGGTGGCGTTTCGCACCGGCAAGAAGATCGAATACGACGGCAATGCCGGCCGCGTGACCAACAGCGCCGAAGCCAACGCCCTGCTCAGCCGAAAATACCGCGAGGGCTGGACGCTCAATGGATGAGCGCCTTGGCACCAGTGATGGAATTACAATTGTATCGTTCACCTAACAACTCCGTGATTTGAGAATTATGACCATGAATCAGAACCTGTTTAACCTCGGGAGCGCGGTTGGCGCGCTGGTATTTCTTGCCTCAGCGCCCTTCGGCGTCCAGGCGCAAACCAAACCGCTTCGCGCCCTGCTGATCACGGGCGGATGCTGCCACGATTACGCCGTCCAGAAAGACCTGCTCAAGGCGGGCATTGAGGCGCGCGCCAATGTGGTGGTGGACCTGCTCCACAGCGATGACAAGTCCACCAAGCCGCCGCTGGCCATCTACGGAAAACCCGATTACGCTAAAGGCTACGATGTGGTCATCCACGACGAATGCGCCGCGGCCATCAGCGACCCGGAGGTGATCAAAGGCGTGCTCGCGCCGCATCGCGCCGGCATCCCGGGCGTGAATATCCACTGCGCGGTCCACTGCTACCGCATCGGCTCCCCTGCCCAGCCCGCCGAACCCGGCAGCGAGCGGGCGCTGTGGTTCGATTACCTGGGTCTGCAGTCCAGCGGCCACGGCCCGCAGCTTCCCATCCCCGCCACCACCCTGAATGAGAAGCATCCGATCACGGCCAAGCTCGACTGGCGGAACTGGACCACGATCAAAGAGGAACTCTACAACAACGTCCAGGTCCTTAAGTCAGCCACGCCGCTCCATCACGGCACGCAGGAGCTGAAGCAAAAAGATGGCACCGTCAAGAAGGCCGAGGCCGTGGTCACGTGGGTCAATGACTACCAGGGCACCCGGGTCTTCAACACCACGCTGGGCCATTTCAGTGAGACCGTCGCCGATGCCCGCTATCTGGACCTGGTCACGCGCGGCCTGCTCTGGGCCTGCGGCAAGCTGGATGACTCCTATCTCAAACCCGGCCCGCACCCTTCGCTGCCGGTGCCGGGAGCCCCGGCGCAAAAGACCAAGACTCCGTAAACCCCGGCGGGTGAGAGTCAAATTAATAAAAGTTAGAACTCACGAGCAATCCGACTGAACCCATACCGGCCCGGCTACGGCGAAGACAAGCCCGCAGGGCCGGTTTTGGGGAATGCGGTTGTGAAGTTGGCGTGAATTGACCCGGCTCAGAGATGACGATTCGGAGGCTCGACACCTTCATGCCGTTCAAAGGTGGTTCTCCGAAAAGAAGGCTGAGGGCAAGGCGTTGAGTTCAATGTTGGTCAAGGTGACGATCTCGCCAGGCCCGATGACGACGGCTCCGCCAGCGTAGGGCTCCACCTTGTTGACGCAATACGGGCTCACGCGCTCAATTTCCTTAAACTTCACCAGCGGCCAGTTGGCCTGCAGGCTGACTGGAACCAGAGAACGGTTCAGGGCAACCAGCGTCGCCTTGCCGTCATCGCCCGTGAATGCGCAGGCCAACAGATCCCGGTTGTTTGAAACCGTGTCCACGCGTGCCATGCCTTCTCTGAGGCGGCGGCTGTAGGCGCCGAATGCGCGCAACTGATGTACCGCAGAGGGCACAAAGCCCCTGGCGCCGTCCACCACACACAGCGAACGGCTCCAGCCGAACGAAGGTTCGACCACGTTAAGCAAGGTCCAGCAATACGCCAGGGCGCTCGCATCGGTGATGGTCAGCAGCTTGTGGTACAGCTGGGCCATGATCAGGGCGGGCCGGTAGCCCGGAAGCTGAAGCTCGTTTTTCTGAATGCAAAACTCAACGGCAAGAAAGGGCTTGGGAGAAGTCAATTCCCGCCACTGCCTCAGAGTCGCATCGAAGCCATCCAGATCGTAGAAAAACTTCTGATAGTCGTATACATTGGAAGCGCTGAAATCGACCAGATCCCAGACCGCCGGGTCGGCCTTGTATTTCCTGACCTCTTCGATGCCGCTCCGAAGCTCCCCCTGATTGCTGGTGTGGATTTGGACGTCCTTGAAGCCGGCCGTATCCAACCCGCGCCGCAACGCCCGCACCATGGCGTGAAGCCTCGCAACGGGATGGGCATGCTCGTTCTGAATTCCAACCACCTGAGGCGCACGGCCAGCCTTCCTGAGCGAGGTCTGACAGTAGTTGACCATCGCCTCGGCATATTTCCCGGCATTTGTTCCCACCCAGGGCGGCAACATCCAGAACTCAAACCAGACCTTGCCTCCGAGGGAGTAGATTAGACGGTTGTAGGCAAAATCACTGATTTCTCCATTCGGGAAATTCGCTGCGTAGTAGTGCGGCGTGGCATCGTCCAGCACGTCCCAGTTGTCCATTGCCTCATGCAGCCGCGAGCCGTTGGGATATTCGCGCTGGATCAACAGATTGTACTCGGCAACCAGCTGCCACCACTGCCGTTTGCCGGCAGCGCTCAATTCAGCGTAGGCTGTCGGCGTGGCAATACCCCCGAAACCACTTATGCGCTGATGCATGGTTGACGGATTGACCGTCACGACCACGTTCGACGGAGCCGGGCCCAGCAATTGCACAGGAAGCTCTCCGCCGCCTCTCAGCGCGAGCTGATGCTGCGTGAGGTCATAGCCCCATTTGCGCTCAAAGACCGGCTTGCCATTGAGCGAGACAGACAAATTCATGCCCTGATCAATCTGAACCGTCACAGCCTCCAATGAACCGGCAGTGATCCACTCCTGCGCCGTGCTCCATTCGGGATGACGACCGGCTTTACCTTGAACCTCGTTGTACCCGGGCGTGTCGTAGAAGCGCGGGCGTATGACCAGCCTGCGGGTGTTCACCAGAATATCCACGCCCGCTTGCGGACCGGTGAACCGCCAGCTCAACTCGTTCGACACACTTAGCGGGGCCTTCAACAACAGCGTCCTCCTGAACAGGGCCGGCAGCCACTCCTTCGGATAGAGATTCTGCGCGTTGCGGTCACCACCATAGATACGGTAACTGGTGGATTGCGAACCGAAGGCCATCCCCGCATAGACCGGATCATCCGAGCCACCCCATGCCGGAAGTTTTATCCCAGGACTGCCAGGAGCAAAAGAACCAGCCTCTTTGTTCGTTTCCGCAAAAGAGCGGCGGGCGGCGATGGGACCTGGTTTCGCGGACGCATCGGCAGCGGGCAGCACTCCCAACGGCACCAACAGCAATGCGAGGATAGTCAGGAATGCCGGTCTATTCATGCGTCAATCATTGAGTAATGCTATAGCTGACGAATTTCCGGCGACAGACATTCAAGGCGCTTTTGACGCTTTGGCTTTGAGCGGCAACGAAAGCACATGCCTGGATTCCATCAACCTGGCCTGCAAAGCTTTAACTCCAACAAATTGAGTCGTCTTCAGAGTCAGACCCTCAAGTCCTTTATTTTGCACTGCCATCGGCAGGGGCAAACCGTTAAAAGCATTATTTCAGTGGCATGGTGGGGCGGCAAAATGGCAGCCGTTCCGATTTCCGCGTTCAGAAGTGTCTCCCGCTCCGCGTTCCGCACTCGTCAGAGGCTCCCGCCAAGCCGTCCCCGGTCGGTGAGCCCGTCGAACCGCCGCAAGCCGCAGTGTAATTTGGTCTTCAACCTTGAACCCCAATTAAACCCTTTCAACCTTGAACCTTTTGGGTCCATCAACCCCGTAGTCAGTAGACCGTAGTCAGCAGTCCTTCCCCATTTCAGGTCAGCATTCCGCATTATTTTTCTGCCCCGTGTTTTTCTGCCATTTTCCCATTTCAGCATTTTGCGTTTCATTTTCCGCTTTGCCGTTTTGGTCATACCCGCTAAACCGTTACGCGGCAGGTTGCGCAGGGTGCTGCTGGTTCCAGAACATGAAGACCACCAGGCGGTCATGGAGCAGGCGCAGACCGCCAGGGCCAGGGGGGTGCGGCGGTGCACCTCACGGTTTGCTCAACCGGAAGAATCGCTTGCCCACCACCACCGTCTCAGTGTACGAGATCACATTTCCGTTTGTCTGATACGCCGGTCCGGCTCCAATCCTCACCGGCGGTCCGGCCAGTGAATCCAGCCGCTCCAATAACCAGCCTTCCGCCGTCCCGACCCACGAAATGGTCACTGCGCCATGGGCCGGGTTGCGCGTCACTGTAAGGACGGGCGCGCCTGGCGTCTGCACCACCTCCACCAGACTCCAGAAACCACCGGTAAGCGCATAGCGGCCGCCACTCATCGCCCCGGCGTCCGGCTGGCCGACGGAGCCGGTGACGGAAAAACGGCCGCCGCTGCTGGTGCCCCCGCCGCCATCCAGGCTGGATTGATCCACGGCCAGGTTTCCGGCCCGGGCGATACAGAGGCTGAGCAGAAGCCCCAGCCAACAGAGTTTCAAGGCCACGGGTTTGGTTTTCATGGTCATGGCTTTCAATTGTTGAATTGAATGACTCCCTGTTGATTGACGAGGATGTACTGGTTGTTGCCCACGTGGAGCAGCTCAACGTAAGTGTTGCGTCCACCCGCCAGACTGGAGATTGCGGAAGTGTGTATTTGCCCGCCACTCACCACCGCCACCAATTTTGTGCCATCCGCTGAGGAGGTCACTCCCTGCCATCCCCGGGCGGCATCCCTGGCCACCCAGGTCGCCCCTGAATCCGTGGAGGTGTATATCTGGCCGCCACTCACCACGGCCACCAGTTTGGTGCCATCGGCGGACGAGGCCACGGTCTGCCACTGACGGGCGGAGTCTCTGGCCACCCAGGTCGCTCCTGAATCTGTGGAGGTGTATATCTGGCCGCCACTCACCACGGCCACCAGGTGCGTCCCATCTGCCGAGGTGGCCACGGCCTGCCACTGGCGGACGGCCCCCCTGGCCACCCACGTCACCCCGAAGTCCGTGGAGGTGTATATCTGGCCGCCACCTACCGCCGCCACCAGTTCCTTCCCCGTTGCGGATGAGGCCACCGATACCCACAACCGGGATGAATCCCGTGCCACCCACGTCGCTCCGAAGTCCGTGGAGGTGTATATCTGACCGCCGTTTACCAGCGCCACCAGCTCCTTTCCCGTCGCGGACGATGCTACCGACGCCCATAACCGGGCGGAATCCCGTGCCGCCCACGTATCCCCTGAATCGGTGGAAGTATAAATCTGGCCGTTCAATTCCGTCGCCACCAATTTTGTTCCATCCGCCGAGGAGGCGGCAGAGAACCAGAGGCGGACCGATTCATGCGGAGCCCAAGTGGTCCCCGAATTGGTCGAGGTGTAAATCCGACCGTTCAAGGCCACCGCCACCAGTTTTGTGCCGTCCACTGAAGAGGCCACCGCACTCCAGCCCCGGGCAGAATCCCGCGCTTCCCAGGCGGCGCCCAACTCAGCGTTGGCTGGGACATAATTGGGAATGGCGTAAGTATGGATTTGCCCGCCGCTGACCACGGCCACCAGTTTGGTGCCATCGGCGGACGAGGCCACGGCCTGCCACTGACGGGCGGCATCCCTGGCCACCCAGGTTGCTCCTGAATCGGTGGAGGTATAAATCTGTCCGCCACTCACCACGGCCAGCAGCTTCTTGCCATCGGCGGATGAGGTCACCGACCACCACTGACGGGCGGCATCCCTAGCCACCCAGGTTGCTCCTGAATCGGTGGAGGTGTAAATCTGCCCGCCGCTGACCACGGCCACCAGTTTGGTGCCATCGGCGGAGGAGGCCACGGCCTGCCACTGACGGGCGGAATCTTTGGGCAGCCAGGTTGCTCCTGAATCGGTGGAGACATAAATCTGGCCGCCACTCGCCACCGCCACCAGTTTTGACCCATCGGCGGATGAGGCTGCGGCCAGCCACGGACGGGCGGAGTCTCTGGCCACCCAGGTCACGCCTGAATCCGCAGAGGTGTAAATCGGACCTCCACTCACCGTTGCCACCAGTTTTGACCCATCGGCGGAGGAGGCCACGGATGACCATAACCGGGCGGAATCTCGTGCCACCCACGATAAACCCGCATTCACCGAGGTGTAAATCCGGCCGTTCAATTCGGTCGCCACCAGCTTCATCCCATCGGCCGAGGAGGCCACAGAATACCAGAAACGGACCGATTCGTGCGGCATCCAGGTTGCCCCCGAATCCGCCGAGGTGTAAATCAGGCCGTTTAGGGCCACGGCCACCAGTTTCTTTCCATCCGCTGATGAGGCCACCGCATTCCACCCCCGGGCTGAATCCCGTGCGGTCCAGTTCGAGCCGATATCGAGCGCGATACTCGCCCGAATGGACTGTCCCGCAATTGGTGGGATTCTCCAACCGCCCGCGCCAAGCCCCAAAACACGCACGGTATCACCCACATTCGGTGAGGTGGGCAGGGTCAGGGTCGTCTCCTGGGATTCACTGGGCACCAAGTACCCGGTGTTGGGGGCGGTTGGCTGGGCGGGCGGTGAGGCAGTCACCCAGGCCACCCCGCCACCGGTACCTGGGGCGCTTACCCAAGCCAATGCGCCGCCGGAGGAACCCAGCACCATGCCCTCGCCCGGCGTGCCGCTGATGGCAAGCTTGGCGGCGGTGATGGTGCCATCCGCCACCTTGTCGGCGGTCACACTGGCGTTGGTGAAACTTCCATCCCCTGCGCCTAGCAATTGACCGTCCACAAAAAGTCCGCGTCCGCCGGTGGTGAAATTAACGCCGCCTGCCGAAACGTTGAGTGCGTTGGTGTACAGATCGAAACTAGCCCCTTTGCGGGCCGTCAAATTGAACAGGCCATCGCCGGCGTCCAAAGTAATGTTGCCATAATTGCCCGCGGCATCGTTGGCCAGCAACCGCACGCCGCCCGTGGCTTTGACGGCGAATTCACCGTCCGCGATGCTCCCAAAAGGCGACACCGATCCATTCCAGCCATTCCAGACAAATGAACCGTTGTTGGTCGCCATCGCCTGATAACCCGCCGCCACGCTGGCCACGCCGCTGGCCCGATTGAGCCGCCCGCCCAGCACGGTGGGGTAACCTCCCGCCCCCTCGACCGTGTTATATTCCCCGCCAATGATGGTGCCGTAATTCGCATCGGAGACGTTGGCGC
>CAIYYI010000209.1 GCA_903930345.1 uncultured Verrucomicrobiota bacterium
CATCCTCTCGGTCATGCTTCTCCTGACTTCCATCCAGGCGGCCGATGCACCTGCCTATAAGACCAGTTTTTCCGCCATCGTCAAACTGGGGACCGATCTGCAGAAATACCTGAAGCCGAAGTACAAATCGGTGATCAACAGCCAGCCGGTCTTCCTTGAAACTGATTTGATGCCATTCGTCAAGCTGGTGGAATATCCTGACGAAAAACAGCCGCTGCGAGCCGTGTTCATCTCGGTCGGTTTTATCGACCTGATGACGCTGGTGTCCCATGCGAAGGCCATTGACCGGGTGGAAAAGGGCTTTTTTGAAAAATTCGTTGTCAGCCTGGGCAAGGAGAGCGGGGAAAAGGAGTTGGCCGCCCTCCCCAATATCTCCAATCCCAAGTATTGGACGGATGACCTGATGAACGAGCAGGTCAGCAATTTCAACCAGATGGTCGGCACGGTGCTGGCCATCACCCTCGCCCACCATTATCTCGGCCATTACCAAAAATACATGGCCAAAATGGACGATGACAAAGGCAAGCAGACGGCCATCAGCAGCTTCTTAACACCGGCTGAATGGGATGAGGCCATGAAGTTGGGAGCAAAGAACGCCTTGGATTGCGGGTTTGGTGTCGAGGGTGTGAAAAGTCTCTACGACGCCATCGCCAAGATGCCCCAGCGTCCGGCCTGGACCGCCTATTTCATCCCTGCCTCCGTCAAGGTCGATAAAATCAAAAAAGACCTCGAAAAGATTGAGAAGAAATTCTTCGCCGGCGAGGAATGATCGTTTAAACGACAAACTCCAACTCGGGAGCGCGCGGGATCAGACCCTTTTGGTGGGCCAGGCGGAGGAAACGGCGGATGGATTCGCGGCCTTTATCGCCGTAGTCCAGCGTCCAGTGATTGACGTACATTCCCACAAATTTATCCGCCAAATCCCGGCCCATATCCCGCGCGTATTGCAGGGCGTGTTCCACCGCCTCCGTCCGGTGGTCCAAGCTGAACTGGATGCTGCGGGTGAGCACGCGGGAAATGGTTCGCCGCTGTTCCACCGTGAAGCGTTTGTGGATGACGTTGCCCCCCAGAGGCAATGGCAGCCCCGCCTGCTCCTGACTCCACCACACACCAAAATCGGCGCAGACCTGCAAACCTTCGTTGCGGTAAGTCAGTTGACCCTCGTGGATGATCAGTCCCACATCCGCCTGGCCACTGCGCACAGCCGCAAAGATCTGATCAAAGGGAACCACCAGGTAGTTGAATTCCCCGGCGGGCTTGCCCAACCAGAGTTGCAATGCCAGAAAAGCGCTCGTCATGGTGCCGGGCACAGCGATTCGGGCACGCAGGATCTCCTCACGGTTCAGTTGGTGGGGTGCAACCAGCATCGGGCCGTAACCATCTCCCATTGAGGCGCCGCTGGGCAGCAAGGCATACTGGTCGCAAACATGGGCATACGCATGAATGCTGATGGCTGAAATGTCCAGTTCCCCACGTGTGGCCCGCTCGTTCAAAGTCTGAATATCCTGCAACTGGTGCTCAAATTGGAAGCCTTCCGAATCAATCAATTCCTTGGCCAGCCCATAGAACATAAAGGCATCGTCCGGGTCGGGGGAATGCCCCAGTGTCAATTTGCGCACGTTCTGCATGGCGACAGATTAAAGAAATGTACCCGGCTTTGACAAGCGAAGCCCGTAAAACAATCCCTCAAAACTTTCCCATCGCTAATAACGGGGCACTGAGGAGTCGATTTCCGCACTCCAGGCCAGAATGCCGCCGCGCACACTTTTTACCTGCTGAAAACCCTTCTGCTTGAGGAATTCCACCGCCTTCAGCGAGCGAACCCCGCCCTTGCAGTGCAGATAATAGTTTCCCTGGATGTCCAACTCGGTAATGCGTTGGGCCAGTTGGCTTAAGGGAATAAGTTTGGTGCCCGCCACCCGGGCCACCTCGTACTCCTCTGGTTCGCGCACGTCAAGCACCTGGATGCCGCTGGCGGGGTTGTCCAGAACTCGTTTCATCTCTTGTACGGCGACTTCATCGGGATGCATTGGGGTGTTCATAAAATTTGGCGGGAGGGAACAGGTGGTTGAGTGGTCGGTTAACCGAGTGATGGTGGGGTGGTGGCCACACACCGGGCAATCAGGATCGCGCTGCACTTTGAGTTCCTTGAATTTCATTTCCAAGGCGTTGATCACCAGCAGGCGCCCCAACAGGGAGGTGCCTCGCCCCAGGATCAGTTTGAGAACTTCCGTGGCCTGGATCGTGCCAATCAGCCCAGGCAGCACACCGAGGACGCCTGCCTCCGCACAACTCGGAGCCAGTCCGGGTGGCGGGGGTTCCGGGTAGAGGCATCGGTAACACGGACCACCCAGGTGCGGTGCGAAAACGCTCGCCTGGCCCTCAAAACGAAAAATTGAGCCATAGACGTTCGGCTTGCGCAGCCATACGCAGGCGTCATTCGTCAGAAAACGGGCGGGAAAATTATCCGTGCAGTCCACCACAACGTCGTATGGGCGGAGAATATCCAAGGCATTGGCACTGGCGATGCGGGTGGCATGCACAACCACCTCCACACCGGGATTAAGCGCCAAGATGGCCTCCTGCGCAGACTCTGTTTTGGCGCGGCCAATATCCTGCGTTCGGTGGATGACCTGGCGTTGCAGGTTGGAGAGATCCACCCTGTCAAAATCCACAATCCCCAAGCGGCCAATGCCGGCGGCGGCCAGGTACAGACAAAGGGGGGCACCCAACCCTCCGGCCCCAATGCACAACACACTGGCGGCCCGGATTTTATCCTGGCCGGCCACCCCCACTTCGGGGAGCATCAAATGGCGCGCATAACGCCCAATTTCTTCCTGGCTGAGACTCATGTCAGATGTCCAAGGACACTAATTCAGGTTTGGCATTAAGCAAGCTGCCGTGCAATATTGACGCCAGACCGCCCTGAACGGTAAGTTCTCGGGGGGATGGTTGGCGGTTGTATGGTCAGCCAGTTCGTGTAAATGACTCAGCAACAATGAAAGACGAAACGCGAAAAGCACTTAACCGGGAGCAACCTGCCTCGGTTGGCCATCCGCGCCGAGAACGCGTGACGCCAACTGAAACCGCCACGGTCCTCATGCGGCGCACGAAATTGCGCCCGTCTCTCGGGGTGGTTTTGGGAAGCGGCTTTCAATCGGTCATCAAACTATGCACCAAGGTGCTGGAGATCAATTATTCCGCCATTCCCGGATTTGCCACACCTGGGGTGCCGGGCCATGAGGGACGCTTGATTTGGGGGTATCTGGACAAAACGCCGGTGGTGCTGCTTTGCGGTCGCAACCATTTCTATGAGAATCTGGACATGGAGACCATCACTTTTCCCACTCGGGTTCTGGCCGCCATGGGAGTCAAGACCGTGCTGCTGACCAATGCCGCCGGCGGGATCAATCGTGGATTTCGCGCGGGGGATTTCATGGGTTTGGCTGACCACATCAACTTCATGGGGAAGAACCCTTTACGTAATTCGACCGGGTTCGGGATGGAGCCGTTTGTCGATCTCTCGCAAGTGTACGATGTGGAATTGCTCCGGTTGCTGAAGCGGGCCGGCAAAGATGCGGGTGCCCGGTTGCACGAGGGGGTGTACTTGGCCGTCAGCGGTCCTTCCTATGAGACCCCGGCGGAAATCCGTGCCTTCTCCCTGCTGGGGGCGGATGCCGTGGGGATGAGCACGGTACCTGAGGCGGTCGTGGCGCGGCAATGCGGCCTGCGGGTGGCCGGACTTTCCTGCATCACCAACCCGGCGGCCGGTCTCAACGTCAACCCCATCAGCCACGCGGAAGTGCTGGCCATGGGCCACCGTAACGGGGCGCTGGCGGCGGAAATCCTGGAAAACTTCGCCCGTCTTTATGCGCAAAGCTGAAATTGAGCAACTGTTGGCCGCCGCGTTGGCCGCCCGCGAAAGGGCGGTGGCCCCCTACTCCCGCTTCAAGGTCGGGGCCGCCTTGCTGACGGCCCAAGGCGAGATCGTGACCGGTGCCAACGTGGAAAGCGCCAGCTATGGCCTGACCTGTTGCGCTGAGCGAGTTGCCCTCTTCAAGGCGCTGACGGAAGGCCGCCGGGATTTTCTTGCGGTGGCGGTGGTTGCCGACCTGCCACGGGGAGCCACCCCCTGCGGCGCCTGCCGACAGTTGCTGGCTGAGTATGCCCCCGAGGCCGCCGTTTACGTGGCGGATTCCAATCAGCCTGCGCAATGGCGGGAATTCACCGTCCGGCAGTTGCTGCCGGAGGCCTTTGATCATTTCGAGGGCGGCAAATGAATCTGATTGCCACAGAGGAGCGGTCCCCTCACTTTCTCGCAGAGGACACTGAATGAAACCAGACGTCGTATTTGGACTGGATAATGCCGAATGGCCTGTCCTGATGGTTGACCCCAACGGGGTTATTCGAAATCACAGCCGGGGGGCGGCGGCGGTTTTTGGCAAGATTATCGAGGGAAGTTCGGTTTTGCTGAGTTCCCTTTGGGCGATGGAGAACGATTCGAGCGCAGTGCAGTTCCTGTCGCTGCTCGATATATCCTGCCGATCCTACCACCAGATTCTGTTTAATGTGCTAGGCGGTCGCACCGAATCCTTCGCCACCAACGTCTGCCAGATAACCGTGGATGGAAAAAAACTTTTCATCCTGCAAATGTTCACCTCTGCATCAGGCAATGCCACCAACCCGGCGGAGGCCAAGGTGCAACTGGCGGAAAGTGCGGCCCAAAAACAGAAACTTGACTGTGCGCTGCAGCTCACCCGCACCGTGGCTTTGGACTTTAACAACGCCCTGACCAGCATTCTGGGACACACATCGCTGTTGCTGGGGCGAATGGAGTCAGACCATCCCTGGCGCCCCTCCCTCTTGGAGGTGGAAAAATCAGCGGGGAAGGCGGCGGAAATCGCCGCCGATTTGGCCGCCTTCAGCCGGCAGGAAAGGGATGCCCGCTCCCAGCAGGCGGGCAATCTCAATTCCGTGCTCACCAAGACGGTGGAATTGTTCCAAAAATCCCCTGGAAACAAGCACCGGTGGACGGTCAACCTGGAAAAACGGCTGTACACGGTCACCTTTGACGAGGCAAAAATCCAGCAGGCCGCCATGAAAGTGCTGGAAAACGCCGTCCAGGCCATTCCGGACGACCAAACAGGCCATGTTCACATCCAGTCCCGCAACCTTGATCTCACCGGCCCCACGCAGGACCGCAACGCCCAACT
This sequence comes from uncultured Verrucomicrobiota bacterium, assembly GCA_903930345.1. Taxonomy (GTDB): domain Bacteria; phylum Verrucomicrobiota; class Verrucomicrobiia; order Limisphaerales; family CAIYYI01; genus CAIYYI01. The sequence continues at coordinate 5,214 of CAIYYI010000209.1, forward strand.
CGCGGTCGGGAGTTACGTCTGCCTGGAGATCGCCGATGACGGCGCCGGCATTGCGGCAGAGAATCTAAATCGTATTTTTGAGCCGTTTTTCACCACCAAACACGGCCACCGTGGTCTGGGCCTTGCCTGGGTGTACGGCATCGTCACCAACCATGGCGGCAGCGTGGCGGTGTCCAGCGACTCCGGCCATGGCACCTCCGTGCGCATTTACCTGCCCGCCGTCCGCAAAGTGGTGCGGGAAGTCCTTGCCCAGGGCTCGGATCTTACCGGAACGCAAACAATTCTAATGGTGGACGACGAGGATCTCATGCTGACGATGGGCCAGACGGTGCTGGCCGCGTTCGGATACCAGGTGCTCACCGCCAACAGCGGTTTAAAAGCGGTGGAAATCCTTCAGAACCAGAGAATCAAGATCGATTTGGTGATCACAGATCTGGTGATGCCGCAGATGAGCGGCCGGGATTTGATTGAACGCATCCGTCAAATCCGCCCCGGCGCGCGCATCATTTATTCCAGCGGCTACGTGCGGCCAAACTCGGAGGAGGAGGAAAATTACCTGCAAAAACCGTTCACCAGCCAGGAATTGCTCCTCAAGGTGAAAGAAATTCTTACTGCCATTTGATTTACATTAGTTGACATTATCTGGCGTTTGGCCTTTAGTGGGGCATGCAAATTGAAAGCCTGAAGGTGTTTTGCGATTTGGCCGAAACGGAAAGCTTTACCAAAGCGGCCCAAATCAACGGGGTAACCCAGTCGGCAGTGAGCCAGCAGATCAGCTCACTGGAGCGTTTGTTCAAGTCGTTGTTGATCGAGCGCAGCAAGAAGAAATTTCGCCTTACCCGCGAGGGGCAGGTGCTGTACGAGTACAGCAAGCAGGTCATCCAGACCTACGATGCCCTGCACAGCCGCCTGCAGGAGATCAAGGATATCATCTCCGGCACCATCCGCGTGGCCACCATTTACAGCATCGGGCTGCACGACCTGCCGCCGTACATGAAGAAATTCCTCAAGACCTATCCGACGGTCAACGTGCATGTGGAGTACCGCCGGGCCAATCAGGTCTATGATGATGTGCTTAGCAACGTGGTGGACATGGGCCTGGTGGCCTACCCCACCCGGGATTCCAAGCTGGAGATCATTGCTCTGCGCAAGGATCCCATGGTGCTCATCTGCCACCCGCAGCATCCGCTCGCCAAGAACAAGACCATCAAGCTGCGTGAGATCGCCGACCTGAAATTCATCGCTTTCGAGGCTGACATTCCCACGCGCCGGGCCACGGACAAACTGCTCAAGGAGCATGATGTGCATGTCCAGATGGCGATGGAGTTTGACAACATTGAAACCGTCAAACGCGCTGTGGAAATCGATGCCGGTGTGGCCATTGTGCCCCAAAGCACCATCCTGCAGGAAGTCTCCAAGCAGACCTTGAGCGAGGTGCGCTTCACGGACGCGGAGTTCTACCGGCCGCTGGCCGCCATCTACAAGAAGAACAAGGTGCTCTCTCCAGCCATGAAGCAGTTCCTGGCTATCCTTAAGAGCTGACCGCCGTAAACCCCGTTGAAAACCTCCGGGAGGCGTGCCTCCCGGAGGTTTTGGATTTTATCCGTGGCGGGTTACTTCAATCGGTCGGGATTCAGGGGCCGCAAGTCGGTCGGCAGAAACAATCCATCCTTGCGGATGAGTTCGTCATCAAACCAGATTTCTCCCCCCCCCCATTCCGGACGCTGGATGAGCACCATGTCCCAGTGTACGGCGGAGCGGTTGCCATTGTCCGCCACCTCGTAGGCCTGTCCCGGGGTGAAGTGAATCGAACCGGCGATCTTTTCATCAAACAGGATGTCCCCCATCGGATTGAGAATGTGCGGGTTCATGCCGATGGCAAACTCGCCCACGTAGCGTGCGCCGGCATCAGTATCCAGGATTTCATTGATGCGCTTGGCATCGCTTCCCGTGGCCTTGACCACGCGGCCCCGCTCGAATTCCAACCGGATGTTTTCGAACCTCGTGCCCGCGTAGATGGTGGGGGCGTTGAACTGGATCACGCCGTTGACCGAGTTTTTGACCGGGCAGGAGAACACTTCGCCGTCAGGGATGTTCAGCCGCCCGTTGCACGATTTGGCCCCGATTCCGCGGATGCTGAAGGTGAGGTCCGTGCCGGGGCTCTTGAGGTGGACGCGATCCGCCGTTTTCATGCGTTTCTCCAGCGGGATCATGGCCTTGGCCATGCGCCGGTAATCCATGGTGCAGACCTGGAAGAAGAAGTTTTCAAACGCCTCGGTGCTCATGTTGGCGGCCTGGGCCATGCTGGGGGTGGGCCAGCGCAGCACGCACCAACGCGTTTTGTTCACCCGGTGGTTGAGGACGGGCCGGAGCGTCTTCGTGTAGATGTGCAGGCGGTCGGCCGGCACATCCGCTGTCTCGCTGGCGTTGTGGCTGCCCCGGATCGCAATGTAGGCATCCATCTTGCGCATGCGACTCAGCTCCACGTCCCGCACCAGGGCGGCATGACGGGCGCTGGTGTCCCGCAGGATTTCGCGGGTGACTCGCGTGTGGCGCACCTCCACCAGGGGCGCCGCCCCGGCAGCCCGGCAGGCGCGCATGAGTTCCACAGTGAACTCGTCGGGGATGTCCACCATGTCGAGCAGGATGGCATCGCCTTTTTTAAGCTGGCAGGAGTACTCCACCAACAGGCGGGCGAGTTGGGGATAACGGGGGTCAGTCATGATTGGTTCGTTGTTTTTCCGCGTTGAGAAGCCGGGGCCTGCGGAGGGCGCTCCCGCTTTTTCCAGTTTTTTTCGCGGCGGGTGATTTCCCGGCGCAGCAAATCCTCGGCGTGCCATCCCCTGCCCTGGGCGTGGCGGGCCAGCTCAAACAACTGGCGGCCCAGTTGTGCCGCAGTCAGGGGCAGCGCACTGGTTTCGGCGGCGGTGAGCAGTCCGGCCTTGCGGGCTTTCTTGGTCAGTTTTTCCGCCCGCATCAGCGCGGGCAGATGCCGGGGGATGCCATCCAGAGCGGAGGGTCTTTCGTGCCGGGTGCCATCCTTTTCCGCCCGCTTGATTTTCTCCCACTGCGCCCAGACGCCGTCCACGGTTTTGACCTGCGCATCCCCGAAGACGTGCGGGTGGCGGCGGATCAGCTTTTCCGCGATGCGCTGGCAGACGGTGTCAAAGTCAAACTCGCCGCGTTCCTGGCCCAACTGGCAATGAAACACGACTTGCAGAAGAATGTCCCCCAGTTCCTCGATCATTTCCTCCTGGTCGCCGGCCTCAATGGCGTCAATGAGTTCGTACACCTCCTCCACCGCGTGAAAGCGCAGGGTGTGGTGGTCCTGCTCCCGGTCCCAGGGGCAGCCATCGGGGGCGCGCAGCGCTGCCATGACGTCGCGTAACAGGCTGATGCCGGGACGGCCCGCTCGGCGCCTCAGCACCCGCTCCTTGGGAGTGGCACTGGCTGGTGTGGATTTGGGTTTTCGATCGGATCGCGCCATGGGTTCAGAGGATGACCAGGTCATCCCGGTGAATGATTACCTCGCGCGGATAGTCGCGCGCCTCAATCTGCTGTGAGGAAAAGCGCGTCTTTCCCCGGGCAAACTCCAGTCCGTTCAGGTCGCAGACGCGCACCACGTCGCCGGCGTCAAACGCCCCCTCGTGGCGCAACACCCCGGGTGGCAGCAGGCTTTTGCCCTTCTCACGCAGGGCGCGCTTGGCCCCATCATCCACCAGCAAGGTTCCTTTGGGATGGTGAAAAAAGGCGATCCAGCGCTTCCGGCTTCCCAGCCGGATGGTCTTGGGCAGGAAGATGGTCCCCTCCTCCTTGCCGGCCAGGATGTCCGCCATGGCGTTGGTTTTCTTGCCCGAGGCGATGACCAGCGGAATGCCCGAGCGGATCACGATTTTTGCGGCTTGGATCTTCGAGGTCATGCCACCCACAGCAGTGACGCTCTCCGTGCCGCCCGCCATGCCCTCAATGCTGGCGTCGATTTTTTCAATGGTGCTCAGCGTGCGGGCGTTGGGCTTGCCGAAATTGGCCACCACCCCGTCCACCGTGGTAAGGATGATCAGCAGATCCGCCGGCAAGAGGTAGGCGACCAACGCTGAGAGCTTGTCGTTGTCACCGAATTTCAGCTCGGTGAAGGAAGTCGTGTCATTCTCGTTGATGATCGGCACCACGCCCCGGCTCAACAGGGTCACCAGCGTGCTGCGCGCATTGAGGTGGCGGTCATGGTGTTCCAGGTCATCGTGCGTCAGGAGCACCTGCGCGACCGCCAGTCCGTGCTTGGAAAACAGCTTTTCGTAAGTGGCCATCAGGCGGCATTGTCCCACCGCCGCACAGGCCTGGAGTTCGGCCAGTTCCGTTGGGCGCCTGGTGTAACCCAGCACGCCCATGCCCGCCCCCACTGCTCCCGAGGTCACCACCACCACTTCCCGCCCGCTTTTGCGCAAGCCGGCCACCTGGGCCGCCAACTGCTCCAATTGCGGCAGGTCAGGCTGCTTCTTGCTGTCGGTCAGCACCCCGGTGCCGAATTTCAGCACCACGCGTCCCACATTTTTCAACAATTCCGCTCGCACAGCCCGCGTTGGTATCAAAATTCCCTCCCGGTGTCGAGTTCCTAAGCGCAACGCACGGAGGAAGGGGTGCGAGACAGAATTCAGGGAAATGGCTTTTAAGAGCGTTTTTTTGTGGAATAGTATATATATGTGTATATACTACGACCATGAATGACATCTCTCCAGCCCAAATTCTTCAGCAACTCGCCCAGATCCAACACATGGA